>NZ_FOIB01000010.1:300000-419981 GCF_900111765.1 Myxococcus fulvus
CGGTGGGCTCGTCCACGAGCAGGAGCGCGGCCCGGTCCACGCCGAGCACGCGGAAGACGAGCTGGAGGATGCGCTCCAGGAGCGAGTCGAGCGAGCCGGGCGACGACAACAGCTGCGCCACCGCGAGCAGCACCTGGAGCCGCTCGCGCGTCGGGTCCGTCTCCGGCTCCGGGCGCACCCTGAGGCGCGGCGCGTCCAGGGACAGCTCCCCGGGCGCGGGGGAGAAGCGCGTGTCCAGCGTGCGCGTGTGCAGCGGGCTCAGCCCCGCGTCCGCGTCGGGGTCTCCCGCGACGAGCTGGAACCACACCTCGCCGCAGCGGAAGGCCTGCCCCGCGTGGAGCTCGTGGCGCTCCACGCGCTGCTCGCCGACGAAGGTGCCGTTCTTGCTTCCCTGGTCCACCAGCACGACGCGCGAGCTCTCGCGCTCCAGCCGCGCGTGCCTTCGCGACAGGCTCTTGTGCAGCACGCAGACGGAGCTCTCCTCCGTCCTGCCGATGGTGGTGACGCCTTCGGGGAGCAGCAGCTCCTGCTCTCCCTCCCGCCCAGGGTTGAGGATGAGGCGCATGGCGCCCGGGATGCTACACCCGCCCGCGGGCCTCCCGAAGGAAGTGGCCGGCGCGGGCGGGGAGGGTGGTGGGCCCTCAGCCCACCAGACGGACGACGATCTGGGTCATCCCGTAGATGAGCAGCGCCATCAACGCGGAGGCGGGGATGGTGAACACCCAGGCCCAGATGATGCGGCCCGCCACGCCCCACTTCACCGCGCGCCAGCCGCGCGTGGAGCCCACGCCGACGATGGCGCCGGTGATGGTGTGGGTGGTGGACACGGGGATGCCCAGCTCCGCCAGCGCGATGATGGTGACGCCGCCGCCCGTCTCCGCGCTGAACCCGCCGATGGGCGCGAGCTTCGTCAAGCTGTGGCCCATGGTGCGGATGATGCGCCAGCCGCCGAAGAACGTCCCCAGCGCGATGGCCGCGTGACAGGAGATGATCATCCACCAGTCGATGTGGAACGGCCGGTCCGCCCAGATGGTGCCGAAGAGCACCACGGCGATGATGCCCATCACCTTCTGCGCGTCGTTGGTGCCGTGGCTGTAGGAGAAGATGGCGGACGAGACGAGCTGCAGCCGGCGGAACCAGACGTCCACCACGCGCGGCGTCTGCTTGTGCACCACCCAGGTGCTCACCAGCATCAGCGTCATGCCCAGCGTGGTGCCGATGAGCGGCGAGAGCACGATGAAGGCTGCAATCTTGGCGATGCCCGCGCCCATCAGGCCCTTCAGCCCCAGCACGGGCAGCGTCGCGCCAATCATGCCGCCCGCCAGCGCGTGCGAGGACGACGACGGCAGCCCCCACCACCACGTGAGCAGGTTCCAGGCGATGGCGCCCATCAGCGCCGCGAAGATGACCGACAGCACCGCGGTGGGGCCCGCGGCGCGGAGCAGCTCGAAGTTGATGATGCCCTTGCCCATGGTGTTGGCGACATGGACACCGCCGCCAAAGGCGGCGACGAAGTTGAAGAAGGCGGCCCACGCCACGGCCAGGTTCGGTGACAACACCCGGGTGGACACCACGGTGGCGATGGAGTTCGCCGCGTCGTGGAAGCCGTTGATGAAATCGAAGATGAGAGCCACTCCGACGATGAGGATGACGGCCGCGAGTAGCATCTCAGGAGTGCTCCAGCACCACGCCTTCGATGACGTTCGCCACACCCTGGCACTTGTCCGTGGCGGTCTCGATGAGGTCGTAGATCTCCTTCCACTTGATGATGGTCAGAGTGTCGACCCCGCTCTTGAACAGCCGGCCCAGGCCCGAGCGAAGCACTTCGTCCGCCTGCGTCTCCAGGCGCTTGATCTCCTTGCAGCCGGCGAGGATCTGCTCCGGCTTCTTGATGAGCCGCAGCGCCGCCACCACCTCCTGCACCTTCTGGGCGGACAGCACCAGGAGCCGCGCCAGCTCCGTCGCGTCCGGCAGGCTGCTCTGGATTTCGTAGTAGTGCAGCCGTGACGCGGCCGCGTTCGCCAGGTCCAGCACGTCGTCGATGCGCGACAGCAGCGAGTGGATCTGCGTCCGGTCGAACGGGGTGATGAACTGCTTGTGCAGGCGGTTGAAGGCGGTGTGGGTGACCTCGTCACCCTGGTGCTCCACGTCCTTGAGCGCCTGGACCCGCCTGGGCACGTCCGTGTAGTCGCTGAGCAGTTCGTGAAGCATCTTCGCGCCCTGCACTGTGGCGGCGCACTGTTTGTCGAAGTCGTCGAAGAACTCGTCCGACTTGGGCATCAGCCTTTCGAGCATCGCTTCCCTCCCGGATGGGGGCATGCCCCGGGTGTCACCTTCGTGTGACACAGCCGAGGCGGCCCGTGACTACCTCACCTGGGGAGAATCGCCAGCCTTCCTTTTTGACTTGCAACGGAATGCCGGGCTCTGGGGCCCCGAGTCTCGCTGTATCGAGCCATTAGCCCGCCAGCGGGGGGCCCCTGGGTCTACAGGTGGGGAAGCAGCGCCTGTTCCAGCTTCGCCCGGGGCATGGCGCCCAGGAGCTGCTGGACGACCTGGCCGTCCTTGAAGAGCAGCAGGGCGGGGACGGAGCGGATGTTGTAGCGCTGGGCGGTCTCCTGGTTCGCGTCCACGTCCAGCTTCGCCACCTTCATGCGGCCCCGGTACTCGGTGGCGAGCGCGGCCACGGTGGGGGCGATGGCGCGGCATGGTGGGCACCAGGTGGCGGTGAAGTCCACCAGCACCGGCTCCTTCGACTCGAGCACCTCCTGGTGGAACCGCGCGTCGCCCAGCTCGATGACGTCCGTGGCCATGTCCTGTCCTCCTGAGTTGGAGGCGCGGCGTGTCGGAGCCGTGCCTCGGTTCGAGCAGGACATGTAGTGGCCGGGGCGCTCGGGGACGAGCGTCCCTCACGGAACGCGAGGTTGCGTGAAGGGCCCTCAACGTCTCCGGGGGGAGGGCGCCTCCACCTCCCAGGGCAGCGACGCGCCGCGCTCCGAGAGCAGCGCCAAGAAGGCGCGCAGCTTGGGTGGGAGCTGGCGGCTGCTCGGGTAGACGGCGAACACGGGGAGACCCGGCGGAGTCGCCGCCTCCAGGACGGGGACGAGCAGGCCGCTGCGCACGTCGTCGACGACGAGGGAGGCGGGCAGTCGGACCACGCCCAGGCCCGCGCGGGCGGCGGCCTGTCCGGCGCGCACGCTGGGGACGCGGAGGCGGCCGGTGACGGGGCGGCTCAGGGCGTCGCGGCCCTCGCCGAAGAACCAGACCTCGTCGGTACGGGGCTCGGCGAGCACGACGCAGGCATGGCCCTGGAGGTCGGCGGGGGTGCGGGGTGTGCCCTGGCGGGCCAGGTACGCGGGGCTGGCGTAGTAGCCGGTGCGCAGCCGCCCGAGCTTCCTGGCCACCAGCGACGAGTCGGCGAGCGGGCCGGTGCGCAGCGCCACGTCGTACTCCTCGGCGATGAGGTCGACGTGGGCCTCGGCGAGCGCCAGCTCCACGCGCAGCAGCGGGTGGTGCAGGAGCAGCTCCGCGATGAGGGGGGTGAGCAGCTCGCCCAGCAGGGAGAGGGTGGCGATGCGCAGGGTGCCCTGGGGCGTGGCGCGGGACTCACCCAGGGCGCGGTTCACCTCGCGGGCCTCGGAGACCAGCCGAGCGCAGTGGACATGGTAGTCGCGCCCCGCCTCGGTGAGGCGCAGGTGGCGCGCGTTGCGCTCCAGCAGGCGGACCCCGAGCCGCTCCTCGAGCGCGGAGAGCCGGCGGCTCACGGTGGACTTGCGCAGGCCCAGCCGCTGGGCGGCGGCGGTGAGCCCTCCAGCAGTGACCACCTCGGTGAAGAGCAGCATGTCGTCCAGCAGGGGCGGGCTCGGAGGCACGGGGGCGGAGCCTAGCCGGGGAGGTCGTCCGACTCCTCGCTCTTCGGGCCTCCGGGCGTCACTGGGGGGTGGGCAGGGGAGGAAAAGCCGGGTAGATGCAGGACGTTTCCCAGGTCCTGCCCATGATGCCCTCAAGCCCCATGCCGTTGTGTGTCGCGCCGATGATGGACTGGACGGACCGGAACTGCCGGTACTTCCACCGTCAAATCAGTCGGCACACGCTCCTGTACACGGAGATGCTGACCACGGGCGCCGTGCTCCACGGCGACCGCGAGCGGCTGCTGGGCTACGAGGCGGCCGAGCACCCGGTGGCCATCCAACTGGGGGGCTCGGAGCCGGAGGCGTTGGCGGAGGCGGCGCGCATCGCCGAGTCGTGGGGCTACGACGAGGTGAACCTGAACGTGGGCTGCCCCAGTGACAGGGTGCAGTCGGGCCGCTTCGGCGCGTGCCTGATGGCGGAGCCGGAGCTGGTGGCGAGGCTGGTGGGCGCGATGCGCTCGGCGGTGAGCATCCCGGTGACGGTGAAGTCGCGCATCGCCATCGATGAGCTGGAGGAGTGGCCCACGCTGGAGCGCTTCGTGCGGCTGATTGCCGCGGAAGGGTGCACGCGCTTCATCGTGCATGCGCGCAAGGCGTGGCTCCAGGGGCTGAGCCCCAAGGAGAACCGCGACGTGCCGCCGCTGCGCTACGACCTGGTGCACCGGCTCAAGCAGGAGCTGCCGCACCTGGACATCAGCATCAACGGCGGCATCAAGACGCTGGACGCGGCGGCCGAGCACCTGAAGCACGTGGACGGGGTGATGATTGGCCGCGCCGTCTACGAGAATCCGTACCTCCTGGCGGAGGCGGACCGCCGCTTCTTCGGTGTGACGGAGGCCCCGCGCGAGCGCCACGAGGTGGTGGAGGCGATGCTCCCGTACATCGAGCGCAGTTGTCAGCGGGGCGCGCCGCTGAGCGCGGTGACGCGGCACATGCTGGGCCTGTTCCAGGGCCTGCCCGGTGCGCGCGCGTGGCGACGGCACCTGAGCGAGAACGCGCACAAGCCCGGTGCCGGGCCTGAGGTCGTGGTGGCCGCGCTCGGCAAGGTGCGCCGCGAGCCCGACGCCGTCGTGGCGGCCTGAGCGGCTCGGACCCGAAAGGGACGGCGGCGAGGCTCTTCGAGGCGTGGCAATGGCCGCGCTCGGCAAGGTGCGCCGCGAGCCCGACGCCGTCGTCGCGGCCTGAGCGCGCGGACCCGAAAGGGACAGCGGCGAGGCTCTTCGAGGCGTGGCAATGGACTCGCTCGGCAAGGTGCGCCGCGAGCCCGACGCCGTCGTCGCGGCCTGAGCGGCGCGGACCCGAAAGGGACAGCGGCGAGGCTCTTCGAGGCGTGGCAATGGCCTCGCTCGCCTCGCGACCCGCGATGCCGTCAGGGCGGGCTGCACGGCGCGCACCCGGAAGGGCGGCATGCGCGAGCTGGTGGGGTGTCCGTGCTCGGCAAGGCGCGCTGCGTGCCTGCCGTCGCCGTATCGTCCCGTGCGGCGCATGCGCCGAGGGACTCCTGGCGGAGGCTCGCCGGACTGCGTCTTGAACGCGCCGCCGCCATGGTGGCTTTCGAGACGTGTCCCCGGCAGGGCGGGCCTCAGCGCGGCGCCAGGCGCCCTATCTTCCCCGCCTCCTCCGCGAACCACAGCGCGCCATCCGGCCCCGTCGCGATGCCGTGCGGCTCCGCCTTCGCGGTGGGG
The DNA here is from genome assembly GCF_900111765.1 of Myxococcus fulvus. The sequence goes on from NZ_FOIB01000010.1 coordinate 305,594, forward strand.
ATGGCGTACTCGGTGACCTCACCCGAGGTCGTCATCCGTCCGATGTGATTGCTTCCCCACTGGGTGAACCAGAGCGCACCGTCGGCGCCCGTGACGATGGCGTGCGGCTTCGCGCCGGCCCGAGGCAACGGATGCTCGGTGATGCCTCCGTCGAGCCCGATGCGCCCGATGCGGTCCGCGAGGATCTCCACGAACCACAGCGCCTCATCCGGCCCCCGCGTGATTCCGACGGGGCCCGCCTTCGGCGTGGGCAGCGCGAACCCGGAGACCTGTCCGTCCACCGTGATTCGCCCGATGCGATTGCTCGCGTTCTGCGTGAACCAGAGCGCTCCATCCGGCCCGGAGGCGATGAACGACGGGTAGCTGCCGGCCTCGAGCGCGAACTCGGTGACGGCGCCCTCCAGGGTGATTCGCCCCAGCCGATGCGTCGACATCTGCGTGAACCAGAGCGCGCCGTCAGGCCCCGCGCAGAGCCCGAACGGGCCGGACCCCTCTGTCGGCAGCGCGAACTCACGCACCTCGCCACGCGTCGTCACCCGGCCGATGCGGTTCGCCTTCTGCTGCGTGAACCAGAGCGCGCCGTCGGGCCCCGCGGTGATGACGGAGGGCCCCGAGTCCGGCGTCGGCAGCGCGAAGGTCGTCACCGCGCCGTCCAGGTCGATGCGTCCCACGCGGCCCGCGTGCACCTCCGTGAACCAGAGCGCGCCATCAGGCCCGGCGCAGATTCCATAGGGCCCGGTTCCATCAGCCGTGAGCGGGTACTCCGTGATGCGTCCAGGGGGCTGCGTCATCGGATGTCTCCCGGAGGTCGGGCGCGAGGTGGAGGCCCGGACCCTCGCCCGGACGCGACACCTGGTCCAGCGTCACCTCGCCCCGCGCGAGCACGTGTTCCCTCCACGACAGACACGACGAAGCCCGGGCCCTCACCTCGAGGACCCGGGCTCGCGGGGGTGAAACCGTGCTGGCTCAGCCGATGACGAGCTCGCCCGACAGGGGCTTCTTGCCCTCGTCCATGAAGAGCCCGAAGTAGCTCTGCGCCAGCTTGTACTCGTTGTACGCCGGCGAGCACGCCATGTTGCGCACCGCCATCAGCGGATCATTCGGCTTGCCGTCGTAGTCGGTGAGCAGGACGTTGATGCCCATGTGCCCGCCGTTCTGCGCCTGGATGCCGGAGCGGCGCTGCATCTCCTCGATGTCGTCGGCCGTCAGGTTGAGGGTGATGGGCTTGTCGTGCTCGCGCGCGGCCTTCGCCTTGTCCGCGTCACCGGTGAACGAGTACACGAGCAGCTCGCGCGCGTTGTCGTCCTTCGTGTCGAACTTCATCGCGAACTTCTCGGAGCCGGCGACGAGCTTGCCGTCCTTGTCGTACTTCTGCTCGATGGTGATGTCCGGGTGGTCACCACCGTAGGTGATGTCGGACGTCATCGACTTGGTCCCATCCGGGTGGTGCGTGATGAGGTAGTCGCCGGTGTTGGTGGTGCCGTCGGTCTCGATGCTGAACGGCCCCACGTCGATGCCCACCTTGCCGCCCGTCGACTCGTAGTTGACCTTGTCGAAGCGCAGCGTGTTGGACACGCCCGGGCCTTCCTTCTCCGGCATCCGGCCGTCCTTGGCGAAGGCCTCGAAGGCCTTCTGGCCCTCGGGGTTGCCCAGGTCGAACTCGGCGGTGCGCAGCTTGTACTCCTTGAGCGTGTCCTCGCGGCCCATGCTCACGGAGACGGGGCCGGCGCCCAGCGTCACCTTGCCGTTGTTCTCGATGAACTCCGTGGGGCCCGTCGTCATCGACAGCTTGTCGCCCGTGCGGCTCACCTCGATGGACATGCCCTTGCCGCTCTTGACGTCACCGGAGATGCCCAGCTCCACCGCGTGGTAGGACAGGCCCACGTCCAGCCCGTAGCCGGTGAACTGGCTCTGCTCCATCTTGATGGACGTGCCGTCCGGAATCGTCTCCGGGTTGAGCGGGTGCGGCGGCGCGATTTCACCGCGCTTGAGCTTCTCGAAGTCCGCCTCCGTCATCTTCACTTCGTACGACATGCTCTTGCCGGCCTCGACGCTGCCCTCCACGGACGCGCCCACGCCGACCTTGGCCTTCTTGAACTCCACCGAGCCCGACGCGGACACGGACGTCTCCGCGTTGATGGACACGGTGACGAAGCCGTCCTCCTTCTTCACGTCCTTCTCGAGCGTGTCGCTGAACTCCACGGACACGGGGCCCGCCTGGCCCGGGATGGTCGTCTCGTGCGGCTGCACGTTGGCCGCGTCCGGCACGCTGCCCACGTCCGCCGGGTAGTCGGCCACCATCATCTGCTGCAGCTCGGGGGACACGTTCGCGTCCGCCAGCGCCTGGGCGCGCTCGGGCGAGCCCGCCTCCGTGCCGAACACCTTGGCCGCGGTGGTGCCGGGCAGCGAGCCCGCCTCGGTGTAGTGCGAGTTGCCCTGGAGGTACGACTTCATGTCGTCCCAGCTCTTGCCGTTGCTGGGGTCCAGCACGCGCTCGCCCTGGCGCACGACGACGTGGCCCGACTGGCCCTCGGCGCCCGCGCGCGAGTCCTTCAGGAACACCAGGTCCGAGCGGCCCTGCAGCTCCGGCGAGGACTTGTTGATGAAGTCCGCGGCCTTGTCCAGGCAGTTGACCTTGGCGTCCTTGCTGTTCTCCGTGAACAGCGACGTCGAGGGGGCGCCCTGGCCATCCAGCTTCAGCTTGTTCTTCGCGCCCGCGGGCTCGAAGGTGGACACGTCCTTCTTCTGCGCGGCCAGCTTCTTGGCGGCCTCCGCGGCCTTCTTCGCGGCCTCCGCGGCAGCCTGCCGAGCAGCCTCCGCCGCCCTGCGCGCCGCCTCTTCCGCGGCCCGGCGTGCAGCCTCCGCCGCCTTGCGTGCCGCCTCTGCTGCTCCACCGTCACCAACGCGTCCAGTTCCCATGGGGTGTGGGCTCCTAGCTGTCGAACGAGATTCCCAATTCTCGGGAGTCGACGCGCCAGGTTGCGGATGGCGAGAAGTTTCCGGGTGTTACGGGCGAGATTCAGCCCGGGAGTGAAGCCCTGGCGCTCATCCCGTGCGGATGTGGGGGCTTCAGCGCCGGGGCGGGCTGGCGCGGAAGCGCTGGAGCTTGGTGCGGTTGCCGCACACGGCCATGGAGCACCACCGGCCGGAGCGGTTCTTGGAGGTGTCGTAGAAGGCCTCCTGGCACGCGCCCGCGGCGCACACCTTCATCCGGAGCCAGTGGTTGTCGCGCTGGGTGGAGACGATGGCGGCGAACAGGGCGCCCAGGGCCTTCCAGCCGCCGGTGGCCGCGGGGCGCAGCGACACGCCGTCCTGGCCGAAGCCCACGGTGAGCGGGCTGGAGGAGGCGACGCGCTCCAGCGTCTTCAAATCCGAGGCGGCCAGGGGCTCTCCGGTGTGGGAGAGGAGCACGGCGCGCAGGGCCTCGCGGGCGTCGATGGCGGCGCGGAAGGCGTCCGGGGTGAAGGCGTCCGAGGACGACACGAGGCCGCGCGCGCGGCACCAGGCGTCGAGCGCGCCCGGCGTGGGCACGGCGTCGACGAGCTTCTCCACGTCGAGCGTGTTGATGAACTCGAGGACCAGGACGACGTCCGTGGGAAGTCCGGGGCTGCGCGCATCGGCCATGCGGTGGGCCTATCGTGTCCTGGGCGTGGGCACCAGGGCTGGAATGCCTGCCATCGTCAAAACAGACGCGGCGGGCCCACCTGCGGGAAGGGCACTGCGGGGTGCGTGGCCCGAAACCGCGTGAGAGTGTCTCCTGGCGGCGTCTGTCCTGGTCCCCAGGCGCAACCCGGCTGTCGGGGAGTGACCTTCCCCGCACGGGAGGGTCATCCTACCCGGCGGGTTCGCTGTCTCGTGACAGACACGGGGCCGGAACCGCTGGGCAATGTTTTGTCTCGCGGGTCTGCGGCACAAAGGCAACCTCCCCATTCCAGCTCGCTCCTCGGCGCTGCCCGAGGTGACCTCACTCTTGTCGAAGGGGATGTCCGAGAGCCTCTGGCAATTCCTGTCAGGAGGTCCAAGGGCTCGTTGTGTCCACGATGTAGCAACCGTTGTCGAGGTATCCAGGATGGCAAAGAATCTCGTTGTGGTGGCCCTGTCGGCGTGGGACTCCAAAGACAATCTCTGGTGGGCGACCTACACGGTGACCCTGCTCAACCTCTCGGACCAGGAGGTGGTCAATCCCGAGATCAAGTTCACCGTCGGGGCGGGTCAGAAGATCAGCAACCACTACGGGCTCATCTGGTCGAGTGTCGCTCCCGACAACACCATCACCGGCAGGCTGGTGGCCGAGCGCAAGACCATCCCCGCCAAGGGTGAGCAGAAGTTCCAGTTGGCGGTGCAGGGTGACGGGACGCCCACGGGGCTGGGGCCACTGCCCTCCGGCTTCCTGGTCAACGGCCAGGACGCGAACCCTCCGGCCAACGACAAGGAGAAGCCCTCCATTCCGACGGGGATTCGCGCCGTGTCGACAGGCTCCAAGCTCGTCTCGTTGGCCTGGACGCCCTCCACGGACAACGTGGCCGTCGCGGGGTACGTCGTGTACTACGCCCCGAAGGGACGGTCCGGGCTGCAGAAGGTCACCACCCGGCTCCCCCAGGTGACGTTGAAGGGGCTGTCTCCCGCCACGACGTACTCCATCCAGGTGGAGGCCTTCGACCTGTCGAACAACCAGTCCGGCAAGTCCAGCGTCTTCTCTATTCAGACCGCGGTGCCCCTGCCGGACCAGGGGGACTGGGACGTCCGGCGCGCGCCCTTCATCGACTTCACGGCGTACCCCACGCCGCAGGTCAAGGTGTACCAGGAGGAGTCGGGCCTGGATGGCTTCTTCCTCGGCTTCCTGGTCGCGCAGCCGGGCGGGGACAAGAAGGTGTATTGGGGCGGCTTCCCCTCCATGGACGACTCGAACACCGGGATTTCGTACCCGGGTGATTTGACCGTCTCGGACTACGGCAAGGATGACATGAAGGTCTTCACCGCCAACGGGGGCAAGGTCGTGCTCTCGTTCGGCGGCGCCTCGAACGTGCCCCTGGAGGCGGAGGAGACGGACATCGCGAAGATCGTCGCGACCTACGAGGGCATCCTCAGGAACTTCATGATCGACGGCAAGAACATGGTGACCCACTTCGACTTCGACTTCGAGGGGGCCTTCATCCACGACCCGGTGGGGCAGGACCGTCACGTGGCCGCCATCAGCCAGGTCCTCGCGAAGCATCCGTACCTGAAGACCTCGTACACGCTGCCGGTGGACGGAGCGCCGGGCTCGCTCGAGGGCTTCAACGAGGGCGGGGTGAAGCTCCTGCAGAAGCTCTTCGACGCGGGCGTGGAGCCGTCGCTCATCAACGGCATGTTGATGGAGTTCGGCCAGACGTCCCCGCCGGATGCCTATGATTGCTGCGTGCTCGGCCTGGAAGGCATGCACCGGCAGATCCGCTCCGTCTTCACGACCTGGAACGACGCCAAGGTGTGGCGTCGCATCGGCGCGTGCCCCATGTTCGGGCGCCACATCAACGGCAAGGAGTTCACGCTGGAGAACATGGACAAGCTGATTGCCTATGCCAACGACAAGGACATCGGCTGCTTGTCGGGCTGGGACGCCACGCGCGACCGGAACCAGGGCATGTTGCCGCAGTGCGACGACATGAACGGCCAGGACCTCGCGAAGTGCACCTACACGGAGCAGGAGTCGTTCGACTTCGGGAAGAAGATCTCCAACTACAAGCAGGACGAGGGCGCGCTCGGGAAGAAGGCCGCGGGGTAGTCCGCGTCCTCCGCTCCCTGGAGAGCTCAAGGCTCCGGGGAGCGCGAGGTGGCCCTGCCCGGCACCAGGGCCCCGAGCCCTCGGGTGAGCGTGTCCACCAGCGCCCGGGCGGCGTCCCGCCTTGGGTCCAGGCTCGGGTCGTAGATGGTGACGTCCATGCCCACCGCCAGGCCCGAGTCGACGAGCCGGGCGACCAGCTCCCCGAGCTCCGCGACGCGCAGGCCGTCGTCCTGACGCGAGTCGACGGCGGGCATCACCGCGTCGTCCATGACGTCCGCGTCCAGGTGCATCCAGAAGCCCTTCACGCCGCGCTCCTTGAATCGGGTGAGCGCGCGCTTCGCCCCGGCGGCGATTCCGTCCCGGCGCAGGACGTCCAGGTCCAGCCAGGCCATGCCCGTGTCGCGAGCGTCCTCGGCGCCGACCTTCTCCCCCTGGCGCTCCGGGTCCCTGACCCCGAGCACGGCCACGTCCTCGTCGAGGACCAGCGGGCCGCGGTTCTCCAGGTTCGACAGCAGAGAAGGGCCACGGCCGGTGGACAGCCAGAGGTCCATGCCCGCGGCCCCGCCGAGCGCGGAGGCCTCGGGCGGCCAGAAGTCGGTGTGTCCATCCATGAAGGCGAGCCCCGAGTGCGCGCCGGTGCGCTTCAGTCCCAGCAGGCAGCCGAGCAGGATGCTGCAGTCCCCGCCCAGGACGAGCGGGAAGCGCTGTGCGCGCACGGTGGCTTCGACGACGTCCGCGAGCCGGAGGCTCAGCTCGGCGATGCCGGGGGCGTTGAGGATGCGCGTCCGGGCGTCTCGCTCCAGCACATAGGGCCGGGGCGTCACGGTGTGCTCCACCTTCGCCTGGAGCCGGAGCCCCAGGCCGGCCTCCAGCAGGGCCTCGGGCAGCAGGTCCACACGGGGAATCCGCCCGTCCGGACGGCTCAGCCCCAGACCGGAGGGCACGGCGATGAGGGCGATGGGCGATGACATGGGCACTCCTGGGGCGCAGGTGGAAACCACTCAAGTGGATTGAGTGGTTTTCGTGACGATAGGGCCAGGGTCCTTCGCGCGCAACCATCAAAATGGATTCAGTGGTTTCTGGAGGAGCCTGCTCCACCACGGGCTTCCCGAGGGTAGGGACGGGTGGGCCCTGGAGTTGGCCCGCATGAGGGCCGGGGCCTGCTTGCCCCGTGGGGGCATGGTCTGTCGGGGAGCCATCGGTCCTAATCCCTGGAAGGCGCCTGCGCGCATCCAAGGAGGGACAGACATGAAGCCCGCGTCCTCGCCCGCAGTTCGGGAGCGTCGTTTCCCGTCGGCCGTCCATCCCGCGGTGGAGGAGCTCGAGCTCCATGGCCTCCAGTGGTGTCAGCGCTTCGGGATGCTCCCGAACGAGGAGCGGACCGAGGTCTTCAAGCTGTCGAAGTTCGGCTGGCTGGGGGGGCGGACCTATGGGCGCGTGGGCTTCGAGGAGGCCTGCCTCGCGACGCGCTATCTCATCTGGCTGTTCATGAACGACGATTGGACCGACACCCTGCCGCTCGAGCAGGTGCGGGTCCACGAGCAGCACCTGCTGGGCGTGCTGGAAGGCGCTGACCCAGCCGACCGGGAGGTGGTGCCGACGGTCTCTGCGCTGAGGGATGTCTGGAAGGACGTCCAGGCGATGGCGGCGCCCCTCTGTCAGCAGCGGTTCAAGCTCCACCTCGGCAAATACATCCGCTCCACCACCTGGGAGGCGGGGAACCGGCGGGTGCTGCGCGTTCCGGACCTGGAGGCCTATCTGGAGATGCGGCTGGTCACCGGGGCCATGGACTCGGTCCTCGACCTGATTGAGATCACCCAGCACCTCTGCCTGCCCGACGCGGTGCTTCGCCACGAGGTCGTCGCGGAGATGGCGCTCTGCGTGTGCCACCTCATCAACTGGTCCAATGACGTCGGCTCCCTGGAGCGGGAGGCGCGGCAGGGGGACGTCCACAACCTGGTGATGGTGCTCCGCCAGCAGCACGAGCTCTCGATGGAGGAGGCCATCCGCCGCGCCACGCGGATGTATGACGAGATGCTGGAGCGCTTCGTTGCCCTGGAGCGACGGCTGCCTTCGTTCGGCGCGGAGGAGGATGCTGCCTTGAGGCTGTATGTCGTGGGCCTGGAGGACTGGCTCCAGGGCTACGAGGACTGGTTCCGTGAGGACAGCCAACGCTACGCGCTCGACTCGTGGGGCTTGGGAGGAATGGTGTCGAACCGGGGCGTCCCTTCCTCCAACTCGTAGTAGTCGCCCTTGTTGGCCAGGTAGATGTGGAGCGCCACGCGCGTCTGGGTGGGCGTGTCGAACGCGCCCATGGCGATGCCAATCCAGTCGCGCTGGAGCGGGTCCCAGAACAGCGACGAGCCGCAGACGGAGCAGAACCCGCGCCGCGCCTTCTCCGAGGACTGGAACCAGGTGACCTTGTCCGCGCCCTCGAGGGTGACGGCCGAGCGGGGGACGTCCGTCGACACGAAGTAGTGCCCCGAGTGCTTGCGGCACTTGCCGCAATGGCAGGCGTCCGGCGCGCGCAGCTCGCCCTCTACGGTGAAGCGGACCGCGCCGCACAAGCAGGAACCCCGATGCATGGATGACCTCGTCCGAAAGATGGGCGAGGGAGCCTGCGGGTTCCGCCACGGACAGGCAAGTGCAACCGTCAAGGTGCTCGAGGGTCGGCGCGAGGGCGTGGGTCATGGTTGAAAAGTCCCTCTTGGCGCACGCCGATGCGCGGCAGGGAACGCATGGCGATGCGCGTGGCTGGTCTTCACCGAGCCGCGGGCAAGACGCTCATCGGACACCCCCGTCGTGAGGTTCCCACATGAGCAAGCTTTCGCTGGTCGTCGTCGCGATGACGTTGGGCCTGAGCGCCTGCAGGGACGACCCGGATCCCCCCACCCCGCGTCCACCCGAGGACCTGACGCAGGAGCACATGGAGACCCTGCGCTCCAATCCCACCGCGCTCGCGGCCTTCCTGCGCGACATGCCCAAGGGCGGCGACCTGCACAGCCACACCTCCGGCGCCATCACCATGGAGAAGCTCATCCAATGGGGCTCCGAGGACGGCGCCTGCGTCAACCCCACCACCTACGTGGCGAGCAACCCCTGCGAGCAGGGCGCGACGCCCCTGTCCAACACCGCGTCGGACCGGGCCCTCTATGACGCGGTGATGGGCGCCTGGTCGATGGAGGGCTTCACCGGCCCGCTGCTGGAGGCGCACCAGCACTTCTTCGATGCCTTCGCCAAGTACGGCGCGGTGCAGACCGAGGCCCGGGGTGACGACATCTACGCGGACATCCTCTCCCGCGCGGGCCACCACAACCAGGTCTACGTGGAGCTGATGCAGGGCTTCGGCGCGAGCACGGGCGGCAGGCTCGCCGCGCCGCTGTTCTCCCCCACGGACCCCTGGGACGCGCCGACGCTGCTGAGCAAGCGCGCGCAGCTCATCGCCCTGCCGGAGTTCCAGACGGCGCTGACGCGTCAGGCCGAGAGCATCGCCAGCTTCCTGGTGGGGAGCCGGCAGGTGATGGCCTGCGGCACGCCCCAGGCGGACCCGGGCTGCGACGTGGAGGTGCGGCTGTTGGTGTCGGCCAACCGCACGGCGGAGCGCGCCAACGTCTTCGGCCAGTGGGTGTACGCCTTCGAGCTGGCCCAGCGCGTGCCGCAGATTGTCGGCGTCAACCTGGTGTCACCCGAGGAGCACCCGAACTCGCTCGCGTACTACAACGACGAGATGTTCGCGCTGGGCACGCTGGACGACCACAATGACACCACACCCGGCCGCAAGACGGTCCACGTCTCCCTGCACGCGGGCGAGCTGATTCCCGAGGTGCTCAAGCCCGAGGACCAGGGGCATCTGCGCTTCCACATCCGCAACGCCGTCAAGCTGGCGCACGCGGAGCGCATCGGCCACGGCGTGGACGTGCTGGGCGAGACGGACGGGGAGGGCGTCGACGCGCTCCTGCGCGACATGCGCGAGGCGGGCGTGCTGGTGGAGATCTGCCTGTCCTCGAACAACGTCCTGCTCGGCGTCAAGGGGACGGACCATCCGCTCTCCGCGTACCTGGTGGAGAAGGTGCCGGTGACGCTGGCGACGGATGACTCCGGCATCCTCCGGGGGGACATCACCCAGGAGTACGTGGCCGCGGCCGCCGTCCAGGGGCTCGACTACAAGACGCTCAAGCAGCTGGCGCGCGCCAGCCTGGAGCACGCCTTCGTTGAGGGAGACAGCCTCTGGGCCCAGCGGGATGTCTTCACCACGCTGGCGGCGGCCTGCGCTCAGGACGACGCGGGCGAGGCGGGGCCTTCCTCCTCGTGTCAGACCTTCCTGGGCGCCAACACGCGCGCCGCGCTGCAGTGGCGCCTGGAGGCGCAGTTCACGAGCTTCGAGGCGCGCTTCGCGAACTGAGCCGGAGCCGTGGTCGCGCGAGTCACGGGCGCGACCACGGTTCATCCCAGGCGAGGCTCAGCAGTTCTGCTTGCAGGGAGGCGGCGGGCCGACGGGCGGCGGGCTGCCGGCGGGCGGCGTCCTGATGTCGCTGTGGCAGGTGTAGAGCTGCAGGTCATAGCAGTACTGGCGGTAGTACTGGGCCGACGGACCGGAGCCCGCCATGTACTGGGAGCAGTTCCAGAAGCTCCACTTGTACGGCGTCGCGGCCGGACAGCTCCCATCCAGCCACCCGCCGCTGCCGTAGTCGCGACACGCGCCCTGGTACGTCCCGACGCTGCACGCGTTCTGCTCCACCTGGCCCAGGTCCTCCGTCTCCGGAGCCACCTCGTCCATCGGCGTGCCACCACAGGCGATGGTGCCCACGCACAGCGCACCCAGGAACAACGGCCGCATGACTTGCTTCAACATGGATTGACCTCTTGGTTTGTCAGCCCGCCGTGGCCGGGACCTCCCCGTCGGCGAGTGGAGGCCACCCTACGTTCCTCCCTGATTAACCGGGATTAAGCGCGATTAAATGTGGCGGGTGCCGGGTGTCAGCCCACCAGCCCGGGCGAGGGCGGCGAGAGCAGGTCCTCCCAGTAGCGCAGCTCGGGATAGACCTCTTGCAACAGGTAGCGCCGGCTGCGGAAGTGCCAGTAGATGAAGCTCTTCAGGTAGTGCTCCACGTGTGCTCGCAGCTCGGGGGCGCGCGAGGACGCGGACTCCAGGATGGCGTGGTAGTTCCTCACCGTCGTGGCGAGCGTCTCCCGGTACACCTCCAGGTAAGGGCGCTTCTGCGTCTGGGACTGCTTGAACAGGTAGCAGTTCTCGAAGTCGAGCTGGGACTTCGCCTCCTTGTAGAAGGAGAAGACGTCGTTCGTGAACGCGATGAAGTCCCGCGCCGCCTCCAGGGTGTCCACCCAGAACAGCGGGTCGCGAGCGAAGCTCAGCCGCTCGTCGATGAACTGGAGCGACAGGTACCAGAACTCCGAGGAGCCGTTGTGGTCGCGGATGTAGCGGACGCTGTGCGTGGTCCGCTGGGCGCCGTGCCGGGCCACCAGCACCTCGAGCAGCGTTCCGAGGTGGTATTGGAAGAACAGGTTCTTGTAGAGGCCCAGGAAGTCCGCGTCGCAATAGTGGCCCAGTTCCTCGAAGGAGAAGTCGACGTAGTCCATGAGCGCAGAGGGCGGGTGGGCCACCGCGCTCGCGTGCTTGAGGGAGAGGAAGTGCTTGTCCGGGTTGTATTCCTTGTCGGGGTCGAACCACAGCACCAGGCTCCAGACGCGACTGATGGCCCGCCCCAGTCTGGGCTCCTGGATGGGAATGGTGATGTGGCGCATGTACGTCATGGTCTGGATGAACTCCTCATCCATGTCCAGGCCACGGGCCAGTGCTTCCTGTCGGATGAAGCGGGTCTCCCGCTCGACCTCCGCCAGGTCGACCGCGGGCTCGAAGCCCGAAATGTTCCTCTCGCGGGCGTCACCCGGCACGGGGCCGATCAGCCGTATCAGCTTGCGCAGCGCTCCTGAGCGGAGGACGTCCTCGGCTTCCTTGCGGAATGCCGGGTGGTGGATCCGTTCAAGTCTGGGATTGAGTTCGAGCTCGAGCATGTGATGCCTCCACGTCCAGAAGTCTGGTGTGGATGTTCAATCTAAGGCGGCCGCGGCGGGTCGCAGCCGCGGGGTCATTGGGCTGTGATTGGGTGCGCGGACGTGTTCAGTCCGTACCAGCGTCATCGCCCCCCGAGGCAGGGAGGCGGTGATTCTTTCGCCCTGCGGGCTCCGATGCGGGCCACGTGTGGAAGCCCGCGGCGTGACGGTCTTTCAGGGCGCGTCGAGCGCTTGGATTGCCGAACTCAGCGCATCCCGCAGCGAGTCCGGGTCTCCCCGGCGCAAGGCGGAGAGCCCCGCCTGGAAGTCCGCGCGCGCGCCGTCGCCATCACCGAGCTTCGCGCGGAGCAGGCCGCGCTCGTGGAGCAGCTCCGGGTCGATGTCGGCGCCCTGTTGCGGGGCGAGCGCGGCGGACAGGTCCTCCAGGGCCTCCGCGTGCATTCCCAGACGGGCTCGCACGGCGGCACGCTGCTGGAGCAGCCAGGGGTTGTCCCTGTCCTCGGCCAACGCGAGCGTCCAGTCCTGCTCCGCCCGCGCATCCTGCCCGAGCGCCTCCAGGGACTCGGCGCGCTTCATGTGCAGCACCAGCGCCTTGCGATAGCCGCCGTCCACCAGCGCGTCGAAGTCCGCCACGGCCTCCGCATGGCGACCCAGCCGGGCGAGGCACAGCGCGCGGTGCAGCCGGGTCGTCCGGTGCCCGGGAGCCAGCTCCAGGACCCGCTCGAACCAGGGGAGCGCCTCGGCCGGCGCGCCGCCCCAGATGCCGAGCGTCATCGCCAGCTCCATCAGGACGATGCCCAGCCTGGGGTGCGCCTCGGCGAGCGCGCGCACCTGCGCGAGCGCGGAGGCGTACCGGCCCGTCCTGCGCAGCCGGTCGACCTGGCGCAGCTGCTCCGCCACCTCGGGTGGGCATGGCTCTCGCCCGTTCCTCGCCGCCCCTCCGGTGCGTGCCGGACTCCTCGCGTCGACAGCGCTCTGCGCTGGAGTGCCGGAGTCGCGCCCCTCGGAGGCGGCTCGCGTTGTCGCGGGTCGCTCCTTCCCGGGCGCGCCTTCGCTGTCATCCCGCCCCGCCATGTCCGTGCTCAGCCTCCCTGGGGGAACGCGCGGCAGGCGGCGTCGTAGTCGCGCCACCAGGCCTCGAGCACCTTCATGTCCGTGGCGCGCGGCTCGTCACCCGGGCCCGCCATGTCCAGGTACGCGTGCAAGAGCGGCCGGAAGTAGGGGTGGGCGCAGTTATCGATGATGTCCGTGGCCCGACGTCGGGGCGAGCGGATGTCCATGTTGCGCGCGTAGCCGTGCTCGGTGACGACGCACTTGATGTCGTGCTCCGTGTGGTCGATGTGCCGCACGTACGGCATCACACAGCTCACCGTCCGCCCGTCCTTGAGCTTCCGCACCGACGGCGTGTGCACGATGCTCAGGTACGCGTTGCGGAAGAAGTCCCCGGAGCCTCCCAGCCCGTTGACGATGCGCGAGCCGTCGATGTGCGTCGAGTTCACGTGCCCGTAGATGTCCACCTCGATGGGCGTGTTCATCGCGATGACGAACAGCCGCGAGATGATTTCAGGGCTGTTCGACAGCCACATCGGCCGCAGCACCAGCCGCTCCTTGCACCGCTCGAACAGCTGCTGGAACCGCTGGCGCCCCTCGGCGGAGAAGGACACCGCCGTGGCGGACGCGTACTCGAACTTCGCGTCGTCCTCCACGTAGCGCAGCATCCCGTCCTGGAACACCTCGGTCCAGAAGCGGATCTTCTGGAACGGCGACTCGTACAGCTCCCCGATGATGGCGTTGGCCACGTTGCCCACGCCCGACTGGATGGGCGGCAGCCGCTTGCCCCACCCGAACTCCTCGCGGCAGCTCAACAGGAAGTCCACCACGTTGCGCGCGATGCGCTTGTCCGTCTCGTCCGCGGCCTTGAAGGGCACCGGGTGGTCCGGCGTCCTCGACTCCACCACCGCCACCACCTTGCCCAGGTCGAACTCCACGTACGGCGTGCCGATGCGGTCTCTCACGTTCAGCAGCGGCAGCGGCCAGCCCACGTGCGGATGCACCGTGGGCACGACGATGTCGTGGAAGCCCGTGTAGTCCGGCGCGGACGTGTTCACCTCGAGGATGATCTTCTTCGCCTTCGCCAGCGCCTCCGCGCTGATGCCCACCGAGGACGTCAGGATGACGCTGCCGTTGGGGCGGATGCGCGACACCTCCACCACCGCCACGTCGATGTCGCCGTAGAACCCGTACATCAGGTTGCGCGCGAAGGCGGACAGGTGCACGTCCGTGAAGTCCATCTCCCCGGCGTGGATGCGCCGACGCGACGCGGACGAGGACATGTACGGCCCGCGCTTGCGGATGAAGGGCGCCATGGGGCCCTCCACGTCCTCGGACAGCGAGGCCCCGGACAACAGCGTGAGCCGCGTCTGGGGCGCGGTGCGCGACAGGTGGAAGGCCAGCGCGGGGAAGAACGTCTTGGGCTCGCCCGACTTGGTGAAGCCGCTGATGGCCACCGTGTTCCCATCGGTGACGTGCTTCACGGCCTCCTCGACGGGGACGACCCGGGCCAGGAGGTCGGCGTTCTGGATGCGGTCCTTCAGCGTGCTCGGAGCGGTCATGTTCAAGTCGGGAACCCCCGCGGAAGGCGGTGTTTCCCGCGCCGAAGATGTCACACCCGGGACGTCCTGCCATCCCTAGCGGAAGCCCGGCGGACGCCGCGTCCCGCCGTCTCCGGGCGCCTCCTCGGCCTTGAGCCTTGCGCCGGGCGACAGCTCGAAGACGAGCCCGAACTGCCACTGGCTCAGCCGCTCCAGGAAGAGGATGTTGTACGAGTCCTGCCCGTACACGTAGCGGGTGAAGACGCCGAAGCCCGCGCCCCAGTAGGGCAGCGCGGCGACCTCGCCACTCACCGTCGCTCGTCGGTGGGGCGTCTCGCCGAAGGGCGCGGACACCGTCCCCTCCAGCCGGAAGCGGTGCTGGTGCCAGATGCGCTCGCCCAGCACGCTCACGCCCCAGTTGCCCTTCCCGTAGACGCGGCGCTGGTCCTCGGTGATGCCGCCCGAGCCGATGGCCGTGTTCAGCTCCAGGGACGAACCGCCGCCCACGAGCCACGCGCTGTCCAGGTTCTGGTCCACGCCGAAGGCCACGCGCACGTGCAGCTCCCCGCGCACGAAGTTGGTGGAGAAGCTGCCGGTCAGCTCGTTGAGCGGCAGCTCCCCCTGGGCCGGCGCGCAGTCGGGGTCGGTGCCCTCCTGGTTCGCGAAGAAGCAGCCGTCCTGGCCATTGGAGTAGTGGCCCACCGTGAGGTTCGCCGCGAGCGCGAGCCCTCGCATCGGACGGTCCTCCGCCAGCGAGCCCGGCAGCACGCGCAGGTGCGCCACCTGGAGCGTGATTTTCGGGACGTACGACGGCGGGATGACGGGGCTGCTGTCCGTGTTGAGCATCCGCAGCCGGATGTACGGCGTGAGCACCGCGGTGAGGAACCACTCGCCGTGCTCGCTCCGGAATCGGCCCGTGTGCAGCTGGGGCAGGAAGAGGTTCGGGGCAATTTGCGCCTCGAACAGGAGCGGCGCCGGGGAGTCGGGGTCCCCCTGCCGACGGATGCGGTTGGGCGAGCCGAAGATGTAGCTGCGGTCCAGGAAGAGCGGGGCGGGGGAGTCGTACTCCACCTTCCAGTCCGCACGGGCCCCGCTCGCCGCGAAGAGGAGCGCCAGCGCGACGCCCCGCGAGGCACGGCCCCTGGGCTGGGCGAGGACGGTTCGCATCCGGCGGGTGTCTCCTGGCTCGATAGTGGCGGTGTTTGTCGCGGGAAGGGAACAGGTGGGCGGGTGGACGTGTTGGGCGCCGCGATTCCGTGCTTTGGTGCACAACCCACCCCATCCTCGGGAGACCTACACTTTCATGCGCAACCTCCTCATCGTCAGCGCGGGCGTGGCCGCGCTCGCCTCCACCGGCTGCGCGACCTCCAAGGACGCCCGTCCCGAGGACGCCGCCACCTCCACCGCGGCCCCCACCGCCCCTGCCCCCGAGGCCCCCGTGGCTCCCGCCAACCCCCTGCTGGCGAAGTGGAGCGGCCCCCATGGCGGCGTGCCCCCGTTCGACCAGGTGAAGGTGGAGCTGTTCAAGCCCGCCATCGAGGCGGCCATGGACACCTTCCGCAAGGAGCTGGCGACCATCGCGTCGAACCCGGAGCCGCCCACCTTCGAGAACACGCTCGCGGCGCTGGAGGACGCCGGCCGCGGCTTGAGCAACGTGGAGACGCTCTACGGCATCTGGGGCTCGTCCTTGAGCAGCCCGGAGTACCAGGCCGTGGAGCGCGAGCTCGCGCCGAAGTTCGCCGCGTTCGAGGATGAGATCTTCCAGAACGAGGCCCTCTTCCGCCGCATCGAGGCCGTCTACAACTCGCCCGACAAGGCGAAGCTGACGCCCGAGCAGCAGCGGCTCGCGTGGCTGCACCACACGCGCTTCGTGCGCTCCGGCGCCAAGCTGGATGGCGCCGCCAAGCAGCGCCTGGGCGCCATCAACCAGCGCCTCGCCTCGCTCTACACGGCCTTCAGCCAGCACGTGCTCGGCGACGAGGAGGGCTACACCGTCGTCCTGGAGTCCGAGGCGGACCTCGCCGGCCTGCCTGACTCCGTGCGCGCGGGCGCCGCCGCCGCGGCCGAGGCCCGGGGGCAGAAGGGCAAGTGGATCATCACCAACACGCGCTCCTCCATGGAGCCGTTCCTCACGTACTCGTCCCGCCGGGATTTGCGCGAGAAGGTCTGGCGCAACTACGTCAACCGCGGCGACAACGGCGACGAGCGCGACAACAACGCCATCATCTCGGAGGTGCTCAAGCTGCGCGCCGAGCGCGCGAAGCTCTTGGGCTACGCCACGCACGCGCACTGGCGGCTGGAGAACGCCATGGCCCGCACGCCCGAGCGCGCCATGGAGCTGATGGAGGCGGTGTGGAAGCCCGCCGTGGCCCGCGTCCGCGAGGAGGTCGCGGACATGCAGAAGGTGGCCGACAAGGAGCGCGCGAAGCTCAAGATTGAACCCTGGGACTACCGCTACTACGCGGAGAAGGTCCGCAAGGCGAAGTACGACCTGGACCAGAACGAGGTGAAGCCCTACCTCCAGCTGGAGAAGCTGCGCGAGGGCATGTTCTGGGTGGCCGGCGAGCTGTTCGGCTTCAGCTTCGAGCCGGTGACGGACGTGCCCGTCTTCCACGCCGACGTGCGCGTGTGGGAGGTGAAGGACAAGACGAGCGGCAAGCACGTGGGCCTGTGGTACTTCGACCCGTACGCTCGCAAGGGCAAGCGCTCGGGCGCGTGGATGAACGCGTACCGCGGCCAGGAGCGCTTCCGGGGCGAGGTGACGACCATCGTCTCCAACAACTCCAACTTCGTGAAGGCGGCGCCCGGCGAGGCGGTGCTCATCTCGTGGGAGGACGCGAGCACGCTGTTCCACGAGTTCGGCCACGCGCTGCACGGCCTGAGCTCGTCGGTGACGTACCCGTCGCTGGCGGGCACCAACGTGGCGCGCGACTACGTGGAGTTCCCGTCGCAGCTGCTGGAGCACTGGCTGTCCACGCCCGAGGTGCTCAACACCTTCGCGCTGCACTACCAGACGGGCAAGCCCATCCCCCCGGCGCTGGTGGCGCGCATCGAGAAGGCGGCGACGTTCAACCAGGGCTTCGCCACGGTGGAGTACCTGTCCTCGGCGCTCATCGACATGAAGCTGCACCTGGCCGGCGACGCGAGCATCGACGCGGACGCCTTCGAGCGCGACACGCTCAAGGCGCTGGGCATGCCGAAGGAGATTGTCATGCGCCACCGCACGCCGCAGTTCGGCCACGTGTTCGCAGGCGACGGCTACTCGGCGGGCTACTACAGCTACCTGTGGTCCGACACGCTGACGGCGGACGCGTACGAGACGTTCACCGAGGGCAAGGGCGCCTACGACAAGGCCGTGGCGGAGAAGCTGCGCAAGAGCGTGTTCTCCGTGGGCAACACGGTGGACCCGGCCGACGGCTACCGCGCCTTCCGCGGCCGCGACGCCGGCATCAACGCGCTGATGCGCAAGCGGGGCTTCCCGGTGCCCGCGCAGGCCAGGCAGTCCAAGTCCACGCCGTAGGCGGCGGGTGACGTCCGGGTGCGCGGGGGGATGACGCCTCGCGCACCTGGGGTCTCACGGGTCCAGGAAGGCGCGCTTCACCTCGAGCAGCAGCTCGTCCTTCTTGCCCGCGGGCTGCAGGGGACGGTGGCCCTGGTTGATGGTCCAGATGATGGTGCCGCCCAGCCCCTCGTCGCGCGCCCACTGGCCCTTCACCGCGACCGACTGCCCGTCCTCGTACGAGACGTAGTTGCAGTGGCCCGCGCCGGTGACGTCGGAGGCGGACAGGTAGGTCGCGGCCGCGCGGTCGTCCCAGTGCCGCTTCATCAGCGGGTCCTGGAGGTACTTGTCCATGATGTTGGCGTAGCTCATGGCGTTGTCGCTCTGGCCCTCATTGACGTCGGGCCGGCCGTCCAGGGGGATGCGCGGCTCCGTCACGCCCTGCCAGCACGTGCCGAAGAAGCCGATGCCCACGCCCAGCCGTCCGCGCGGCACGCCCGCCCGGATGTAGCCCGCCACGGAGTTGGCGACGGAGCTGGGGCGGTTCTGCGCCTCGTCCCAGAGGGGGCTGGAGTGCCAGCTCTCCCAGCCGCCCCAGTGGCCGCTCATCTTGTAGGACATGATGTTGAGCTGGTCGACGCGCGAGCCCAGCTCCTTCATGAACTTCGCCTCGTGCTCCGGCATCCCGAAGTTGGAGTTGAGCCAGTTCACCGGCACCGTGAGGATGATGTCCGGACGCGCCGCGCGCAGCTCGTCGATGAGCGCCAGCAAGAGCTCCCCGTCGTTGCCCGCCGGCGGCAGGTTGATGGGCTCCCAGTCCAGGTCCAGCCCCGCGTAGCCCCACGCGTCCATCGTCTTGAGCAGCTCGCGCACGAAGACGATGCGGCTCTCTCCCGTGGACGCCAGCACGAAGCCGTCGTGCTCGCCGAAGCCGCCAATCATCAGCATCGGCACCGTCCCCGAGGCCCTCGCCCGGGCGGACAGCGTCTTGGCGATGGCGGGGCCCTCGAGGTCGGAGACGTCCAGGTCGGTGAACAGCGTCCCGTCGAAGCGGGGGCGCACGCGGCCCACCATGATGTGCGTCATCCCCGAGAAGTCCACCGACTCGGGCGGGTAGTAGCGGTGCTGGTAGCCCACGTAGTAGCCGGACACCCAGCTGGCCGGCGCGCCGCCGGCCTTGGGCGTCACCGGGCCGATGTTCGCGGCCGGGCCCTCGCCCACGTCGTTGACGGCCCTCACCGTGAGGGTGTGCGGCGTGCCGTTGGGCAGCCCCGGGACGTTCGCGCTCCCGGCCTTGACGTCCACCGTCACCGAGTGCCCCCCGGGCTCGGCGGTGACGACGTAGTGCTTGAGTGCGCGTCCGCCGAAGCTCGCCGGCGCCAGCCAGCTGACGAACACCGCGCCGTTGCCCGGCGTGGCCCTCACCGCGCGCGGCTGACCCGGCGTCGTGGGGTTGGGGATGGACATGCCCGCCTGCGGCACCACCGGCACCGACGGCAGCGAGGCGTCTCCCTCGCCCCGCGCGTTCACCCCGGAGACCTTGAACAGGTACTTGGCGCCGTTGTTGAGCCCCAGCACCGTGGCCTGGCGCTCGCTCGCGCTGACGATGGCGCCGCCGCACGCCGGGTCGCACCGCACCACGTAGTACAGCAGGGCGTGGCCGCCATCGCTCGTCGGCGGCGTCCACGTCACCAGCGCCTGGGCATCCGCCGCCTGCGCCTCCACGTCCGAGGGCGCCCCGGGAAGCCCCGGCCCCTCCTCACCCTTTCCGCATCCCCCGAGCAGCACCCCCACCACCAGAAGGCACCACCACTGCGTCACGAGTCGAGTCTTCACCTGCGCACCTCTTCGAACTGGCACAGATAATACGGGGAAGTCTGACATCCCTGAGGTGAAAGAATGTGGCAGTACTGCATCTGCCTGGCGAGCGACAAGGCGGCCACGTCGGTCTTGGACTCTGGGAAAAAGGGAGGGGAGCTGCGGGCCGTCCCCGCGTCGTCGGAGGCGGCCTTTGCTACGGTGGTCGCTTCCATCCATGAAACGACTGCTCCTGTCCATGGCCCTCGCGGCCAGTGTCCTCGTCCTGGTGCTGGTGGCGCGGACGTTGTCGTTCACCTCGCGGCAGGTGGCTCCGGCGGCGATGGAACCCCTGACGGTGGACGCGGACGCCGCGGCGGCGCGCCTGGCCGGAGCGCTGCGGCTCAAGACGGTGGCGGCCTCTGAGGGCGTGCCCGCGGAGGACGCGGCCTTCGCGGGTCTGCATGCCTACCTGGCGGAGCACTTCCCGCGCGCGCACGCGGCGCTGAAGCGCGAGCCGGTGGGGCCGCACTCGCTGCTCTACACGTGGCCGGGGACGGACGCGTCGCTGTCGCCCATGTTGCTGGTGGGGCACCTGGACGTGGTGCCGGTGGCCCCCGGGACGGAAGACGCCTGGGCGCATCCGCCGTTCGCCGGCGTGGTGGCGGACGGGTTCGTGTGGGGGCGCGGCGCGCTGGATGACAAGAGCAGCGTGCTGGCGCAGCTGGAGGCGGTGGAGGCGCTGCTCGCCCTGGGGGAGAAGCCCCGGCGCACGGTGATGTTCGCCTTCGGCGGGGACGAGGAGGTGGGCGGGCTGAAGGGGGCGGTGGCCATCGCGGCGCTCTTGAAGGAGCGCGGCGTGCGGCTGGAGTCCGTGCTCGACGAGGGCGGCGTCATCATGTCCGGCACGGTGCCCGGGGTGAGCGCCCCGGTGGCGCTGGTGGGCACGTCCGAGAAGGGCTTCACCAGCGTGGAGCTGAAGGTGAAGGGGGAGGGTGGGCACTCGTCCATGCCGCCGCCGCGCAGCGCCGTGGGGGTGTTGGCCCGCGCGGTGGCGAGGGTGGAGGACTCGCCCATGCCGGCCCGGCTCGAGGGCGGCAGCCGCGAGCTGTTCCTGCGCGTGGGACCGGAGATGCCCTTCGGCATGCGGCTGCTCTTCGCCAACCTGTGGCTCACCGAGCCGCTCGTGGTGCGCCAGCTCACCCAGAAGCCCACCACCAACGCCGCGGTGCGCACCACCACCGCGGTGACGATGTTCCAGGGCGGCGTGCGCGACAACGTGCTGCCCACCAGCGCCCGCGCGGTGGTGAACTTCCGCATCCTCCCCGGTGACAGCGTGGATGGGGTGCTCCAGCACGTGCGCTCGGTGGTGGATGACTCGCGCGTGGAGCTGGGCACGCTGGCGTTCCAGAGCGAGCCGTCCCCCGTGTCGCGCACGGACACGCAGGCCTTCGGCCACCTGGAGCGCACGCTGCGGCAGGTGTTCCCGGAGGTGGTGGTGTCCTCCTACCTCAACGTCGCCGCCACCGACTCACGCCACTACGTGGGGCTGAGCGACAACGTCTTCCGCTTCTTCCCCGTGCACCTGCGCGCCGAGGACCTGGCGCGCGTGCACGGCAAGGACGAGCGCATCGCCGTGACGGCGCATGCCCAGGCCGTGCGCTTCTACGCGCAGTACCTGCGCAACGCCGCGCGCTGAGACATGGCTGAGACAGTGTCGGCGGCGTGAGACAGGGCCCCTGGCCCTCGGTGGGGGCCTGTATCGCGACATGGACGCGGATGTGGGTCCGAGACACGAAATCAGGCGATTCAGTCCGCTCTTCCTGCACATCTGCGCAATTCCTGCATTTTCACGCGGTGTGCGGGAGTGAGAAATCGCAACCGCGTTGACACGCACCGCGCGCACTTCCAGCATCGGGGGTCATGGTGACCGTCCCCTCTGCTGGAAAGCGCCTCGCGGGTCTCGTACTCGCCTCTCTTCTCTTCTCGTTGATCGCATCCTCATGTGGAGGCGGTGGTGGTGATGGCAAGCCGGATGGTGGTGGAGGCAATGACGACGCCGGCCCCAACCTCCCGTGTGACGGCGGCACGTGTCCCGTCGAGAACTGCGGCAACGGCACCCTCCAGTCCGGGGAGACGTGCGACGACGGCAACCAGGTGAGCGCCGACGGGTGCTCGGCCGCGTGCCTCCAGGAGGAGGGCTGGGCGTGCACCACGCCGGGCGAGCCGTGCGTGAAGGTGGTCGGCTGCGGCAACGGCAAGGTGGAGGCGGGCGAGCAGTGTGATGACCGCAACGTGTCCGGCGGCGACGGCTGCAGCGCGACGTGCACCGTGGAGCAGGGTTGGAACTGCCCGTCGGCGGGTGGCCGCTGCCACGCCGCGCAGTGCAACGACGGATTCAAGGTGGGCGAGGAGGAGTGCGAGGACGGCAACATCGCCAACGGTGATGGTTGCACCGCCGAGTGCCGCCTGGAGGAGGGCTGGAAGTGCCCGACGGTGGGCGCGGCCTGCACGAAGACGACCTGCGGCGACAACATCGTCGAGGGCACCGAGGAGTGCGACGACGGCAACAAGGACATGGGCGATGGCTGCTCGGCGGCGTGCAAGCGCGAGCCGCGGTGCACCAATGGCCAGTGCCAGGCGACGTGCGGCGACGGCATCATCCTGCCCAACGACACCTCCGAGGAGTGCGACGACGGCAACGCCCGCTCGGGTGATGGCTGCTCGGCCACGTGCAAGCTGGAGACGGGCTACGTGTGCCAGGTGGTCCAGACGGATCCTCCGGCCGCGCTCGACCTGTCCGCCGTCTTCCGCGACTTCCGCGGGTATGACCTGCAGGCGGATGGCGCGCTGCCGCGCGGTCACATCGACTTCGAGAACGGGAACGCCGGCGAGCGCGGCATCGTGAAGCCGCAGCTGGCCACGACGCTGGAGGGGATTTCGGGCAGGACGTTCCCGGGCGGCAAGCCCGAGTACGCCAAGACGGGCCAGCCGTCCGATACCACCCACGGCGCGGCCGCCTTCCACCAGTGGTACACGGACCACGCGAACATCAACAAGACCATCGTCGGGACGCTCAAGCTCAACCGCCAGGCCGCCAATGGCTCGTACGTGTTCGACAGCAACCGGTTCTTCCCGCTGACGAGCCACCCGGACAGCTGGGTGGCCGCGGGCAAGGAGCCGCTGCGCGCCGACAACGGTCAGCCCTCCCAGCAGCACAACTTCAGCTTCACCAGCGAGGTCCGCTACTGGTTCCAGTACAAGGGCACCGAGGTGCTGGTGTTCCGCGGTGACGACGATGTGTGGGTGTTCATCAACGGCAAGCTCGCGCTGGACCTGGGCGGCGTCCACGGTCCCGAGACGGGCACCGTCACCGTGTCCCAGCAGGCCGCCGCCCTGGGCCTGACGGTGGGTGGCATCTACGAGGTCGTGGTGTTCCAGGCCGAGCGGCACACCTCCGGCTCGTCGTACCGGCTGACGCTCAACAACTTCGAGACCCGTCGCACGGTGTGCAACGCCACGTGCGGCAACGGCGAGGTGGACGAGGGCGAGGAGTGCGACGACTTCGTCAACGCCGGTGGCTACGGCAAGTGCGCGCCCGGCTGCGTCTGGGGCCCGCGCTGCGGCGACGGCATCCCGCAGACGGCCGCGCCGGCCAACGAGGAGTGCGACGACGGCAACACCACCAGCGGCGACGGCTGCAGCGCCACGTGCAAGTCGGAGATCGGCTGAGTCGTCCGACGTGACGGGCCGCTCCGGGCTTGAGTGCCCCGGGGCGGCTCACCGCCTCGCGGGGAGCTCCCGCGAGGCCCCGTCGCCGGGTGCGAGTCGTCCCTGGGGCCCTGGGGCCGGGATGACCGCGACGCCCGGTGGGGAAGCAGGCAGGCCCGTGCTCCCAAGTGGGATGCTCACGCGAGGCCGTCTGGTATCTTCGCGCCCGACTTCATGGCGCCCTCCGTCCTCCTTCGTCTGTTGCCGCTGCTGTCGCTGGTGCTGGCCGTCCCGGCCGGGGCCGCGAGCACGCGGAGCACACCGCCTCCCGCCGACGAGGTGATGGGCGTGCTGCGGCGGGTGGAGACGGCGCGGGTGCGTGGGACGCTGCGCGTGCTCGACAGCGAGTTCGAGGAGCTGACGCGCGCCCAGCCCAAGAGCGTGATGCCGCGCGTGTACCGCGCCTGGCTCGCGTTCCCCGCGGACACCAGCTGGAACGAGCTCAAGGCCCTGTCCTCGCTGGAGCCGGAGAACCCCTGGCCGCACCTGGGCATGGGGCTCATCTACATCCGCTGGGGGCTCCTGTCGGAGGCGCGCGCGCCGCTGGCCGCCGCCCGGCGCGTGTCCCCCGACTTCGCGCCCGCCCTGTGGGGTGAGGGGCTGCTGCTCCAGGCGGAGGGCAAGCCCGCCGAGGCCGAGGCGCGGCTGCGCGAGTCGCTCTCCAAGCTGGATGCGCCCCAGGCGCGCACGGCGCTGGGGTTGCTGCTCGCCTCGAGCCCGGGACGCGAGGCCGAGGCCCGCGCGGAGCTGACGCGCTCGGTGGAGGCGTGGCCGGAGCAGCCCGAGGCCCTGCGCAAGCTCGCCTCGCTGGCCCAGGCGGCCAAGGACGTGCGCGCCGCCGCGACGGCGGGCGAGAAGCTGGTCGCGCTCAAGCCCGCGGACCGCGAGGCGCATCGGCTCCAGGCGGAGCTGTGGCTGTCCGCGTCGGAGAAGGACAAGGCCGCGCGCTCGCTGGAGCGCTACGTGGAGCTGGGCGGCGCGGACGTGGCGCCCCTGGCGCTGCGCGCGCGCGTGTACGCGGAGCTGGGGCGCGCGGCGGACGAGGAGAAGGCGCTCCTGCGGCTCATCGAGGTGGAGCTCAAGGACCCCGAGCCCCTCTTGCGCCTGTCCGAGCTGACAGCGGCGCGCGGGGACGCGGCCGCGAGCGAGGCCTTCCTGGTGAGCGCCTCCGAGCGGGCGCCGGCGCGCTCGGACATCCACGTGCGCCGCGCGCGGCTGTGTCTCAAGCAGGAGCGCTTCCAGGATGCCCTGGTGTCCTACCGCGCCGCGCTCGCCGCTCCGGAGCGCAAGGTGCCCGAGGCCGAGGCGGAGACGGCCGAGCTGGTGCGGCGCTTCCGGCTGCCCGCGACGCCCGCCAAGGGGGTGCCGGATAAAATCTACGCCCGCGTGTCCCTGGGCCTGGTCGCCATCTACATGGAGCGGCTCAAGGAGTCACCGGAGCTCAAGGGCAACCTGAAGCTCCAGGTGCAGGTGGACGAGACGGGCAAGGCCACGCAGGTGAAGGTCCTCTACGACAGCCTGGAGGACCCGCTCGTCGCCGGCCACGCCTACTTCGCCTTCCTGGACGCGCAGTACCCGCCCGCGAAGGACGAGCCCATCTTCCAGTACGTCTTCCGGCCGCCGAAGTAGCCGCCGGAAGACGCGTGCCTGGACTCAGGGCATCCCTCATTCGTTGTCGTGGTTCACGCCGCTGCCGCCGTAGCCCTGGGAGCCGTTGCGGGCCTTCTCGAAGTCGGCGCGGGCCTGGCGCTCCTCACCCAGGCGCACGTCCACCTGACGCTGGGCCTCCTCCGTCTTGCGCTGGGCCTCGGCCACCGCGCTGGTGAACTCGGCGTCGGACATCTCCTTGGCGCGCACGTCATCGCTGTTCTTCAGTGCCTGCAGCTCCGCCTGGCGCAGGTGCGCGTCGGACAGCTCCAGCTCCGCCTGGCGCAAGTCCTTGCGGGCCTTCTGCGTCTCCACGGCGCGCTGGCGCCACGCCGTCTGGGCGCGGGCCGCCTGGAGCTTCGACTCGGTGGTCCTCAACTCCCGCTGGGCCTGGGTGATGTTGGATTGCTGACCGGTGGCGCGGGCGGCCTCGAGCGCCGTCTGGTTCGCCTCGTGGGAGAGCTTGGCCGCCTCCTCGTTGCGCCGGGAGACCTCCACCGCGCGCTCGGCGTCCTTCACCGCCACGTCGGCGCGGGTGACCTCGTCCTGGGCCTTGGTGCGCTCGGACTGGGCGTTGCGGACGTCGCCGAGCTGGCTCTCGGGGACGCGCGCCAGCCAGGACTCGTCCACCTGCTTCTTCGCGGACTTGGATGAGCTGCACCCGCCGAGCACCAGCGCCGTCCCCAACACCACTCCCGCCAGAACCCGATGCTTCCTCGTCGACTGGAACATGAATTCCTCCTGACCGTGCGTATCGTCGCTTGCTCGACACGGTAGGCACTCGGCGACGGTGAGGCAGGAGGCACGGTGCGACACCCGACGCTGGCCTTGACGCGCCCGCTCGGGGGGCGGGCGTGGAGGAGGACGGCTCGTGAGGCCGCCTGCTCAGTGCTTCTCGAGGATGACGGCGTAGAACTCGATGCCCACGCCCTCGCGGTCCTCCTCGGTGATGTGGCCCACGGGCAGGCCCAGGAACTCCCGCACCGTCATCACCCCGCCGGGCCCGGGAGACCAGGGGCCGCACAGGTCCAGGTACTCGCGCAGCGAGTAGAGCTGGAAGGACTCGCCCATCTTCTGGAACATGCCGACGAACTGCTCCCACTTCGGCGTGCTCAGGCCGGGCGCCTTCGTCTCGAAGGTGGCGAAGAGCTTCGAGCCGGGCGCGGCCCAGTCATACAAATCCTTGAAGAACTTCCGGTTCTCCTCCGAGGAGAGGAACACGGTGATGGCGTTGGCGCCGAAGGCCACGCGCCGCTCGCCGTCCAGGAACGCGCGCACGTCGGGCCGGCGCAGGAAGTCTCCCGCGGAGCGGATGTCGCATTCCATGTAGCGCGTGCGCGGGTTGTCGCCGAGCAGGTGCTTGCCGGTGGCGATGGTGAGCGGGTTGATGTCGGTGTAGAGCACCTTGGCGTCGGGCAGCACCGAGTGGATGTGGTCGCTCGTCGGCAGTCCCGAAGCGAAGTCCACCCAGTGGTCGAAGCCGTCCGCGGACAGGCGCAGCGCGGCGGTGCGCAGGCAGCTGCGGAGCATGCGCAGCCACTTCCGGGTGGAGGGCACCAGCGAGAACATGAACTCGGCGGCCTGACGGTCCACCTCGAAGTGGTGGGTGCCGCCCAGCGTGTAGTCGTAGATGCGAGCCGCGTCGGGCACGTGGGGGTTGACGCCCGGGATGCGGGACAGCTCCTGGTTGTCCATCCTTCGCTCGCTCCTCGTGGGATAGGGGTTGCGGGTGTCTCAGGGGCGCCAGACCTCGGAGGTCGTCTCCGGCGGGCTGTCCGGCGTGGCGCGGGTGGTGCCCACCACCAGGTATGCGCCGTCGCCCAGGGGGGCGACGCGGTGGCCCGCGCGGCCGTGGGCGAGCGGTGTCCCCGGGCTCCACTGGCCCGTGGCCGGGTTCCACAGCTCCACGTCGGGGGTGGCGCCGTACGTCGTCGACTCCAGGCCGCCGGACACGGCGGCGCGTCCGTCCGGGAGCGCGGTGAGCGCGAAGCTGGAGCGGCCCAGGGCGAGCGGCGCCGTGACGCTCCACTGCTCGGTGGCGGGGTCGAAGAGCTCGGCACTCGTGAGCAGCGTGCCCTGGTGCCAGCCGCCCACCACGAGGATGCGGCCGTCGGCGAGCGTGACGCCGGCGGCGTCGTCGCGCGACGCGGTGAGCGGATGGGGCGCGGTCCTCCACGTGCGGGTGGCCGGTTCGTAGACCTCGGTGCTCATGTCGAGCGGTGGGGCCAGGTGCTGTCCCTCGATGATGGCGAAGCCGAAGCCGTTGTCGCGTCCCCCGGCGATGACGACGCGGCCCCGGCTCACGCAGACCGGGCCGATGTGGAAGATGCGGACCGTCTGGCCCGCGGGCTCCCACTCCGACGCGCCGGGCCGCAGCAGCTCCGCGCGTGTGCCGCGCTCGAGGTCATCGTCGTGGTCCGAGCCCAGCACCAGCACCGCCCCGTCCTCGAGCACCCGCGCGACGGGGTGTGAGCGCGAAGCCCGCATGGAAGGACCGGGGACGAAGCGCAGCGCGTCCGGCTCCCAGAGCACGGTGCTGGCCAGGTCCGGGTGGGCATTGTCGCGGCCGCCCACGAGCAGCACGCGCCCGTCCGGGAGCGCCACCGCCGCGTGGTCATGCCGGGGCTCCGGCAGGGGCGCCGTCTCCCGCCATTCCTGACGGAGGGTGTCCCAGAGGAAGGCGCTCGCGGACGTCCTGGGCGTGGAGCCGCCCCCCTCGGCATGCCAGCCCTGTCCGCCGGTGAGCAGCGCGCCGCCGGCCACGGGCGTCAGGCCGAAGCCCTCCAGCCAGAGCCCGGGAGCGGGAACACGTCGAGTCGCCGGGGACGGAGGGCTGCCTGTCATGCCGCCATCGTATGCCGTCCGCCCCGCGACGCGCCTGCCGCCGGGGAGGTCCACGGTGACCTGGAGACAGTCGCCGCCCGGGTGGCCGGCCCAGGGAATGACAACCTGGGAGGGCGGCCGGGACGAGGGTGTCCTGGGCAATGGCTTGTTCCGCATGCGTGTCTGGTGATTCTCTGGGGCCCGCATCGTTCCGAGGGGGGAAACATGCGCCGTGCGCCACGGGATTTCGCCGAGGCCGTCTTGTCCTGGCGGGGCACGTCCATGACGGGACGGGGCCCATGACAGGCATTGCGTGAGACGTCGTCTGGAACAGGGGGAGTCATGCAACACATCGGGAGAAGTGTGTCGGGGCTGCTGGCGGGGTGTGCCTTGCTGTGCGTGGCGCTCCTGGGGGCCTGCTCCGAGCGGGGCGCGAGCGCGGAGGGGCGCCTGGGCGCCGGCGCTCAGGCGGTGGAAGGGGTGGCCCGACAGGGGACGGTGCTGGCGGGGCGGCATCACACGCTGGCGATGCGCTCGGATGGCACGGTGTGGGCGTGGGGCGGGAATACCTTCGGCCAGCTCGGCAATGGCACCACGCGCGCGCGGCCGACGCCCGTGCGGGTCTGGCGGCTGTCTGGCATCAGCGCGATTGGCGCCGGTGAGCAGCACTCGCTGGCGCTGAAGGCGGACGGCACGGTGTGGTCCTGGGGCTGGAACAACAACGGGCAGCTCGGTGACGGCACGACGACCTCGCGCCCGGTGCCCGCGCAAATCGCGGGCCTGACGAACGTGGTGGCCATCGCCGCCGGCTTCTCGCACTCGGTGGTGCTCAAGTCGGACGGCACGGTGTGGGCGTGGGGGCTGAACGCGACGGGGCAGCTCGGCGATGGGACGACGACGCGCAGGCTTTCGCCCGTACAGGTGCAGGGGCTGACGGGCGCGGTGGCCATCGCCGCGGGCAACGTGCACTCATTGGCGCTGACGGCGGATGGCCGGCTGTGGACGTGGGGCGGCAACGCGGACGGGCAGCTCGGAACGGGGACGCTCGTGGGCCGCTCGCTCCCGGGCGCGCTGTCGGGCATGGCGGGCGTGTCCGCGCTGTCGGGCGGAGGCTCGCACTCGGTGGTGCTGAAGACGGACGGCACCGTGTGGGCGTGGGGGAAGAACGACGAGGGCCAGCTGGGCCTGGGGAACACCACCGCCAGCCTCGTGCCCACGCAGGTACCGGGCCTCACGGGCGTGGCGGCGGTGGTGGGCGGGGGCCAGCACTCGGTGGCGCTGAAGGTGGACGGCACGGTGTGGGCGTGGGGCAGCAACATCCGCGCGCAGCTGGGGGACGGGACGCAGACGCAGCGGCTGTCACCGTTCCAGGTGCCGGGGCTGACGCAGGTGCGCGGCGTCTCGGCGGGCGGCGGGCAGCACTCGGTGGCGGTGAAGGCGAGCGGCGAGGTGTGGACGTGGGGCTCCAACACCGACGGCCAATGCGGTGACGGGACGTACCTGATGAAGCTGGTGCCCACGCTGGCGCGCGGGCTGCTCGAGCGCACGGAGGTCTCCGCGCAATACGGCCACTCACTGGCGACGAAGGCGGACGGCACGGTGTGGGGCTGGGGAGACAACGGCGCCAGTCAGTTGGGCGACGGCACGACGGCGTCGCGGTGGGCGCCGGTGCAGGCGGTGGGCCTGACGCAGGTGGGCGCGCTCGCCGCGGGTTATGCGCACTCCCTGGCGCTGAAGGAGAACGGACAGGTGTGGTCCTGGGGCTCCAACGGGCAGGGCTCGCTGGGGACGGGGACGACGACGCCCCGGAGCACGCCCGGGGTGGTGCCCGGGGCCCTGCTGGCCTGGTCCGTGGCGGCGGGAGGCGGTCACTCGGTGGTGGTGAAGACGGACGGCACCGTGTGGGCCTGGGGCGAGAACACCTTCGGCCAGGTGGGGGATGGGACGCAGCTGACGCGCACCTCGCCCGTGCGGGTGGACGGCGTGGAGAACGTGGTGGCCGTCGTCGCGGGCACCGCGCACACGCTCGCGCTGAAGGCCGACGGCACCGTCTGGCAATGGGGTTACAACGACACGCGGGAGCTGGACGACGTCACCGGCACGGAGCTGCTGGTGCCCACGCAGGTGGCGGGCCTGTCGGACATCGTGGCCCTGGCGGCGGGGCTCTGTCACTCGGTGGCGCTGCGCGCGGATGGCACCGTCTGGGCGTGGGGGAACAACGACGCGGGCCAACTGGGGGATGGCTCCTTCACGGGGCGGCTGACGGTGGCGCAGGTGGCGGGGCTGTCGGGCGTCGTGGCGCTGGGCGGAGGCGGGATGCAGTCGGGCGTGCTGCTGGCGGACGGCGTCGCGCGGCTCTGGGGCGCCAACAACGGAGGGCAGCTGGGCGGCGGACGCTCGGGCCCGCAGACGGGGCCGCTGTTCGTCGCGGGGCTCACCGCCGCGCGCACGCTGGCCATGGGCGGCAGCCACACGCTGGCCATCAAGGACGACGGCACCGCGTGGGCCTGGGGCACCAACACCTCGGGGCAGGTGGGCGACGGGAACATGAACCGGTTGCTGCTACCCGGGCGCTCCTCCGTCAATGATGCGCGCGCCGTGGCGGCGGGCGCGTACCACTCGCTGAGCGTGACGCTGGATGGGCGGGTCAAGGCCTGGGGCGCCAACGGCGCCGGGCAGCTGGGGGATGGCACGACGACGTCCCGGCCCGTGCCCGTCCTCTTGTCCTCCTTCACGGGAGTCACGGGCGTCGCCGCGGGCGAGGGCCACTCGTTGGCGGTGAAGTCCGATGGGACGGTGTGGGCCTGGGGTGGCAACAGCTTCGGCAAGCTCGGCGATGGCACGACGACGTCGCGGCTCGCGCCCGTCCAGGTGCCGGGGCTGGGCGGCATGCTGGCCGTCGCGGCGGGCAAGAACCACTCGCTGTCCCTGCAAGGGGACGGGACGGTGTGGGCGTGGGGGGCGAACGGCTCGGGCCAGCTGGGCGACGGCAGCTTCGTCAACCGCGCGTCGCCGGTGCAGGTGTCGGGTGTGACGGACGCGGTCGCCATCGCGGCCGGCGCCGACTTCTCGCTCGCGCTGGATGTCTACGGGATGGTGTACGCGTGGGGGAACAACGCGTGGGGGCAGTTGGGCGACGGCTCCTCCTCCTCCCGCAACTACGCCGACTACGTCCAGGAGCTCTACATGGTGACCCGCATCGCCGCGGGGGACACGCACGCGCTGGCGGTGCGGACGGATGGCGCGGTGCACTCCTGGGGCACCAACACCTTCGGCGAGGCGGGGACGGGCTCCGTGGGTGGCTACAACGAGTGGCCGGTGATGGTGCGGACGCAGGCGGCCGCGGTGACGGTGGCGGCGGGCAGGAACTTCAGCGCCGCGGTGCTCGCGGGAGGCTCGGTCTGGTCCTGGGGGCGCAATGACTTCGGTCAGCTCGGGGATGGGAGCACGGTGGCGCAGCGGACGCTGCCGGTGAACGTCCCCGCGATTGCCGCGTCGGCCCTGGCCGCGGGGGCGGGGCACTCGCACGCGCTGCGTGCGGGAGGCGTGTGGTCCTGGGGCGACAGCGCCCAGGGACAGCTGGGCACCGGCCTGTCGACGATTCGGGCCTCGCCCGTGAAGGTCTGGTAGCGCGCCGCGCCTCACGCGACACGGGAGGGCGTCCGTCGCCCCCCACGAGAACTCCGCGCCCAGGTGGGCCCGGATGCAGCGAGTACGTCGTCGGGCAGTCTGAAACGGGGGTGTCCCATGGAACGTGTCGCGAGGCGTGTGTCTGGATTGCTGCTGTGCCTGTTGTGGTGGGCGGGCTGTGTCGAGCCCGGGGAGTCGTCCTTCACCGGTGAGCTGGGCACCGTGCGCGCCAGGGAGGGCGCCTCCCGGCAGGGCTCGGTGCTGGCGGGACGGCATCACACGCTGGTGTTGAGGACGGACGGCACCGTGTGGGCGTGGGGTGGCAACACCTTCGGCCAGCTCGGCAACAACTCGACCCGACCCAATCCGATGCCCTCGCGCGTCTGGCGTCTGTCGAGCATCCGCGCGATTGGCGTGGGGGAGCAGCACTCGCTCGCGCTGGGCGTGGACGGGACGGTGTGGTCCTGGGGCTGGAACAACAACGGGCAGCTCGGGGACGGGACGACGACGTCCCGCTCGGTGCCCGCGCGAATCCCGAACCTGACGAACGTGGTGGCCATCGCCGCCGGCTTCACCCACTCGATGGTGCTCAAGTCGGACGGCACCGTGTGGGCGTGGGGACTCAACGCGACGGGACAGCTCGGCGATGGGACGACGGTGCGCAAGCTGTCGCCCGTGCAGGTGCAGGGGCTGCCGGGCGCGGTGGCCATCGCCGCGGGCAACGTGCACTCGCTGGCGCTGACGGCGGATGGGCGGCTGTGGACGTGGGGTGGCAACACCGATGGGCAGCTCGGCACGGACAACCAGACGCCCCGCTCGCTCCCGGGCTCGCTGGCGAGCCTGACGGGCATGGTGTCCGGGCTGTCGGGTGGAGGCTCGCACTCCATGGTGCTGAAGACGGACGGCACCGTGTGGGTCTGGGGGAAGAACGACGATGGCCAGCTGGGCCAGGGGAACACCACCGCCAGCCTCGTGCCGGTGCAGGTGCCGGGGCTCACGGGCGTGGCCGCGGTGGTGGGAGGCGGGCAGCACTCGGTGGCGTTGAAGGCGGACGGCACGGTGTGGGCGTGGGGGAGCAACATCCGCGCGCAGCTGGGGGACGGGACGCAGACGGCGCGGCTGTCGCCGTTCCAGGTGCCGGGGCTGACGGGCGTGCTGGGCGTGTCCGCGGGAGGCGGGCAGCACTCGGTGGCGGTGAAGGCGAGCGGCGAGGTGTGGACGTGGGGCTCCAACTCCGATGGGCAGTGCGGTGATGGGACGTACCTGATGAAGCTGGTGCCCACGCTGGCGCGCGGGCTGCTGGAGCGCGCGGGGGCGTCCGCGGGGGAGGGCTACTCGCTGGCCGTCAAGGGGGACGGCACCGCGTGGGGATGGGGGAACAACACCCAGGCCCAGCTCGGCGACGGGACGAATGTGTCGCGTCGGTTGCCGGTGCGGGTGGGGACGCTCACGCAGGTGGCGTCGGTCGCCTCCGGGGCGTTCCACTCGCTGGCGCTGAAGGAGGACGGCGCGGTGTTCGGCTGGGGCGCGAACGGCTGGGGCGCCATCGGGGACGGGAGCCTCGTCAATCGCACGCAGCCGGTGCGGGTGGGGCAGGGCACCCTGGTGGCCTCGGCGGTGGCGGCGGGGGCGTACCACTCGCTGGCGCTGGGCGTGGATGGGACCGTCTTCGCGTGGGGGGACAACAGCGTGGGGCAGCTGGGCGACGGCAGCGACGTCATGCCGACGCGGACCACGCCCACCCGCGTGCCGGGCCTGGACGGCGTCGTCTCCGTGGCCGCGGGCCTGGAGCACTCGCTCGCCTTGAAGTCGGACGGCACCGTCTGGGTCTGGGGCCGGCAGGACACGTGCGAGGACCTGGGAGGCGAGGCGCTGGCGGTGCGCGCGCCGCGCCAGGTGCCGGGGCTGACGGACGTGGTGGCGGTGGGCGCGGGGCTCTGCCACTCGATGGCGCTGCGCGCGGATGGCACCGTCTGGGCCTGGGGAAGCAATGACCAGGGCCAGCTGGGGGATGGCGGGCTCCTGGCGCGGATGACGCCCGCCCAGGTGACGGGGCTCACCGGCGTGGTGTCGCTCGCCGTGGGGCCGCGCCAGGCGCTGGTGCTCAAGCAGGACGGCGGCGTGTGGGGGTGGGGGAGCAATCCCCTGGGCCAGCTGGGCGCGGGCCTGTCCGCTCCGCGCGTGGCGCCCGTGCAGGTGCCCGCGCTTCCGGGCGTGAGGACGCTGTCCTCGGGGGCCTCGCACACCCTGGCGCTCAAGGAGGACGGCACGCTCTGGGCCTGGGGCGGCAATGGCGATGGGCAGCTGGGCATCGGCGCGGTGGATTGGCAGCTGACGCCGACCCGCTCGGGCCTGGTGGCCTCGCGAGGCGTGGCCGCCGCGTCCCGCCACTCGCTGGTCGTCGCGCTGGATGGCAGCGTGCAGGGCACCGGGGCCAACGACTTCGGGCAGCTCGGTGACGGCAGCCTGGTGACGCGCGCGGACCCCGTGGCCGTGACGGGGCTGACGGAGGTCCGGGCCATCGCCGCGGGCCCCGGACACGCGCTCGCGTTGAAGACGGATGGCCGCGTCTACGCCTGGGGCGCGAACCTGGAGGGCGAGCTGGGGGATGGAACGACGACGCCCCGCACGCAGGCCGCGCAGCTGCAGGCGCTCGCGGGCGTGCTGTCCATCGCGGTGGGCAGCCGTCACTCGCTGGCGCTGCGGGGCGACGGCACGGTGGTGGCCTGGGGCTCCAACCTCCAGGGCCAGCTCGGCGACGGGACGACGGTGTCCCGTCGGCTCCCCGTGCGCGTGCTGAACCTGTCGGGCGTGGCCGCCATCGCCGCGGGCGAGGGCTTCTCGCTGGCGCTCAAGCACGACGGCACGGTGTGGTCCTGGGGCGCCAATGGCCTGGGACAGCTGGGCGACAACTCCACCCAGCGCAGGCTGGAGCCGGTGGTGATTGCCGGCCTCACGGGCGTCACGGCGGTGGCGGCCGGGCGCACGCACGCGCTCGCGCTCAAGGCGGACGCGACGCTCTGGGCGTGGGGCTCCAACACCTACGGCGAGCTGGGGGACAACACCCAGACGCGGAGGCTCGCGCCCATCCTGGTGAACACGCTGACGGGCGTCACCGCGGTGGGCGCCGGCGAGCACCACAGCCTCGCGGTGACCACCAGCGGCAAGGTCTGGGGCTGGGGCCGCAACCAGCACGGCCAGGTGGGCAACGGCGTGAAATCCAACTGGCAGAAGCTGCCCGCGCAGGTGCTCGGGCTCACCGGCGCCGTGGCGGTGTCGGGCGGCGGGGAGCACTCGCTCGCCGTGCTCGCGGACCGCGGCGTGTGGGCCTGGGGCAACAGCAGCCAGGGCCAGTTGGGCACCGGCATGGTGGGCTTCCGCGTGGCGCCCGTGCAGGTCTGGTAGCGGCGCGCACGGACGACGGCCCGCTCGCGTGAGTCCATCGCGAGCGGGCCGGGTGGGATGCGGGAGTGGGGCGGGACTACTTCGCCTTGCCGAACTCGCGGCTGGCGATGACGCCCTGCACCTCGGCGAGGGCGCGAGCGCCGGAGGCGGACTCGAGCGCCTTCTCCGCGATGGCCTGCACCTGGCGCTTGGCCTCGGCCAGCTCCGTCTGGAGCGTCTGGAGGGCCTGGGCCTGCTTCGTGCTGGTCTCCTTGAGCGAGGCAATCTCCATGCTGGCCACCTTCTGCGCCGTCTCCGCGTCCTTGTTGGCGAGCGTCAGCTTCAGCTCCCAGTCCGCCTTGACGCGGTTGCCCACAATCGCCGCCGCCGTGTCCGCCTCCTTCTTCAGCTGCGCGGGGAACTCCGACACCTGCTTGCGCAGGTCCTCCAGCTCCTTCTCCCGCAGCTTCAGCTGCTCCTCGCGGCCGGCCCAGTCCTTCTCCAGCTTCTCCTTCCGGTCCCTCTCCGAGGCGGCCTGCACGCGCAGCCCCTCGGCGAACGCGTCCTGCTCCTTCTTGCGCTGCACCTGCACGTCGTAGGCGTACTGCTCCTCGGCGCGCGTGCGCGACAGCTCCGCCGCCGCCTTCTGCGTGGCCAGCTCCGAGGCCGCCCGCTCGCGCGTCTCCTCGATGTCCTTCTGGAGCAGCTCCATCTCCTCCTGGAGCTGCGCCTTGCGCGCGTCGTACTCGGCCACCAGCACGTCCACGGCGCTGGCCGCCACGTCCTTGCCGTGCAGCTCCGTCAGCTCCTCCGTCTTCAGGTGGATGGCCTCGTCCAGCTGCTTCATCTCCTCCACCAGCGCGATGACCTGCTCGTTGATGCCCGCCAGCGTCTTGCCGATGGTGAGCCCCGCCTCGGTGACCTTCTTCACCGCGGACTCGGCCGACAGGTTGGACACGTCCGCGAGCACGCCGCGCGCGTGCGCGTCACGGGCCTCCTGCTCCTTGGCCGGGACGACGGGCTTGTTGCGCGCCTTGCGAGCCAGGTCCTCGAAGGCCGCCTTGGTGGACTCCGAGGAGCGGTTGCGGGAGGCGGACTTGCGGGACTTGGACTTGGTGGAAGCCATGTGACTCTCCAGGTAGGGCACGGCCAGGCGGGCCGCGTTGGCTCGCGAATGGCGTGGGGGTTTCGTGGGGTTTCCGGTCCCCTTCTCGGGCGACCATGTGAAAAGAGTACCTGGAGGGTCTGACACGGCTGGCCGGGTTCCAGGCGTGCTTCCGGGGGCCGGGAAAGGGCTGTTGGGAGCCCCAAGAAGCCACGCCGGGCTTGTGGTCGGGGCCGGGGGGCGGCTAACTCCCGGCCCAGACTCCGCTCAAGGGAGAGCGTCAATGCAGGTCGTCAGTGTGAAGCAGGTCCTCGCCGGCGCGGTGGAGGCAGGGACGAAGGTGGAGGTCCGTGGCTGGGTGCGCACCCGGCGCGACTCGAAGGCGGGCATCAGCTTCGTCAACGTGAGCGATGGCTCGGTGTTCGACCCCCTCCAGGTGGTCGCCCCCAATTCGCTGCCCAACTACGAGAAGGAGATTCTCCGCCTCACCGCGGGCGCCTCCGTCGTCTGCCGCGGCACGCTGGTGAAGTCCCAGGGCAAGGGGCAGGCCTTCGAGGTCCAGGCGGACGAGGTCCAGGTGCTGGGCCTGGTGGACGACCCGGACACGTACCCCATCCAGCCCAAGCAGCACACGCTGGAGTTCCTGCGCGACGTGGCGCACCTGCGCGTTCGCACCAATACGTTCAGCTCGATTACGCGCGTGCGTCACCGCGCGGCGCAGGCGGTGCACCGCTTCTTCGACCAGGAGGGGTTCTTCTGGGTCAACACGCCCATCATCACCGCGAGCGACGCGGAGGGCGCCGGGCAGATGTTCCGCGTGTCCACGCTGGACGCCGTCAATCCGCCGCGCACGCCCGAGGGGAAGATCGACTGGCACAAGGACTTCTTCGGCAAGGAGGCGTACCTCACCGTCTCCGGCCAGCTCAACGTGGAGGCCTACGCCATGGCCATGTCGAAGGTGTACACCTTCGGCCCCACGTTCCGCGCGGAGAACTCCAACACCACGCGCCACCTGGCCGAGTTCTGGATGATTGAGCCGGAGATCGCCTTCGCGGACCTCAACGCGGACGCGGACCTGGCCGAGCGCTTCCTCAAGTATGTCTTCAAGGCGGTGCTGGAGGACTGCGGCCCCGACTTCAAGTTCTTCGAGGAGCGCGTGCAGAAGGGTGTCACGGAGCGGCTGGAGAAGTTCATCCACTCGAGCTTCGAGCGCATCGACTACACGGACGCGATTGAAATCCTCAAGAAGGCGAAGAAGAAGTTCGAGTACGCGCCGGAGTGGGGCAAGGACCTGCAGACGGAGCACGAGCGCTACCTGTCCGAGGAGCACGTGGGCCGGCCCGTCGTCGTGATGAACTACCCGGAGGCCATCAAGGCCTTCTACATGCGCATCAACGAGGACGGGAAGACGGTGGCGGCCATGGACGTGCTGGCCCCGGGCATCGGCGAAATCATCGGCGGCAGCCAGCGCGAGGAGCGGCTGGACGTGCTGGATGCGCGCATGAAGCGCTTCGGCCTGGAGCCGTCGCATTACGAGTGGTACCGGGATTTGCGCCGCTACGGCACGGTGCCGCACGCGGGCTTCGGGCTCGGGTTCGAGCGGCTCATCGTCTACATGTGCGGCCTGCAGAACATTCGCGACGCCATCCCGTACCCGCGCGTGCCGGGCTCGGCGCAGTTCTAGACGCGGGCGGACGACCGGGCACCCGGGCTGGCTCCGTATCCCAGCCATGAGGTGCTCGATGTCTCGCAGCCGTATCGCCGGTGGGTGGAGTCGCTCCGCCCGCCGGTTCCTCCTCGGCCCGATCGCGGGCCTGCTCGTGTCCGCGTGCGCCGAGTCCCCCGCGCCGGGGGGCTGTGGCGGTGCCTGCGTTCCGCCGGGCCTGGTGGACGCCTTCGACACGGGAGCGCTGGAGCACCACCAGGTGCCTCGCGAGGGGTGGGGCGGGCTGAAGGTCCGCCTCTCGGGCGACAAGGCTGTCGTGCTGGAGGCCACGCGCGACGCCCGGTTCCAGTCCCGCCGCAGGCTGGTGGTGTCCTCGGCCGCGGGCGGAGCGCCCTGGTCGCTGGAGGAGGCGCCCGGGGAGCACTTCAGCGACTTCACGCTCCATCCCTCGGGTGAGCTCTCGCTGGCCGTCGAGCGCACGCAGGCGGAGCGCGGAGGATATGACCTGCTGCGCCTCTCCCCGGAGGGCCAGGTGCTCACGCGCGCGCCGCTGCCTTCTCCCCAGACGCTGCCGTCAGGGGAACTGGGAACGGACCTGCCCGAGCGGCCCTTCCGCATGAAGTCGCGGGAGTGGCCCGCGCTGCGGGACGGCTGGGTGCGCACGGAGGCGCGGGGCGAGGACGTGGTGGCCGCGTTCCTGTCGCTCGTGGACGAGCCCTCGACGCGGCCCGGTGGCACCGTCTCGCTGGTGATGGGCGTGATGGCGTTGCGGTGGACGGAAGGCGGCTACACGGAGGCGTGGGCGCGCGTGGTGGACGGGCGGCACCGGGTGGAGCCGGCGTCCTGGGCCCATGACGAGTTCCGCTGGCGGGAGGCGCCGGCCCGGCCGCTGCTCGCGGTGGACCCGGTGGATGGCCGCGTCATCGTCGGCCGGACGTGGAATGCGTTGCGGTGTCTGTCCTCGAGCGAGCGGTTCCAGGCGCCGACGCGGGCGCATTGCCAGACGGGCGAGGACGTCACCTCGTCCATGGACACGGACTACCAGCCGCTCGCGTACACCACCTTCTCGCCGGAGGGGGCGCGGGAGGAGACGCGCTCGTTCGTGCCCGCGTCGGTGGCGGAGTTCGTGGTGTTCGACCTGGCGGCGAAGGGCGGCGAGGTGGCGGTGGCGGGCGCCATCGTCCGGCAGGACGCGGAGGGCGCGATTGCGTACTACCCGCCGTCACCGGGCTCCTCGGAGCGGATGACGCCGTATGACGGCTATGTGGCGGTGCTGAGTCGTGTCTCCGGCGCGGCCCGCTTCGAGCGCACCGTGGACGGGGGTGGGCGCGCGGACCACTTCTCGGCGCTGCGGTGGACGGACGACGGGCTGCTCGCGGCGGGGGCCTCCGGCTGGGACCGCTGGCACGGCGGCAAGAGCATCAGCCGGGGCGCGGGGCCGCTGCTGGCGCTGGTGTCGCCGGATGGCGCCGAGGCGCGGGTGCGGAGCGTGCCCCTGGATGGGAGCGCGCGGCACTTCCACCTGCTGGGCGTGGACGCTCGTGCGGGCCAAGTGGTGGCGGTGGGCTTGTCGGACGCCCCCCTGACGCACTCGGGCGACGGGGGGCGGACCGCGGAGATGACCTTCGGCGGGCTCGTGGTGGAGCTGCGCTGAGGTCACCCCCGCGTCGTGTCAGGGGAGCTGGGACTGGAGGGCGGGCCAGCGGGTGCGGACCCACTGGCGCACGTACTCCAGCTCCTGCTCGTAGGTGTTGAAGTCGGTGCGCTGGTACCAGTTGGGGAAGTTGCCCTCGCCCACGGTGCCGGGCGCGCCCAGGGCCCGGTACTCCAGCTCCCACTTGGCCCAGTCGCGCTTCGCCACCGCGGACGTCTCGCGCTCGTAGAGGTCGATGAGGGCGAGCACTGTCTCCAGCTTCACCTCGTTCTTCAGGAGCGAGCGGTAGCGCTCGCGCATGGGCCCGGAGAACGTGGGGTCGGCGAGCAGCCGCGCGAAGATGCGGTTGGTGTTGGTGAAGCTGGAGCGCGTCGTCGGCGACGTGCGCGTGGTGTCGAAGTTCTGTCCGAAGCTCGCGTCCAAATCCCAGGGGATGAAGCGCCAGGGGCCCTGCGTGTTCGGGTCATACGCGTGATAGGCGTTCTTCGAGTGCGAGTCCGTGCCGTGGATGAGCGTGTTGAAGATCCACCAGTTCTCGTAGTCCCGCAGGCTGGCGCGCTGGGGGAACTGGGCACGGAAGGTGGCGTCATCGGAGTCCGCGACGAAGCCGATGAAGGCCTCCAGGGTGTCCCAGGCGTGGGGCTGGCCCATCTCCGGCTCGCCGACCTTCTTCTCGAAGCCCTCGCGCAGGGAGGCCTTGGGCGTGCCGTCGCGGCGGACGCGGGAGAAGTTGGCGTCGTTCTCCACGGCCTTGAACAGGTCCGAGTCCTTGTCCATGCCGTGGTCGGCCATCAGCCGTTTGTGGGGCAGGTCCGCCACGGTGTAGAGGCCGAGGTAGCGGTTGTTGGCGTACAGCACGGCGCTGTAGGTGCGCACGCGGATGTTGTCGGGAGAGATGCGGCTCCACAGGTCGAACGCGAGCCGGGTGCGCACGTACGAGTTGTCATTGAAGGTGGTGACGAGCGCCACGCGCTTCTTGTCGAGGAAGCCGTCGCCGTGGACGGTCTCATCGAAGAGGTCCTCGTCGGGGAACTTGAAGGTGAAGCTGCGCTTGGGGAAGGCGCCGGAGGTGGCGCCGCGGTACTTGGCCTCCACCTGGTAGGTGCGGCCCCGGTAGATGAGCTTGGCGCCCTTGTAGCTGCCCGAGGTGAGGGGCGGCTCGTAGGTGAGGTGGAAGACGGGCAGGCCGTACTCCTCGGTGTACTTCGAGGGGTCGACGATGGCCACGTTGCCCGGGCCGCCGTTGTTCTCGGCGACGCCGACCTTGAGGGTGCCCGTCTCGTGGGTGGAGCGCTCGCGCAGCACGAGGTTCCACACGGCCGCCTGGTCCTTGCCGGTCGTCCAGCGCAGGGTGGCGGTGGCCTCGTCGAAGGTGGCGCCGGTGGGCAGGTTGTCCACGGTGAAGCGCACCGAGGCCCCGGTGTGGCCGGTGGAGCACGTCACGGTGGCGGTGACTTGTTGTCCCTCGGTGACCCACTTGGGCTCGCCCGCGGTGGGGGCGCAGACGGTGGGCGCGGGGCCGGCGTCGGGGGGGCCCGCGTCGGGAGCTGGAGGCTCGCCGGCGTCGGGGATGCCCGCATCCGGGCCGGGCTGTCCGGTAGGGGGACCCGCATCGGGGGCACCCGAGGGCGCCCGGTCGGGCGGCTGACCCTCGGGACCAGGGGGACTGTCGCCCCCGCAGGCCACCATCAGACTCACGACACACGCCAGTACGACGCTCGACACGCTTTTCCGGGCCACCGTGTTGCTCCTCCGCCTCCCGCCAACCCCGTCGGACTCGAAGGAATAGGCATCCGGAGGAGCGCTGACAGGCCCCCCGTCACGGACGTGTGTCGTCCGGTGGACGGGGGGCCTCATCTCCGGCCCGGTGTGCGTCAGGCCTGGGGTGGTTCGATGAAGGTCGGGGTGGCCGCTTGTCAGTCGAGGAGCAGCTGATAGGGGACGGCCAGGTAAGGACCTCCCTCCAGCCGCATCAGGAGGTGATGGACGCCCGAGACCTGGGGCGTGAAGCCACCGCTGAAGTCGACGGGAACTGGCTGGCCCGTGGGGTCCAGGACCTGGATGGTCCGCCAGGAGTCGGGTGAGTTGGTCCGACGTGGCTGGCCCGCGGGGAGCTCGACCGCGAAGACATCCACGTCGTGGCGCGACTCCAACATGCCCATCAGCCGCAGCGGATAGGTGATGGGAGTGGCATGCCCCACGTCATCCCCATGGTCATCGATGCCGACAATCTCCAGGAGGACTTCATAGGTGAAGCCCTGGTTGACGGTGACGTAGATGGGGCCCGTGGAGAGAGGGTCGATGAAGATGCGAGCGGGATTGGCGAGATGGAGACGGCGCACCCACCCCGTGGGGGACTCCAAGGTGACTTCGCACCCGGTGCAGTACAGTTGGTAGAGCGTCTGCTCCTGGGCCTGGAAGACGAAGACATCCTTGTCCTCGCTGCGGTGCAGCCAGCCGGAGACAGGTTGTCCGGGGGCCAGGAGGGTCGCGGAGGCGGGCGTGTTGCCATGGTCATCCGGTCCCCTGTCGACGGCCTGGATGACGAACGTGCCGGGTTCGCGAGTCGAACTGTCGAGCCGTACCTCGAACGTGTACACCGCGCTCTCGGGCGCCTCGTAGGTCAGCGCCCCGTAGCCTCCGGTCTGGACGAGCTGCCCCTGGGCATTCCTGAGCTGGAGGAGGATGGAGCTGGCCGTGCCGCTCGTCCGCTCGAAGCGGTAGATGCGACCCGCCTGGACCGCGAAGGCGAAGGCATCCACGTCCGTGCGCGTCTCCAGGTGGCCCGTGAGCACCGTGGAGAGAGACACCGGGGTCGCCACCACCGCCGAGTCCCCATGGTCATCGAACCCCAGGTCCTCGAGGGCACAGGAATAGGGGCCATCGTAGCTGCCATGGGAGAGCTCGACGAAGTAGGCGCCCGTCGCGGGCGTCTCGACGGAGACGGTGGTGCCCCGGTTCTGGTTGTAGATGGAGCCGTCGACGATGGCGCCAGCGGCGTTTCGCAGCAGAAGCGTCGGTCCTGATGACCCGCCCTGGAGCACGTCGCAGGCGAAGCGGTACACGCGCCCCTGCGTCGCGGTGAAGGTGAAGACATCCTGGTCCAAGGCCCCCGACAGCTTTCCCGTGAAGGAGGTGGAGGAGGGCGTCAGCGCCGTGGCGTGCTCCAGCGTGTCCGCATGGTCATCGGTCTCCAGCAGGTCCAGGTGGAGGGTGTAGGCGCTCTGGAGCACCGGGGTGCTCGTCCAGGGCATGGTGACCTCCACGAGGTACGTCCCCGAATGGATGGCATTGAAGGATGCGGTCTGGGTGGGCATGCCCGGCGGGGTGATGGTCCCCACCGGACTGGTGACCTTCACCTGGCACTCGTTGGGCGCCGCCGATTCGCAGCGCACGCGGTAGAAGGCCCCACGTTGCAGGGGAAGGGAGAAGACGTCGGTGTCGATGGCGTACTCGATGATTCCCGTGGCTGCGTTTCCAGGCGCCCAGGGCGATGCCGAGGTCGCGGTGTCCGCATGGTCATCCATCCCCAGTTCGGTGATCTGGCAGGAGTAGGGACCGACGATTTCGGGCATGGGGGCGCGAATGCTGACATAGGCGGCCTCCGTGGCCCTGGCCTTGAAATACAACCCATACCCCGGAGGGTCGAAGACCACGGCGGTGCCGCTCCGCTCATGCTGTGCGTTGTAATAGTAGAAGATCCACCCCGTGGCGGGTGAATCGACGACGCAGTCGAACCGGTAGTAGCGCTGCGCCTGGGCAGTGAATGAGAAGACGTCCTCGTCGGCGTGGAAGTCCAGGGTGCCTGTGATGAGGGTATTCGGGAGGACCGGAGTGGCCTCGCTCGGCGCATCCCCATGGTCATCCTCGTACAGGCGGGAGTGCTGGCTGGAGACCAGGTCCAGAGGGCGCGAGTGCTGCTCGACGGATTCACTTCCACACGCGGCAAGGACCACGGCATAGAGCCACGGCAAGAGGCTTCGTGATGATTGGGACAAGGGGTTGTCTCCGCGGAGAGGATTCACCTCTCCGACAGCGGTTGCATCCGGCCCACTGCCAAAACCATACAGGAAGAGGTTCGGGACGCGGTCGAGGAATCGCGTGTCAAGACGCTTTCAGGAGCGTCTGG
This sequence comes from Myxococcus fulvus, assembly GCF_900111765.1. The sequence goes on from NZ_FOIB01000010.1 coordinate 349,084, forward strand.
AGATGATTGCGTCGTGGCCCGGCCCCTGCTTCCGACACCGGTACGAGGTGGACAGTTTCAGCGGGGCATGAATGTGCCGCGGCGTGGAAATCTTCCAGCCAGGGCACGGGGCTGCCCACGTATTCCTCCCATGAAGGACTCCCCCCGTCCCTCCATCGCCCTGTTGCTCTGGGTCCTCTGGGTGCCGCTGGCCTCCTGGGCTCAATCGCTCCCCACCGCCGGTGGTGAGGCCCGCGCCGTCGAGGTCGATGTCCAGGCCACGGACGCGGGGACCACCATCGCCGCGGAGGACGCCACGCGCCTGGGCCTGACTCCAGATGGCGGTGTCGTCGCCCTGCTGACGCCTCGACTCCTGACCGAGTCCCCCGTCTCCTGGCCCGAAGGGCTGCAAGGTGCCCCCAGCGACGTCGGCCTGCTCCTGCGCATCGACGAGCAGGGCGCCGTGGCGGAGGTCACCGTGGAGAAGCCCGCCACGCACCCCCAGCTCAACGAGGCCGCCGTCCAGGCCGCGCGAGGTCTGCGCTTCACCCCGGCCACCCTCGGCGACCGCGCCGTGTCGGTGCGCCTGCCGTACGCCTACCACTTCGAGCCTCCAGCCCCGCTGCTGTTCACCCAGTCCCGTCTGCGCGGCGAGGTCCGCGCCCGAGGCACCCGCGAGCCGCTCGTGGACGCCGCCCTGTTCCTCGCAGACGACGAGGAGCCCGTCGCCATCACCGACCTGGAAGGCCGCTTCGAACTCGAGCTGCCCCCGGGCACCCACTCGCTCCGCGTGCGCGCCCCTGGCCATCAGCTCGGCACCTTCGAGGAGTCCCTCACGTCGGGACAGACGCTCGATGTCATCTACCGCCTCCAGCCCACCCGCGTGAGCCCGTACGAGACGGTGGTCCGTGACACGCGCCCGCGCACCGAGGTCTCCCGCATCACCTTGCAGGAGCAGGAGCTGCGCGAGGTGCCCGGCACGCAAGGCGACCCGTTCAAGGTCATCATGCTCATGCCGGGCGTGGCCAGCGTCGCCTCGGGTCTGGGCTACCCGGTGGTGCGAGGCGGCCAGCCCGCGGCCACCGGCTACTACATCGACGGCGTGCGCGTGCCCATGCTGTACCACCTGCTGCTCGGCCCCGCCGTGGTGCATCCCGAGTTCATCGACACCATCGACTTCCATCCCGGCACGCCGCCCGTCCAGTACGGACGACTCCTCGGCGGCGCGGTGGAGGGCCGGCTGAGCAAGCCTCGCGAGGACCGTCCGCACTTCGCCGCGTACGCGGACCTCCTCAACGCGGGCGGCTTCGTCGAGGTCCCCTTCGACAGCACCGGCACCTCCCTCACCGTGTCGGGCCGCTACAGCTACACCGGGCTGCTCATCCCCCTGGCCTACGCCCTCTTCAACGACGAGGAGGACAATCCCATCCACGCGGCCTTCTGGGACTATCAGGCCCGCATCGAACAGAAGGTCGGCGCCGGACGGCTGCGCCTGCTCGCGCTGGGCAGCTCCGACGACGCGGGCGAGGCCACCGCCGGCTACGAGGACAGCATGGGCGCCACCATCGTCTCGCGCTTCCATCGCGTGGACCTGCGCGGCACCCATCCCCTCGCGGGCGGCGAAGCGGAGCTCGGCTTCACGGTGGGCCTCGACGAGGTGGCGCTGCTCGGCTACCGGCGCATCATCCTCCGCGAGGAGCGGGGACCGGAGGAGGTCCTCGCCGGCCGCTACGGCCTGGACCAGCTCACGTTCTCCGCGCGCACCGGCTGGAAGCGCGAGCTGTCCAAGTCCCTCGCGGTCCACGTGGGCGCCGACGTGGAGCACCGCCGCGTGGCCACCGGCATCACCGGCTCCGCGCGGCCCCCGGGCTGGCGTCCCCAGGATGATGCCCATCCGCTCAAGCAGCCCTCGGCGCTCGCCACCTTCACGGGCGTGTTCGCCGGCGCCACGTGGCGTCCCGCGGAGAAGTGGCTGGTGTCACCCGGCCTGCGCGTGGATGGCTATCACCTGGTCCCCGGCATCCAGCACGTCGTCCTCGAGCCGCGCCTGGCGGTGCGCCACACGCTGACGTCCACGCTCACGCTCAAGGGCGGCGCCGGGCTCTACCACCAGCCGCCCACCGTGCTGCTCCACCTGCCGGCGATGGACGTGTCGGGCCTGAATCATGGCGTCCAGGAGGGCGCCCAGTTCGACGTGGGCGCGGAGTGGAAGCTCGGCTCGGGGCTGGAGCTGTCGGGCGACGTCTACTTCAACCCGCTGTTCCGCACGGTGGAGTTCGAGGTGATGGACGTCCTCGAGAACCGCAAGCGCCGGGGGCAGCCGCACGCGGACCCGAAGGCCCGTGGGTATGCGTATGGGTTGGACCTGATGGTCCGCCATCCGCTGGGCCGCGACTGGTTCGGCTGGGTGACGTACAGCTTCCTGCAGAGCAAGCGCCACCGCCGCTTCGCGCGCTACAACGACGACAACAGCATCCGGGAGGTCGCCGAAGGTGAGCTGCCCTTCGCCTTCGAGCAGGCCCACGTCTTCAACGCCGCCGTGAGCTACAAGTTCGGGGACGACTGGACGGTGGGCTCGGTGCTGCACTTCAACACGGGCAGGCCCGAGTCCGGCGAGGTCTCCTCCGTCACGCAGCGCGAGTCGCGCACGCATGATGGCTACCGCCTGTGGGTGCGGCAGGACGCCGACCGCGTGGAACGACTGCCCGCGTTCTTTCGCGTGGACTTCCGCGTCGCCAAGGCCTGGGCCTACGAGGAGTTCAACGTCGAGGCGTACCTGGACATCCTCAACCTCTCGCTCCAGCAGGAGGTGTTCGCCTACGAGTACGAGCGGAAGGCCGGCAAGCTGCGCCGTAATGCCATGGGGTTGCCCGTCATCCTGCCGATGTTCGGCCTGAAGGGGAGCTACTGAAGATGCGCCCATCTCTTCCGAGGCTGGGATTGTCCGCCGCGTTGCTGCTGCTCCTCGCGCCGGGGTGTGACCGGCTCCAGGACGACCTCGTCTTCGTGTACGGCCGGCTGGAGCGGCGTGATGGCTCGGCCGTCACCGACGGCGTGGTGCCGTACGCAAGGACGGGCCACTACGAGCCACGTGGCGAGACGAACCTCGAGTACGTCATGCCGGAGTTCATCCACTACGGAGAAGGCGTCACCGACGGCTACGGCGACTTCTTCCTGGAGATGCGCTACGGCGACGTGGAGTCGGCCAACTCGCCGGACCCGGACCTGCTCCAGCCCTTCCGCTTCCGGGCGCAGTGGCGGGACGAGACGGGCGCGGGTGTCTTCGCGTCCTTCATCTTCCATGACGATGTGGAGCTGCCCACGCTGCGCATCTGGGATTCACAGCTCGCCGTCTCTCCGGGCGCGGAGGACGCTGTCGTGAGCTTCGGCGCGCTTCCTCCGGTGCCGATGCCGCCGCTCACCGGCGAGTACGCGATGACGTCGGACGAGAATCAAAACGTCATCCCGAACCTGCCCACCACACCGGAGCCCGCGCTCTTCGTCGTCGATGGCGGCCAGCCCCTGTTCCGGGTGTGGGCGGCGTCGTCCGGGTGGGTCGCCAATCGCTTCGTGCTGGAGGACTTCGCCCAGCCCGCCGTCATGCTGCGGGCCCACTCCCTGGGCGAGTTCATGTTCTATCCGCTGGGGGGCAAGTCCAGCCCGCTGGTCTTCCGGGTGGACTGGCGGACCGAGGAGGTGCCGCTGCCTCCCGCGGGGCTCGAGCCCGTGAGCCGCGGAGCGACGTGCGTGCCCTCGCCCCCTAGGGGTGCCTGTCCCTGGACGGACGGGAAGCTGACGAGCGTCCCGCTCGGCCTCAGGCCGGTGAACGGGTTGACCCTCACGCTCGAGGAGCCCAGGAGCCTGCGTCACGCGGTGGTGCGCGGCGCGGAAGGCAACTTCCAGGGCTTCGTGGTGGAGGGGAGCCTGGACGCCGAGCAGTGGACGCAGCTGGGCGTGCTGCGAAACTTCGCGAAGGACTATGTCCCGCCGCCCCTGAATCGCAGGGGGCCTCGCGCCTACAACGAGCAGACGCAGTGGGACAGCCCCTTCGACGGGAGGTTCTCCTGGTCCCAGGGACCGCACTTCCTGGAGGGCCCCCTGGAGCCGATGGGGCCGGTGCGCCACGTCCGGCTGCGCCCGGTGGGCTTCAACCACGCCGGCGAGCCTCAAGGCGTCGGCGAACTTCAGGCCCTGGTTGAGCTGTCCGTGTTCGAGTAGGCGGCCCTAGCCAGCACGCAGGCGCGCGGAGTCCTCCGCGTGCTTCTCCAGCGCCTCGGCGATTCGCGGCGCGTTCCACAGCGGATCGAGGCACGGGCAGAAGTAGCCCGGGCCCGCCTTCTCGCGCACGGCCCACTCGAAGAAGCCGCGCGCCGTCGCGTGCAGTTCCTCCGGGAGGAAGAGCACCGCCACGTCGTACTCGGTGAAGCGCAACAGGCCAGGGACGCGCCACTCCCGCTCCCAGTCGAAGCGGTAGTTGTAGGGCGCGTTGTGGGAGTCACCCTGGATGTCCACGAAGGGCGTCATGGACCAGAGGGGATGGGCCCTGGAGTCCGGCGCGGCCAGGGCCTGGTCCACCTGGTGCTTGAGAGACAGGTGCGCGGGCGACGCGTACTGGACGTACCAGACGGGCCCTCCGCCCTGGGAGAGGATGAAGCTCTTGCGGAAGCCGATGCCATACAGGCTGCGGCGCTGGACGAGCCGGGCGAGCTGGTCCAGGGGGATTTCGCTGAAGCACACCGCGCGGTGACGCTCCGCGACCTGGGGCTCCTTGCGCGCGAGCCCGAAGCCCTGGGCTCCGGGGATGAGCGTGCGCGTGCCCAGGATGTTCATCATGTTCTGGTAGGCGTCATGGAATGGCGCGCCCGGCTTCGTGAAGTGCACCACGAAGTCAGACATGTCCCGCCATTGTGCATTCGCCTGATAGCCCAGCATCGTCCTACCCCCGCGGTACTGTTCCGGAGCGGGGTGGTGCGTGCAACCCGAGTGCAGATGCCTCCGAGATGCCTGTCTGCCCTCCTGCCAGTGGTGCGTGGTGGGGAGAGACTCCCGTGCGCCGCCCTCGTCGCCTGCCCGGGGTGTCGGGTAGCGGCCTGCATCGCAATCGTTCCCGGGCACGTGGCCGACGGAGCGGTCAGCGGGAGAGCGAGCGATGCGCAACGGAGGATGGTTGTCGCCAGTCGAGCGGGTGCGGCGTCTCGCGTTGTCGCTGGAGCGGCTGGCCGCGCACGGGCTGGCGAGCGGCGCGGTGAGCGGTGCCACCGAGGGGCTGCACGAAGAGCTGCCGGCGCTCGATGGCGCCCTGAAGGAGCTCATCCAGGACGCGGTGCTCCTGCTGGCTCGCACGGTGCACGAGGCGAACGAGCATGCGCCGGGTGCCTGGACGCACGCGCTGGCGGAGAGCGCGGTCCGGGGCGCGGTGGAGGAGCTGCGGCGCTCGATGCCGGGCGTGGACCTGATGTCGCGCGAGCTGGTGGAGCGGATGAACGCGTGGCTCGAGCGCACGGCGGAGACGGAGGCGCTGCGCCGCAGGGAGCTGCGCAAGCCTGGCGCCCGGGCCCGGACGATGGCGACGGGCGCGGTGCGGGGCGCGGTGAAGGAGCTGGAGCACGATATGGACCTGGTGGCCCCCATGGCCGCGCAGCTGGCGTCACGCGCGGGGCAGGGGCTCATCGAGGGGTTGAGCCGCGGGCTGGAGGCACGCTCCGAGCGGCTCGACGAGGTGCTGGAGCGGGCGGGGCGGCGGTTCGTCCACTCCGTGGTGGAGCAGCTGGAGCTGGAGCTGATGGCCCGGAGGGAAGGGACGGACCTGGGCGGAGCCGTGGCGGCGATGGCCGAGCGCACGGCGGTGGCGACGGTGAGAGGCGCATCGGAGGAGCTGCGGCGGCAGGGCAGGGCGGTGCGGGATGAGCACTCGGGCTCCGCGTTACGGGCGGCGAGCCGGGACGTGACGCTGGGCGTGCTCTCCGCGTTGTCGGAGCACCTGCGTCGGCCGTTCGCCGTCGTGGCGGGGGCGGGCGGCGCGCTCATGCTCACCGCGCTCACCCTGAAGCGCTGGCGTTGACGCACCGCTTTGTCTCCGTGCGTCGCCCAAGGTGTCGGTCTGCCGCCGCGAGGCGGGAACGCCGGCCTCGCCGATAGGGGGCTGAGGCGTGGCGGCGCTACCGGGCGACGGGCATGGCGACGCCGCCGGTGGAGGCAGAGGCGTGGCGGCGCTACCGGGCGACGGGCACGGCGACTCCGCCGATGGGGTCCGAGGCGTGGCGGCGCTACCGGGCGACGGGCACGGCGGCTCCGCCGGTGGAGGCTGAGGCGTGGTGGCGGCGCTACCGGGCGACGGGCACGGCGACTCCGCTGGTGGAGGCAGAGGCGTGGCGGCGCTACCGGGCGACGGGCACGGCGACTCCGCTGGTGGAGGCAGAGTCGCGGCGCTACCGGGCGACGGGCAAGGCGACTCCGCCGGTGGAGGCAGTGGCGCGGCGGCGCTACCGGGCGACGGGCACGGCGGCTCCGCCGGTAGGAGTGCTCGACCGACCCATCCGCGCGAGTCTCGGATGCCTGGATGGAGGCCCTTGTGCGGCGCCGCTCGGAGGCGACTACGATGGTCCGCCATGCTCCGTTCCCGCTCGCTGTCTCTGGTGGCCCTGTTCACGCTGGTCGTCGCGCCCCTGGCGCTCGCCGCCGCGGGTCCCCGGTTGCAGGCCTTCTTCCAGCCCGACCTCACGAACGTCGCCTACCAGCAGAAGGTCTACGCGCAGGTCGCCGGCAAGTGGAAGCAGCCAGGACGCAAGAGCGTCCCCGCCGTGGGCCGCAAGGCGGTGGTCCAGGCGGTGATTGGCCGGGACGGCAAGCTCGTCTCGGCGGTGGTGGGCGTGGAGTCCGGCTCCAAGGCGTGGGATGCCGCCGCGCTGTCGGCCGTTCAGAAGGCCGCGCCTTTCGCGCCGCTGCCGGCGGACTATGTACTGCCGACGTTGGATGCCCACTTCCACGTCGAGTGGACCGCCTCTCCTTGAACACCCGGCCGCGTCGCCTCGCTTCGGAGCCATCGATGACCCACGGGTTGCCGCGCTTCGCGTTCCTGGTCGTCCTGTTCCTGCTGGCCGCCCCGCCCGTCGATGCGGCCCGTGAGCCTCGCCGCGTCACGAGCGCGACCAGTGTCATCGGCGCCTGGAAGGAGTCCCAGCACCTCTACGTGAAGGGCGATGTCGGCGTCACCGACGCGCAGCTCGAGGACCTCGAGGCGTGGCTCACCGAGGAGGCGCCGCGCTGGACCGTGGTGTTGATGTCGGACGCGGAAGGGGAGCGCTACGTCGACGCCGAGGGGACGACCTTCCGCGACATCGACGCCGCGCTGCACGCCCTGGGCAAGGGCCTGTCGAACCGGACGGGCTTCGGCGCGCTGAAGAACCCCCGGACGAAGGCGCCCGATGGCACCGTGCTGTTGATCTCCCTGGCGGAGCGCCGCTTGTCGTACTTCGCCTCGGAGACCAAGGACGAGCGCCGGCTGGGCGAGGACCGCTGGGCGGGCTCGCTGGACTCCCGCGCCGTGGAGGCCATGCGCAATGGCGGCCGCCTCATCGACGCGGTGAAGAACACCGTCGACTCCATCGAGACCCAGCTGCGCGCCGCCCTGGACAGGGAGGAGGTCGAGCGGACCCGTCGCATCGAGGCGCTGCGGACGAACCTCGTGGCGCTCCAGAAGGAGCTCCCCGGGCTCGAGGAGCGACGCGCCTCGGTCTTCAGGTCGGCGATACCGCCGGGCTTGCCCGCGGCCGCCGTGGACCTCGATGGCGCGGGCAAGACGCTCCTCCAGGCGCTCGCCCTGCTCACGCCGCCGGAGAAGGCGGACCTCGCCAAGGCGACGTCCCTGTATGACGGGCTGCGCGCGGACCTGGAGGGACTGCGCGCGGCGATGGAGTCCCGTCGGCTCGCGAGCGACCGATTGAAGGTCCTGGAGGCCGCGCTGGAGAGCCTGCCCGGGCACCGTTACGCCGGCTTCGCGAAGCCGCAGCTGGAGGCGCTGGACACGGCGGTGGAGAACGCCAACGCCGCGGTCCGCGACATGTCGCCGTCACATCGCGACGCGCTCGTCGCCGCCGAGTCCGCTCGCGTGAAGGTCGCCGAGGCCCTGACGTCCGCCGAGAAGGACGAGCGCCGGCTGCGGGAGATCGACGAGGTGCTCAAGGCCCTGGAGGCGCTGCCGACCGCGGAGGCGGTCCAGGACGTGCTCTCGCGGGCGAGGGCGGCACAGCAGAAGGCTCGGGAGACGTTCGAGTCCCGCTCGCAGCTGCATCGCTTCGCGATGGACGAGAGCGAAGAGGCGCTCCGGCGTGCTGAGCGGGAGACGCAGAAGGCACAGAAGGCCCGAAGGATGCGAGACACGGGGGCCACGGCGGGCGGCGCGGGGCTGCTGCTCGCGGGCGTGCTGGCGCGCCGTCGTCGCAACGCGAGCCGACGCACGGCCATCGAGCAGCACGAGCGCTTCCGCACCGTCGTCGACGAGAAGACCCAGGCGCTGTTCGACCTGCTGGAGCGCACGCACCTGGTGGCGGGCAAGTCCCGCGACGACATCGCGCGGCGCTTCGAGGGCCTCACGCGCGAGCGGGGACAGCAGCTCGCGTCCAACGTGGACGAGCTCTTCCTTCTCGTGACGGCCGCCGCGCGGGTGCTGCACCGGGCCGAGGACCTGCTCGCGGGCTCGGGCCCGTTGAACGGGCTGGGCGCGCACCTGGGCACCTCGCGCTACGAGAAGGTCACCGAGCTGCTGCGCGACGCGCCCATCGTCTTCCACCCGGATGAGGGAGTGGAAGGAGTCCTGCGTGGGCCGCGCTCGCACGCCCAGCGGCTCATCGGAGACGTGAAGAGCTATCAGCCTTTCTCGCTCTCGTTCCTGGACCTGCTGGAGGCGTTCAACTCCCACGCCGAGCGGGGGCTGACGCTCGTGGACGCCCTGGAGAGTGTTCCCCAGGTCGCGCTGGACGCGGTGAACGCGCTGGAGACGTTCTGCGCCCGGCTGCGCTCGCTGACGCCCGGGGTGGAGGTGCTCCGGGTGAAGCAGGTGGTCGCGCTCGTGGTGCCGTCGCTGGAGTCGCTCGTCGCGGCCGCGCGCCCGTTGCTGGCCAAGGACCCGATGGCCGCGGTGGAGGGACCGCTGACGGAGGGTGGGCGGCGCCTGGAGGACGCCGAGGCGCTCGTGGCGGTGATGGAGTCGGCCGTGGGGCAGGTGGCTCCCGCGGTGGAGCGCGCGGGTGCGGCGCTGGTGAAGGCGGGCCTGTCGCGCCGGTGGCTGGAGGACGCGCTGGCGGCTCGGGGCGAGGCGACGGAGAAGGTGGCGAAGGCGTTGCTCGAGGCCCCCGTGGGGGACTCGGTCGCGACCCTGGCGCAGTCCTTCACGGCCCTGGCCGGCCAGGCGGCGGAGACCTCCGACCTGGTGAAGCTCGCGGCGCGCGCGCAGGACGAGCTCGGCCGCGCGCAGAAGGAGACGGCGTCGGCGCGCGAGGCGCTGGGGCATGAGCTGGACAAGCCCGCGTCCGCGCTGTTGAACGAGCCGGAGTCGAACCCGACGGACCGGCACTCGGTCGGCGCGAACATGCTGGCCACGGGGCGCGAGGCGCTCGCCGAGGGCCGGCTGGAGACGGCGCGCGAGGCGCTGGACGCCGTGCTCGCCCGCGTGGACGAGGTGCGCGTCATCATCGCGAGCAGTCGCGAGGCCCGGAAGACCTTTGCCTCCCGGCGGGACGCCTGTCGCGAAGAGGCTCGGCGACTGGAGACGCGGGTGGCGGATGGCACCGTGCTGCTCGAGTCGCTGCTGAAGCGCTACCGTCCCACCGCGCTGCGCCTGCGCCCCGAGGACCCCGTGCACCCCGAGGCCAACGGCACCGTCCAGGACAACCTGACCGAGGTCGGTCGGCACCGCCTCGACGCCGCGAGCAAGCTCAAGGCCGCGGAGCTGGCCTTCGCCGAGGCGCGGCTGCTCGCCTCCGCGGACCTGCTGGGCCAGGTGGAGCGGCTCCATGCGCTCATGCACGCCCGCCTGATGGAGGTCGAGGAGAAGGCCCGGCGGCTCCAGGCCGCGGAGGAGCACAACGCGGGCGTCCTCCTGGCCGCCCGGGGCCTGCTCGCGGCCTGCACCGCCGACGTCTCCGATGCCCGGGTGATGCGCTCCACCGTGAAGGCTCGGGACGCGGCCCAGGGGCTGCTCCAGGCGGCCGTGCAGACCACGGAGTCGCGGCCCGCGGACCCGTTCGCCGCCGGTGAGAAGCTCGCCGCCGCGTGTCTGTCATTGGAGCAGGTGCGCCAGTCCGTCGCCCGGGACAGGGCCCTGCACGCGCAGGCCCAGGACGGGCTCGCGTCCGCGGAGCGGGCCGTGTCCGCGGCGGACGTGTGGATTCGCCAGGCCGCCAATGACGGCATCGCCGACAGCCGGGCGACGGTGGTGGCGGTCAACGCCCTGTTGTCCCTGGGCAAGGACCTTTCCAAGGCCCAGGCGGAGTTCGGCAAGCCCCACGGTGACTGGGCGTCGGTCGACACGCTGGCCGGCCGCATCGCCTCCGACGCCGCCCGCAGGACCGCGGACCTGCGGGGAGAGCTGCGCTCCGCCGAGCAGGCCGCCAACGCCATCCATGGCGCCGCCGAGCTGGTTCGCGAGGCGGGCTCGTGGCGGGGGAGGCCCGGAGGCTCCTACCTCGACGAGGCCCGGCGCTCGCTCGACCGGGGCCTGTACGTCGAGGCCGAGCAGGCCGCGGGCAAGGCCTCCCGCGCCGCGTCCGACGCCATCGTGGAGGCGGAGGAGGAGCGCCGCCGCGAGGAGGCGCGCTCCCGCGAATCGTCGTGGTCCTCGTCCTCCTCGTCCTCGTCCTCGTCGTGGTCCTCGTCCTCGTCGTCCTCCTCGTCGAGCAGCGACTCCGGATTCTCCAGCTCTTCCTACGGAGGCGGCTCTTCGGGGAGCGGCTCGGGTTTCGGCAGCTCCAGTTGGTAATCCCGGGCTATGGTGCGCGCCCATGGCAACTCCTCATATCTCCGCCGCACCCGGCGACTTCGCCGACGTGGTGCTGATGCCCGGTGACCCCCTCCGGGCTCGTTACATCTCCGAGCGCTTCCTGGAGGACGCCCGGGGCGTCACCTCCGTGCGCAACATGTTCGGCTTCACCGGCACCTATCAGGGCCGTCGCCTGTCGGTGATGGGGCACGGCATGGGGGTGCCCTCCATCTCCATCTACGCCACGGAGCTCATCAAGGTGTACGGCGCCCGCACGCTCATCCGCGTGGGCAGCTGCGGCGCGCTGCGTCCGGACGTGAAGCTGCGCGACGTCATCGTGGCCACCGGCGCGGGCACCGACTCCAAGGTGAACCGGATGCGGCTGTTGGACCATGACTTCGCGGCCGTGGCCGACTTCGAGCTCGCTCGCTGGGCCGTGGAAGCGGCCGAGCGGCGCAACAAGGCCGTGCGCGCGGGCTCCGTCTTCACGTCTGACTTGTTCTACCACCCGCAGGAGCAGCTCAACGCCGCGCTGGTGCGCATGGGTGTGCTCGCCATCGAGATGGAGGTCGCGGGCCTGTACGGCGTGGCGGCCGAGTTCGGCGCGCGCGCGCTGGCCCTGCTGACGGTGTCCGACCACCTGCAGACCGGGGAGCACCTGTCACCCCAGGACCGGCAGACGACGTTCGACGAGATGATCGAACTGGCGCTCGACGTCGCCATCAAGGTGCCGCAGCCGACGCCCTGACGCCCCCCTTCCTGCTCGGGAAGTGTGGTTGGGGCCACTCCAGGTGGCCCCCTGGGTCAGGAGGGCGCCAAAAAATCCGGGGAGGGGCTTTGTGCTCGAACGAATCTCGGGCCATCCTTCGCCCCGGTGCGTTACCCCCTTTGGCTCCTTCTGGTCTGCGCCGGCTGTGCCGGGCGCGTGGTTCCCCACTCTGGCGGCGAGTCCGCCCTGGCCTCCGTGCGTTCAGAAGGACTGACGCAGGGGAGTCAGGAGGCGCCGCCGGCGGCCGTGCCGTCGCCGCTCGCCGTCGAGACAGCCGCCGTGCCGGTCGCCACCGAGGCTCCGGCCGAGGGCTGCGTGCTGGCCGAGGAGGACCTGGAGGGCGAGGACGAGACGGCGGAGGCCGGCGAGGGGGAGGGCGACGACGGCGAGGGTGAGACGCCGGTGGTGGGCGGCGAGGTGCCCACGGGGCCGCTGTACACGGCAGACCTGTCCGACGAGGAGCTGGCGCGGCGCTGGAAGGACGACATCGCGTCGCTGGGCTCCATGGCGGTGGGCTTCGCGCACTCCGGCCGGCTGGTGAACTCGGTGCAGTTCCCGAAGGGGGAGGGCGCCGACTGGCTCGTGGTGCAGCCCGAGATTGCCTGGGGCACGCAGGAGAGCATCGACTACCTCATCGCCGCGATTCGGGAGGTGCGCTCGCGCTTCCCGGAGGCGCCGCCCATCCGCGTCAACGGCATCAGCAACAAGGAGGGTGGCTACAAGCGCCCCCACAAGAGCCACCAGAATGGCCGCGACGTGGACGTCGGCTTCTACTACCCGACGGTGGACCCCATCCGTGAGCGCGAGCGCGAGAAGTACATCAACGTGCCGCTCAACTGGGCGTTCATCCGCGCGGTGGTGACGAAGACGGACATCCAGCTCATCCTCGTGGACAAGCGCGTGCAGAAGGTCCTGTACGACTACGCGCTGTCGGCGGGCGAGGACAAGGCGTGGCTGGATTCGCTGTTCCACCCGGCGGGCATCATCCGGCACGCGCGTCGGCACCGGGACCATTTCCATCTGCGCTTCCACAACCCGAAGGCGCAGGAGCTGGGGCGCCGGGTGCAGCCGTTGCTGTCGCTCCAGCCCGAGCACAACGTGACGACGCACCGCATCCGCTCGGGTGACACGTTGGGTGGCATCGCGCTTCGCTACAACTCGTCGGTGGCGCTGATTCGCAAGGCGAACCGGATGAAGAACAACTTCCTGCGCGCCGGTCAGCGCCTGGCGGTGCCGCTGCGGGGGCCGTGCACGCACTGCCCCGTGCCGCCGCCCTTCGTGTTGCCGCCGCGCATGCTGCCGCCCGAGCCGAAGGCCCCGTTGGTCGCGTCGGTGGGCGCGGTGGTGGCGACGGAGGCGAAGGCCGTGACGGATTGCGCCAGGCCCACCCCGTCTCCGGCACCGGGCACGCAGGTGGCGAAGTCCTCCGAGTTCGAGAAGCCCGCCGCCACGGTGGGCGCCGAGACCGTGAGCGCGGCCGCCGCGGTGCAGGCGGGTGCCGCGTCCGTGAACAGCGCCGCCGCCGTGCAAGCGGGGGCTGCGTCCGTGAACAGCCCCGCGGTGCAGGTGGCGGGCACGCCGGTGAGCGCCGCGGTGCAGGCGGGTGCCGAGTCCGTGAACAGTGCCGCCGCCGCGCAGGCGGGTGTCGCGCCGATGAACGCGGTGTCCGCCTCCGAGGTCTCGGTCGAGCCGGCTCGGGCCGTGGTGGCTCCGGCGGGCGCGGCCGCTCCGCGGCCGACGGTGGCGCCGGCGTCCGCGCGTGAGCCGTCCGAAGGCGCGTCCGTGGGAATCACGCACGGACGCTGAGCCGGTGGTTCGATGTGCCTCGACGAGGGGCCGCTGCCGTGGCCCCACGTGAGCCCTGTTCGAAGTACCAGCTCGCGGTCGGCGGGCGTCCCTAGAACGGAATCCGCAGCCCCACGTCCGCGGCGGGGATGAACTTCCACTGGGTCCTATCATCCAGCCGGACGACCACCACCGGCAGGCGCCCGCCCACCGTCACCGCCATCTGCGGCACCACGTACAGCGCGAACGACGCCACGGGCGCGGCCGAGGGGCCCATCGTCCAGCCCGAGTCTCCGTCCCCCGTCTGCACGACGAACTGCAACCCCGCCTCGACGCCCAGCGCCAGCTCCGTGTAGCGGTAGCGCTTCTTGAGCGCGTAGCCCACCGTCAGGCCCGTGGTGAACTCACGGTTCTCCTCGTGCGGCCCCTGGCCCACCTCCAGCGCGAACGTCATCCCCTGGAGCGCCTTGGACAGCTCCGCGCGGAACGCCAGCAGCGCGCCCGAGGGGTCCACCACCGTGTGGCGCATCCCCGCCGTCAACGTCAGCTCCCGGTCCCCGGGCGTCGCGGGCACATACGGCGAAATCTCCAGCGGCGGAGACGCGCGGGCCGAATCAAGCGTGCGCCCCTCGGTGACCGGCTCGGGAGAGCGGGCCACGAGGGGCTCGGGGGTCTTCTGGTTCTCGGCCAGCGCGGTGGCGGCGACACGTTGCTCCACCGAGGCCCAGGGTCTCGGCTCCTGGGACCCGTCCGGCTCCGGAGGGGGTGCCTCCTCGGGTGGAGCCTGCGTCTCCTCCGGTGTCGGCTCCAGCCACTGCCACTCCTCCGGTGACGCGATGACCACCTTCCGGGAGATGGGCACCGGATTGCCCCCCTTGAGGCCGGCGATGGTGGGCGATGGCGGCGCCAGCTTCAGGTCGTCCCAGCGCACCTTGCTGACCTGCCCGGCCGCGGCGTTCACCGCGCCCACGTGCTGCCGTCCCGCGCGCCACGCTCGCAGCTCGTACTCGCCCGGAGGCACGGCGAGCCGAGGCACCGCGCCCGGCCCCAGCTCCGCGAGCACCTGGCCTCGCCCCGGCTTCAACAGCAGCGCGCGCTCGAAGTCCGACGGCAGCTCCAGCGCCGTGCCCGGGCTCGGAAGCTGCGTGAGCACCAGCTCCCCCTTGCCCGTCAGCCGGTAGTCGTACGCCGGATGCTGCGCGCCCGTCAGCACGTCCGCGGTGGACGAGACGGTGTGCGCATACGCGTATTGATACGCCTCCGCCAACGTCACCAGCCCGTCCCCGGAGGAGTCCGCCGCGCCGCGCAGCCCCGACACCAGATGGTGCGTGAAGAGCGAGCCGCCCACCTCCCGCGACTCCAACGCCAGCTCATCCTCCGCGCTCGACGTCAGCAGCGCGTGCCCGGTGCTGTGCACCTCATCCGTCAGCCGCAGCTCGAACGAGGGACCCGGGCGGCCACCCTTGAAGCGCAGCAGGGCGCCGCTGCGGCAGCTGTCGACGATGGCCAGCCGCACATCCGCGCGCGTCGCGTCCAGCCAGCGCCGCAGCTCCGAATACAGCAGCCGCTCCGTGCCCAGCTCCAGCGCCACGCCGTCCGAGTGCCCGGAGAAATAGAACAACAGCACCACGCGCGTGTCCGCCTGTTTGCGCAGGGCCTCCACCTTGCGAGCCGCCTCGTCCAGCGCGTACCGCACCGGCGCCAGCCCCTGACCCTTCAGGATGATGAGGTCCGAGGGCGCCACGTCCCCCAGCTCCGACAGCACGCCCGCGAGCTTCGTGGCGTCGGCCTCCGCGTAGCGCAGGGGCGGGCGCTCACCGCTGCCCACGTTGTGGCCCACCAACACGGCGATGCGTCGGGTCCCCGCCTCGACGGGCAGGGACGCGCACAGCACCGCGGCGACGACGAGGCAGCGCAGAGAGGTCATCACGGCTGGGTCTTCTCGAAGAGGAAGGTGGCTTGTGCTCCCGCGGCGACCGGCAACCGCCTGCGGTCCCGGATGACTTCCGCTCCTCCGGTGGAGAGCTCGCGCAGCGCTGGCGCCACCGACTCGAAAGACAAGGGCTGGCGGGAGAACAGCGCGAACAGTCGCTCGGGTCCCGGGGCGTTGTCGAGCACCACGCTCCCCGGAATCTCCACCGGCAGCCCGCGCGACGGCAGCTGCACGCTCTCATGTCCGCCGAAGGGGTAGTAGGTGTTCACCTGTCCGGCGCCATCCACCGACACCACCAGCACGTAGGGCAGGCCCAGCCCCTCCACGACGAAGCGCACCTGGTCCCCCGGGGCCAGGGCCTCGCCTTCCTCCACCTTCCACGTCCGCTCGCCCCGGTGCGCGAAGAGCTGGAGCATCGCGCCGCCCTTCACCGCGAGCTCGGGCTCCTGGGGCGCGGGCACCGCGACCAGCGCGAACAGCAGCACCACCGCCGAGGCCAGCGCGAGCGCGGGGGCCCACCAGCGCCAGTCGCTCCAGGACACCCCGCGCGGGGAGGGGAGCTGGGCGCGGGGGATCACGTGGGCGGTGAAGTGCCGGCGGTGGGAGGCGAGCTCCTCGGAGCGGGCGCGGCAGGCAAGACAGGTGTCCAGGTGGGCCTGGGTGGTGGCGCGCTCCGGGGGGGGGAGCGCGCCCATCGCGAGGGCCTCCAGCTTGAGGCTGGAGACGTGAGGGGGGGCGTTCATGAGGGGGGCCTCCCGGCGAGCGCGTGGGCGTGCCGGTGGAAGTCTGCGAGCCGGTTGACGACGGTGCGACGGGAGATTCCGAGGAGCTGGGCCACCTCTTCCTGCGTCATGCCGTCGGCGAGGTGGAGCCAGGCGACCTCGGCCACCTTGGGGGGCGCGGTGGTGATGAGGCGGCGGGCGAGGTCCCGGTCCTCCAGCAGGCGCTCGCTGTCGACGCCGGGCACGTCGGGCAGCTCCTCCACGGGCACCGCGCGGCGGCGCCTGTCTCGGGCCTGGTTGAGGCAGTAGTTGGTGGCCACGCGGTAGATCCACGCGAGGGCGTGTTGCGAATCCGGGGCGCGGTCCAGCTGGCGGTGCAGCCGGAGGAAGGTCTCCTGCGCCGCGTCGGCCGCGGCGGCGTCATCGCCCAGGATCTGGCGACAGCGGGCGTACAGGGAGGGCCCGTAGGTGCGGTACAGCGTGTGGAGACGGTCTTCGGACATGGTGGTTTCGCGTTCCGGCCCCCTTACCAACACCGGGGGTGGGCGGATTGCGCAAGGGCCCCTCCGGACGCGGCCGGTGTGGTACCACGGGGTCGCCCATGGCCCTCCCCCCCCGTCGAGGCCCCTCGCTGGCGCACAAGGCCCGCCAGCGCACACCCGGCCACCACTACAACGCGAGCTTCCTGTCCGCCCCGGACAAGGAGGCCATCCTGACCTGGCTGGGAGGGCTGCACCCGTTGTGGGAGGAGCGCTTCTCGAAGCACTTCCCGCCTCCTCCGGGGCAGCAGCAGCGGCGGCTGCTCCGGCCGGTGTACTGGCTGGGCAACTGGCAGTTCGCGTGTCTGGACTACTACCGGCCGCCCAAGGGCGTCTGGAACCGGTGCGTGAAGGCGGAGCCGTTCCCGGAGGTGCTCCAGCGGCAGGTGACGAAAATCGAAGAGCTCGCGCGGCGCATGTTCCGGGGGCCGGACATGCCCAAGGGCTGGCACCTCAACACGTGTCTGGTGAACTTCTACGGCAACCGGCTGGAGGAGGACCGCTGGGTGGACACGGCGCGGGTGGGGGAGCACAAGGACTTCGAGCCCGGCCCGGTGGCGTCGCTGTCCTTCGGCGAGCGGGCGCTCATCCAGTTCGTGACGTCCTCGCGGCCCGGTGAGCGGGACGCGGTGGTGCTGGAGCAGTGGCTGGACGACGGCTCTCTGGAGCTGTTCGGCGGGACGCGGTGGAAGGAGGAGACGTTCCACCGGGTGCAGCGGGTGGACACGCGCGCGGGGCACGACCTGGCGCCGAAGCTGCCGGACTTCCGCACGCGCCGCATCAACCTGACGTTCCGCTACGTGCCGGACGAGCACGTGACGCCGTTCTTCAAGCTGTCACCCGAGGCGCGCGAGGACGTGCGCGGGTACATGCGCACGCTGGCCGAGGGCAGCGCGTTCTTCCGCGCGGAGCTGGCGCGCGAGCAGGCCGCCACGCCCTGAAGGCCGTGCCCCGTCGAAGCCGCGGGTGCGCGGAGGGCGCGCCGCCTCCGCGCGGCAGGACGAGCGCCACGCGGGAGCGCCCGGGGGCTCCGAGGGCCACCCGCGCCGGAGGGCGAGCGCCACGCGGGAGCGCCTGGGGGCTCCGAGGGCCACCCGCGCCGGAGGACGAGCGCCACGCGGGAGCGCCTGGGGGCTCCGAGGGCCACCCGTGCCGGAGCGGCGAAGGGGGGCACGCTCGAGCGGTGGTGCTGCTCAGCGCGGCCTGCGCTTGCCGTGGGTCCGGGCGTGCCGACCCTGCGCCTTGCCGGGGGCCGCGCCCGAGTCCTTCTGCGCGGGACCGGGGTCCTTCTGGGACGCGAGGAAGCGCGTCCACGCCTCCTGGAACACGGGGTCCTCGCGCGGCACGGGGACGCGGGGAATCTGTCCGCGCATGATGCGCTCGATCTCCGCCACCACATGCTTGTCCCGCGATGTGGCGAAGGTGGACGCGACGCCGCTGGCCTGCGCGCGCGCCGTGCGGCCGATGCGGTGCACGTAGTCCTCGGGCGAGTGTGGCAGGTCGTAGTTGATGACCTGTCCCACGTCCTCCACGTCCAGGCCGCGCGCGGCGATGTCCGTCGCCACCAGACACCGGTACGTCCCCTCGCGAAAGCCCTCGAGCGCCTGACGCCGCTGGTTCTGCGTCCGGTCCGCGTGCAGCACCGCGCTCTTGTGTCCCTCGCGCTGGAGCAGCCGCAGCACCTTGTCCGCGCGCTCCTTCGACTTGGCGAAGACGAGCGCCGTCGAGTCACTCTCCGCGAGCAACGTGAGCAGCAGCGCCGACTTCTCCTCCGGCTTCACGATGTAGAGCCGCTGCTCGGCTCGCTCGGCGGGGGTCCCGCTGCGCGTCACCTCCACGCGCACCGGCTTGTACAGTCGCTCCCGCGCGAACCGCCCCACGTCCGGCCCGAGCGTCGCGGAGAACAGCAGCGTCTGCCGCTTGCGAGGCAGCTCGGCGAGGATGCGCTCCAACTGGGGCAAGAAGCCCATGTCGAGCATCCGGTCCGCCTCGTCGAGCACCAGCCCCTCCATCCGGTACAGGCTCACCGAGCCCGACTCCAGCAGGTCCACCAGCCGGCCCGGCGTGGCGAGCACGAACGTGGGATGGGCCTTCAAGGCCTCCACCTGCGCGGACATGTCCTCGCCGCCGATGACCACGGTGTGCGTCAGGCCGCGCGCCTCGGCGAAGACGCCCAGGGGCTCGGCGATCTGCCGCACCAGCTCCCGCGTGGGCGCGAGCACCAGGCCCAGCGAGCCCTTCCTGCCCGCGAAGCGCTCGACGAGGGGGAGCACATAGGCGGCCGTCTTGCCGGTGCCCGTGGCCGCGCAGCCGATGACGTCCTTGCCCGCGAGCGCGGGCGGGATGGCCTGGACCTGGATGGGGGTGGGCTGGGTGAAGCGCACCCGGCGCAGCGCGCCGAGCGTTTCCGGCGACAACCCGAGCCGTTCGAAGGAATCACTCACGACCTGGGGGGTATCACGGCGTCGGGCCCCGTGGGAAAGGGCCTGACGCCGGCACTGTCCTATGGCGTGTCGCGCGGCTTCCGGGCCCAGGGCTCCACGGCCTTGAGGATGCTCTTCACCCGCTCGGCGGGCTTGCCGGCGTCCCTCAGTCGCTTGCCCAGCGCGTCCAGGTGGGGCACGGCGCGCTCGGTGAGGGCGACCAGCGCGGCGGCCACGTCACAGGTGTCCGCGGCGTCGTCCATGCAGATGACCCGGTCATCCAGGACGATGCGCCAGATCTCCTCGCAATAGCCCCGGCGGCGCTGGTCCGGGATGAGGAAGAACGGATGGAACGTCCGCTCCAGCCGCTTCACCGTCTGGTAGATGGGCTGGTTGTCCTTCATCGAGTCGCCGATGAGCTTCGTCACGTGGCGCGCCGCCACCTCCTCGAAGGGTGGCTCGTCGCCCGTCATGAAGAAGTAGCCCTTCTTGCCGCGCTTCTCGAAGCAGTCCATCGCCGTGTGCTCGGCGGCGAAGTACATGCCCAGCTCGTAGGACTCGGAGGGATTCGGACCGCCGCCGCGCTCCAGGAACATCCACGTGAGCCACTGGTCCATCTGCTGCTCGGAGGACTCGAACTGGCCGACCTGGAGCGGGGCCCTGTCGTAGTCCGCGTCACCCACGGCCATGAAGAGCACCTGCGGGTCCGTGATGCCCGCGTCCATGAGGTCCTTCATGAACGAGGGGAACGTCTTGCGCGCCAGGATTTCGGGGATGTTGCCCATGGAGCCCGTCACGTCGAGCGACATGACGACGGCGAGCGAGTTCGGGTGGGCCGCGCTGTCCCGGCTCTCGCGGAGCTTCACCCCGAATGGGTCCATCCTGGGATGACAGGCGCGCTGCTTGAACACC
Organism: Myxococcus fulvus; assembly: GCF_900111765.1. Next base: position 369,121 of record NZ_FOIB01000010.1, read on the forward strand.
TCTTGCGGCGGCAGCTCGCTGCGAGCCTCCGTCATCGCCCTGTGCGCTTCGTGACTGTAGGACCCGTACCCCATGTTGGCTTGACCCCCTCGTGCGTGACACCGCGTCCCGCGGCACGGCGACGCTAGCGCGGAGGCGAGGGTGACGTCAGCCTCGGGGCTGCTTGTCCCCGGCCGTCGGCCCCCGGGACGCCACGGTGACGCGCGCACCCAGGGCGGCTTCCACCCAGCCGAGGAAGCGCTCGACGCGGACCTCCGGGTCCTCACCCAACTCCAGGGTCCTCGGCTCGGGCATGCAACGCGACAGGGCCTGAGTCAGGCGCGCCTGCCAGTCGAGGTCCCGCTCGGAGCGGCTGGGACGCAGCGCGGTGATGCGCTCGGCGCCCGGTGCCTCACGAACCAGGGGCTCGTCGGAGCCGTGCCGCCCGAGCGCGGCCCGATACGCGTCACACACCGGCCAGCGCGACGTCAGCCGGTCCAGGTGCGTCACCGCGAGCGCATCCACGCCGCCGCACACGTCGAGCGCATAGCGGCCGAGCACCGCGTCGAAGGCACCCACGCGAAAGCCGCCCTGCCAGCCGTCGGCGACGTTGTGGGGCTCGGGGAGCGAGGGCGCAAGGCTCGCGTCCTCGGTGGGGAGCGGGCCCTCGCCGTGGCGCGTGGCGTAGGCGCGCAGCACGCCCAACCGGTGCACCTCGCCCTCGAAGCCATGCTCGCGCAGCAGCGCCAACGCGGGCTCGAAGGTGCACGTGCTCCATGTGGTGTGGGGATGGAATCCGCGCCACTCGTCCAGCAACACGCCCTGCGCGCCCTCGAAGAGCGTGGTGCCCGCGCGAAGCCGGCGCCCGAGCCATTCGTCGACGACCACGCGCTCGAGAGGCTCGATGGTTCCCACGGCCTCCGCCCAACGCGCACTCACGCCGGAGTCCTCCAACATCGCCCGCTCCGGCGCGGCGTCGACGAGGCCCTCGGTGACGCGCAGCACCTCCGCCAGCTCCGTCCGCAAGCGCTCCTGTGCCGCGCGGGCCTTGCGCACGAGTCCCCCCGCGTCCCGCAGGTCTCCCGCGAGCACGGTGTCCTGGGGATGCGCGAGCGCATCGCGCACCGTCTCGCCCACGCCCACGCCGCAGGTGCCGTGTCGCGCGGCGCCGCGAGCCAGCTCCCGCAGTCTCCCCGCCGCTTGATGGAACGGCGTGATGACGCGCGCCCGCTCGCTCACCGTCACGCGCGACAGGGCATCCGGGACACCGCGCTCGGCGAGGTAGCGCGCCTCCACGCGCAGGGCCAGCGGATGGAAGACGGTGGAGTGCGCCAGGTGCGTCCACACGTCGGGGACGAAGGTGCCCGCGCCGAACTGGGAGAAGGTGTGGTGTCGCCCGTCCTCGGTGACGACGTTGTGCCCCGCCTGCGCGCCGCCGTTGAAGCGCACGACGAGCCGCGCGTCGTGACGACGTGTCAGCCAGTCCGTGAGGGTGCCCTTGCCCGCGTCGCCGAAGCCCAGGTCGACGACGATGTGGGCCGCGCGCGAGGCGCTCATCGACCGTCGCGAGGGACGATGCGCTGGTGGCCGGAGCTGGCGTCGTCGAAAGGCAACGGCTCGTCCTCCAGCCGGGGCCTCGGCGTGCCGTCGCGTCCCAGCGTGGCGGCGAAGGGCGTGAGCGCGCGGATGACGGCGCCGCGTCGGGACCTGTCCCGGCCCCCGCGCTCCAGGTGGCGGGCCAGCGCGTCGATGTCCGCGATGGCGCCCTCGCACAGGCCGACGAGACTGGAGGTCACGTCCACGCAGTCTCCGGGTTCCTCCAGGCAGATGACGCGGTCCCCGAGCAGCTCGCGCCAGTACCGCTCGCAGTTCCGGCGCCGGGCCAGGTCGGGGATGAGGAAGAACGGCTCGAAGGCGCGCTGGAGTTCGTCCACCACCTGCTGCACGGGCAGGTCCTTCTCCAGCCCGTCTCCCATGAGCGAGGCCACCTGCGTGTGCGAGACGAACGGGTAGGGACGCTCGTCACCCGTCATGAAGAAGTAGCCCCGGCGGTTGCGCTTGCGGAAGCAGTCCAGGTCCGTGTGGCGCGCGGCGAAGTACATGGCCAGCTCATACGACTCGTGGCCCGGCGTGCCTCCGCCGCCCTCCAGGAAGGACGACGTCAGCCACTGGTCCATCTGCCGCTCGTTGGACTCGAACTGGCCCACCTGCAGCGGCGCGCGGTCGCTGTTCGCGTCGCCCACCGCCATGAAGAGCACCTGCGAGTCCGTCACGCCCACGTCCAGGAGCGCCCGCATGAAGCTGGGCAGCCCGCGCCGCGCCAGCAGCTCCGGGATGTCGCCCATGGAGCCGGTGACATCGAGCGCGAAGACGATGCCCAGCGAGGACGGATGCTCCTCGCTGTCCCGACTCTCGCGCCAGTTCACCCCGCGCGGGTCCATCAACGGATGGCAGCGCTCCTGCCGGAAGAGGACCTGTCGGGACAGGGTCCCCCGGGCCTGGATGAGCGCCTCGTGCGCCTGGCTGCTGTAGCTCCCGTAACCCATCGCTCGACTCTCCTTCCACGCGAGGCGTTCCGCCGCGCTCAACGCCACCCGGGCAGGGTGAAGGGAACGAAGCGCGGAGGCCCGAAGGCCTCGAGCGCCGCCCGTGACACCGCTTCCTTCACGCTCCACGCATCGACGACCTCACCGCGCTGGAGCCGGGCCTGCTCACGCAGCAGCACGAAGAGCGGTGGCGGCACGTTCGAGGGAACCAGGCCCGTCGCCGCCGTTCCACCGAGCACCCAGGCGACAGAGCGCGCGAGCATGGCCAGGTCCGTGGCGGGCGAGGGCGTGGCGCCGTCCAGCAGCTCCTCCGGGTAGAAGTCCGGGTGGGTCACGCTGGAGGACGGCAGGGCCAGGGTCGAGTGGTACTGCGTGGCATTGGACCAGCCCACCAGCATCACGCCATGGTCCCTGGGGTGCACGAGCAGGTGGGGCGGCAGCACCGCGCCGTGGACGTAGCCCGCGCGGTGCACGAAGCCGAGCAGCTCCAGCGCGCGCTTCCACATCCACACCGCCGCGCGCGGGTCGATGCCCTCCGGATACACCTGGCGCAGCTCCGTCAGCGAGTGCTGGAAGCCGCTCATCCAGCGATAGACGGCCGCCGCGCGCGACGTGCCCACCGGGTCCTTCAGCTTTCCCCGGGCCACGGGTTGGGGGAGCAGCCGCGTGAAGTGCTCGGCGCCCTGGGCGCTGGAGCCCTGGAACTCCTCGAGGATTTCGTACTCCCGGGCGACCAGGTCCCCGTCCGACAACGCGCGGGCGACCTTCAGCACCACCATCTCCGTGATGCGCGAGTCGCGCCGCGCGAGGAACACGTCGCAGCTGTCCCCCTGGCCCAGGCGACCGAGCACCACGTAGCGCGTGCCCGCGACGGTGACGCGAGGCCGATCCGGCGCGAAGGGCGGGTCGTCCGCGGGACGCGCGGGCTTGGGCCAGACGGCCACGCCCCTGGCGGACACCATCGCGCCGCAGTAGGCGCAGCTGAGGATTCCATTCGCCGAGGCGGGGGGCGGTAGGTTCGCGCCGCAGCCCGGACACTTCAGAAGTTGTAGTTCCATCCGACCCCCTCATGCGATGCGGGGACAGCATACCGTGCCCGCAGGAAACCCGAATGACTCCCGTTGCCCCCGTGCTGCCCGTGGTGCTCGACACCAATGTCGTCCTGGACCTCTACGTGTTCGAGGACCCGGCCCTTCGTGAGCTGCACCAGGCCCTGAAGGATGGACGACTGGTGGCCTGGGCCGAGGACGCGACGCTGGCGGAGCTGGGCTACGTGCTCGCCTCGCGCCACTTCCTGCCGGGCCGGGCCCAGGACGCGCGCGGCACGGCGCTCGCGCGCTATCGCGAGCACGTGAGGGTGTTGCCGGCGGGGGAGGGGAGCGCGGCGCTGGAGCTGCCCCGCTGCAGGGACCGTGACGACCAGAAGTTCCTCGTCCTGGCCGCGCGGGCCGGGGCGTCGTGGCTGGTGAGCAAGGACAAGCGCGTGCTGTCCATGGCGGACCGGCACGGGATGCCCTTCCTCATCCTCACGCCCCGGCAGGCGGTGGCGCGACTGGCCGCTCAGGCGTTGGAGGCGGGGCGGTAGCGCAGCACGCGCGCGGCCTGGGCGTTCACCACGATGGCGGTGATGCTCTCCAGGCGCGACTTGCCCGCCTTCTCGCTCCACTCGAGCACGTAGAAGAAGACCGGGTCGTCCGAGCCCTGCATGTTGCCGTAGACAACCACCGAGTCGGCCCGCTGGTCCTTGTAGGTGATGAGCGTCTGGCGGAAGGTGAGCCACACCTCACGATTGCCGGAGGCCTCGGAGGTGCCGCGCAGGAACGCAGTGGGCTTGTCGAGCGGGCCCTGGAGGAACTCACCGCCCGAGGCCTTGTGCTCCAGCAGCTCGCTCTTCGAGCCCGAGGACTCGGAGAAGACGCCCGTGCATTCCTCCTCGCAGGTGAAGTCCGATTCGGCGGGGGCCTCGCGGCGCTCCTTCTCGCATCGCTTCTCGCACGCGATGAGCTCGCGACCTTCCTGGGCGAGCGCCTTCTGGATTCGCGCCTTCATCTGCGCCTGGGTGGTGTCGGCCTCGAAGAAGGTGGTGTCCGCCAGGTGGAGCAGCCCGGCCACGCGCACCAGTCCCGGGTCCTCCATCGCGGACAGCGCCGCGCTCGCCGCGGCCTTCTGGGGGCGCAGCTGCGCGGGCTTCACGCGGGTCCACGTCTTGCGGGCCTCGGAGTCGGTGCCTGAGCGGTTCAGGTCGACGCGGTCGAACTCCGCGGCCATCTCCCGGGCCCGCGCGAGCGCGGCCTTGTACGCGGGCTTCTCCGGCACGGTGGCCAGGAAGTCGGAGGCGGCGACGCTCATGACCCCACCGGGGCGCGAGAGCATCTCCTTCTCCGTGAAGTCCTTCTCGAAGAGCGTCTCCACCTTGTAGCGCGGCGCCCACTCCACCTTCGCCTTCGTGTCGTTGCGCGCGGCGGCCATCTTCCGCTCGTACGCGTAGGCGCGCACCTGCTCGAAGGCCGCCGTCTCCGCCTCGGCCTTGTACGGGTCCTCTCCCTCCACGTACACGCGCAAATCACTCAGGCACGTGTCGTCATACGTCGCGCCCGGATAGGTGGTCACGAGCGTGAGCCGCACGCCGCCCACGCGCTCCGGCACGGGCACGCGGACCTCCTGCCAGCCGAGCACGTCGCGCAGCTCCGCCTCCACCGGCGTGCCCGTCGTCTGCGGGCCCGTCTCGCCCTGGACCAACGGCTCCAGCTTCACCTTCCGGGGACGCGCGTTGGCGCGGTAGAGCTTCTCGGACTTCTGGTAGCCGTTGCGCACGAAGACGCGGAACACCTTGGCGCGCGTGAGGGACGGGCCCCACCACTCCAGCGCCTCGCCCTCGCCGCGTCCCTTCGCGCCCTCCACCCACGCGGTGGCCGGGTCGTCATCCGCGACGTAGAGCGGCAGGTAGTTCTGCGCGTGCTTGTTCCAGCCGTTCTCGAGGAACGTGGACGCCGTCACCCGGCGCGGATGCAGTCGGTGCGCGCTGCCCGCGTCGGGCTCGAGCAGGACGGGTGGGGCGGCGGCGAGGATGAGCGACAGGAGGATCATGGCTTGGTCTCCGGGGTGTGGCGGAATGGCCGAAGGGGAGCGGCCCACAGCACCAGCTGTGAGAGGCCCGCGGGATAGAGTCCCGAGTCTTCCTGCTCGCGGGACACCAGGTGGTAGACGACGCGCGCGTAGCGGGCCGTGGACGGGAGCCGCACGCGCAGGGGGCGGCCCGGGATGAGGCGGGTGTCCTCGATGGCGCCCAGGTGGGCCAGCGGCTCCGGGGCCCACTGGCGCACCTCCAGGCGGCGGCCCAGCGTGGCCACGGTGGTGGCGGACTCGAAGAGGGGATTGTCGGCGACCTCCACGCTCACCCAGCGCATGACGTCACCGGAGGGGAAGCCATGGCCCACCTCGCGCGTGGACAGCACGAGCGCTCCGTCGCGCGGCTCCACGACGAGCGCCGCCTTGAGCGCCTCGGTGCGCCGGGTTCCGCCCAGGCCGTGGTCACCCCGAGGCATGTGGCAGTCGGTGCAGTGGCGCGTGTCTCCGGTGGCCTTGCGCCAGGTGGTCCACTCGCCCACGGTGTCCTGTTGCCACTCCGTCTTGGAGAGGCGGACGCGCTGGCCGTCGGTGTTCAGGACGGGGAAGCCGAACTGGTGACAGCCCGCGCAGGGCATGCCCGGAGTGGCCTGGGCCTTGTCGATGCGCGCGTGACAGGCCGCGCAGGTGACGCCGTGCTCCTCGGGGGGACTGTTCGCGGGCAGCGCGCCGCGCTCCAGGTTCCGCGCGAGGGGCGCGTGACATTGGACGCACCAGCCTGGACGGTCCTCGGTGATGGCGACCTGGAAGACGTCATCCGTGCGCGCCGAGGCATGGCCGCTGTGCCTCCAGGCGTCGACCTCCGGGGCGTGACACTCGGCGCAGCGCTGGAGGCTCCAGTCCGGCAGTCCGTGCGGCGCGGGGCCCACCTCCATGCGCGCGGTCCCTTGTGGGAAGCGGGCACTCGGCGCGGAGGCGAGGAGCGAGCAGGTGAGGAGGAGGAGCGCGTGCACTGTTGAACGTGGAGTGTATTCGCATGGGACTCATGGACGCACCTCCCCCCGGGCGTGCGGGAGCGGTAGAACCGGACCCATGAAGGCCTACGAGATTCGGGACGGATTCGGGTTGGAGAAGCTGGTGTCGTGCGAGCGGCCGGACCCCACGCCGGGCCCGTTCCAGGTGCGCGTGCGGGTGAAGGCGACGAGCCTGAACTACCGCGACCTGATGATGGTGGAGGGCCGCTACAACCCACGGCAGAAGCTACCGCTGGTCCCCAACTCGGATGGCGCGGGAGTGGTGGACGCGGTGGGGCCGGGCGTCACGCGGGTGAAGGTCGGAGACAGGGTCATCGGGCTCTTCGCGCAGGCGTGGGCCGCGGGGGAGCCGACGCGCCTGGCGCAGCAGTCCACGCTGGGGGGGCCGCTGGATGGCGCGCTCGCGGACACGATGGTGCTGCGTGAGGACGGGGTGGTGCCCACGCCCGACGACCTCACCGACGAGGAGGCCGCGACGCTGCCCTGCGCGGCCCTCACGGCGTGGAGCGCGTTGGTGACGCATGGCGCGCTCAAGGCGGGGGATGTGGTGTTGCTCCAGGGCACGGGAGGTGTGTCCATCTTCGCGCTGCAGATTGCGCGGTTGATGGGGGCGCGCGTCATCATCACCTCGAGCCGCGACGACAAGCTGGAGCGCGCGCGAGGGCTGGGGGCGCACGAGGGCATCAACTACGTGACGACGCCGGACTGGGACAAGGCGGCGCGTGCGCTCACGGGCAACGCGGGCGTGGACCATGTCGTGGAGGTGGGTGGGGCGGGGACGTTCGAGAAGTCGCTGCGCGCGGTGCGGCCCGGCGGCACGGTGTCCGTCATCGGCGTGCTGAGTGGAGTCGCCGGGGCGGTGCCGCTGACGTCCATCCTGATGCAGAACCTGCGGGTGCAGGGCATCCTGGTCGGACACCGGCAGAGCTTCGAGGCGCTGCTGCGTGCGTTCTCGCAGCATGCCGTCCGCCCGGTGGTGGACCGCGTGTTCCCGTTCGACGAGGCGGTGGCGGCGTTCCACCACCTGAAGAGCGGGGCCCACTTCGGCAAGGTCGTCATCCGCGTGGGATGACGTGACGGCTTGGCGAAGTGGGGGACGGGCCCGGTGACGACTGGCGTCCACCGGGCCCGGGTTGCTCAGGAGCCGGTCTCGGTGGGGCCCGAGTCGGACGGGTTGTTGTTCCGCGCGACGTAGCTCACCTGGGGACCGCCTCGTGGACCGCGAGGTCCGTTGCCCCGGTTCGAGTTGGGGCGCTGCTGGCGCGCCTCGCGGAGCGTGTTGCCACCGGGGCCGTTGGACGGACGGGGCTCCACGGTGGGCTGCGAGGGGCGATTGGGACCGCCGCGACGCTCGCCACGGGGAGGCCGCGAGTCATTGCCGGCGAAGGTGTTGCTCGCGCCGGCCTGGACCTCGTTGCCCTGACCCCGGTGCTCGACCCCGGGCTGACGCTCGTCGCGGTTGCCGCGTCCGTTCATCGGGGGGCGTGAGTTGGCGTGACCATTGCGGGGTTCGGCCGGGTCGCCTCGGCGGTTTCCATTGCGGAAGTCGTCCGGGCCGCGTTGACCCCCGTTGCGCGAAGCTTCCGCGCCACGCGTGTCGTCGCGCTGGAGCCCAGGGGCGTCGGACGCGTGCGCGTCCTGGCCGTTGCGAGCCTCACCCTGGAAGCCCCTGGGGCCTCCGTTGCGACGCTCACCCTGGGCGCCGCGAGGACCACGGCCGCGTGAATCGCCCGCGCCGCGAGTGTCACCCTGGACGCCGCGAGGTTCACCGCGCGAGTCGCCCACGCCTTGAGCCGCATCGCCGTTGCGACGCTCGCCCTGGAAGCCGCGAGGTTCTCCGCGCGACTCCCCTACTTGAGCCGCATCGCCGTTGCGACGCTCGCCCTGGAACCTGCGAGGACCACCGCGTGAGTCTCCAGCGCTTTGCGCTGCATCGCCGTTGCCGCGCTCACCGCGGAACCCACGAGGCCCACCGCGCGAATCGCCTGCGCCTTGCGCTGCATCGCCGTTGCGACGCTCGCCCTGGAACTCACGAGGACCGCCACGCGAGTCTCCAGTGCCTTGCGCGGCATCACCGTTGCGACGCTCGCCTTGGAACCCTCGTGGGCCACCACGCGAATCGCTCGCGCCGCGAGCGTCACCCTGGAAGCCGCGAGGTCCACCCGCGCGTGAGTCGCCCGCGCCGTGCGCCGCATCACCGTTGCGGCGCTCGCCCTGGAAGCCGCGCGTGTCTCCAGCACCTTGCGTGGCATCGCCGTTGCGACGCTCGCCCTGGAACCCACGAGGCCCCCCGCGCGAATCTCCCGCGCCGCCCTGCGGCCGATGCGCACCGTTGCGCGGTGCCTCGCTGTTCCCATTGTGCGCGCCGCCCTGGAAGCCCCGAGGACCCCCATTGCGCTGCTCTCCCGGCGGAGGCCGCGCCGCGCCATTCGCCTGCGGCGGCCGAGCACCACCACCGCCCGCCGGACGCGCCTGCTGCGACGCGGGCGGGTTCGGACGATTGTTGCCCGAGCGCGGCGGTCCTCGACCCGGACCCCTGCGGCCTCCACGCTGCGCCGGAGCGGCGGGCGGCTTGCCTCGCTCGCCACCTCCCTGCCTCAGCACCAGCGCCTCCAGCTCGAGCAGCTCCGCCTCGGCGGCCTCCTCGGGCGTCATCGCCGGCCTGGCCGGAGCGGGCGCGACCTCGACCTGCGGCGCCCTCTGCTCCATGCGCGGATGGCCACCCGCGAAGCGAGCGTCCGGACGGCCCTTGCCCCCACGGCGAGCCCCCTCACGGGAACCGCCCGAGGGCACGAAGTCCGGCGTCAGCTCGCGCCGCACATAGGCGCTCCAGATTTCGCCCGTGTCCCCCGCCATGCCGTACAGCGCCGGAGCGTACGTCGCGAGGAACTCGCGCACGTTGTCCAGGTCGCGGCGGAAGTAGAACTCCGCGCGGTTGTTGCGCGCCGCGGCGATGGTCTGCGGGAAGTCGATGATGACCGGCCCCGCGTAGCCCATCAGGATGTTGTACGGCGACAGGTCGCCGTGGATGAGGTCCGCGCACAGCATGCTGATGACCTGGGCCCGCAGGTCCAGGTACATCGCCAGCGACTCCTCGGGCGTGGCGGGCGGCGCCTCGACCAGTCGCGGGGCCGGATGACCCTGCGCGTCGATGACCACCTCCATCAGGAGGATGCCCTCGTAGAACAACACCGGCGTCGGAACCCGGACGCCCTGCGCGTGCAGCTTGTAGAGCGAGTCCGACTCCGCGCTCTTCCAGGCTTCTTCCGCGGCGGCCTGCCCGAACTTGCTGCCCTTCTCCATGGCGCGACGCGTGCGCGAATTGCGCACCTCACGCCCCTCCCGGTAGCCCACGTTGTTGCGGAAGTTACGCTCGTGGCGCTCCTTGTACAGCTTGGCCGCCACCACCTGCCCGGCGTGCTGGACCAGCCACACCTCCGCCTCCTTGCCCGTCTTCAGTTGGCCGAGAACGGCCTCGATGATTCCATCGGCGAGGAGGGTCTCTAGCGAGTCATTCATTCAGAGGCGGAAGTCCAATGGGGTTCGGGCGGGTGCATTCCAATGCGCGCGGGGCGGCCCTGCTCGCAGCGCGCGGCGGCATGTGAACATCTCGCGGGGCCCTCTTGCTACCAACATGACGCCAGGAGCAATCAGGTGAACCAACGCCCGGCCTGCTAACAGTTTGTCCGCCAGGGTTCCAGGCCATCGATACGCTCCGACCGGCTGGGTCAAAGTTGACCAAGGTCTCGGAATCCCTGGGGAAAAGTCCGGATGACGGACCACCGCCCTCCAGGCACCCAGGCGAGCGCCAGCCCGAGGGGCCCCACAGGGGCCTGGCACCGACGAGTCGACACTCGGCGTGCGGGCGAGCGGAGGGGCCGCCGGTGAGCTCCACCGGGGAGGCGCCGGCCGTGGACCTGCACCCAGGGGGCTGCCGACCCGCACCCGGAGAGCGCTACGATGCGCGCCGCCCAGGAGGGGCTCACCCATGGCGACGAAGAAGCGCAAGTCGAGTGCTGCGAAGAAGTCATCCCGGCGCGCCTCCACGACGAAGAAGGCCGCGACGAAGAAGCCCACGGCCCGGAAGGCCGCCGCGAAGAAGAGCGCCGCGAAGAAGGGCGCGGCTCGCAAGAGCACCGCGAAGAAGGCTGCCACGAAGAAGCGCGCCGCGAAGAAGGCGGCCCCGAGCAAGAGCGCCGCGAGGAAGGGCTCGACCCGGAAGGCCCCGAGCGGGGGCAGGAAGTCCGCGCCCGCCACGGCGCCCCTGTCTCCGCGTCTGGTCGTCTCGCGGGACGTGCCTGAGACGCCGCCCCCCGCCGTCCCCCCGGACGAGCGCCTCGCCCCGAGCCTCGCCTCCGTGGAGCAGGTGGAGACGTCGTCCGCCGGCATCCTCCCGTTGGCGCCCGAGCACGCGGCGGTGGACGAGCTGACCAGCTCCGGCAACGAGCTGCTCGACATCTTCCAGCGCTACGACCGCAACCGCACCGGCGCCATCGAACGCGCCGAGTTCGCGCGGCTGCTGGAGGCGCTGGGGCAGGACGTCACGGACGAGGAGCTGGAGATCGCCCTCGACATCGTCGACGCGGACCGCACCGGGAAGATCTCCTGGATGGCGTTCAAGGCGTGGTGGCGCAGCCGCTAGAAGGGCGCGTCACCAACACGCCGCGCATGGGCCCGTCCCTGTCGTGGGCGGGCGCCTGGACCCTGGCCTGCTCGCGCCATCTCGAAAATAGGAGAGGGGGCCGAGCTGACCTACACTCGGGAGGGTAGGGGGAGTGGTGTCCGACCTGGCGTCCAGAGCCCATACCACCGTCTTCGAGCACGCGCGCGACGCGGTGCTCGTGCTCGACGCTGCCCAAATCATCCAGGAGGTCAACCGCGCCGCCGAGCGCATCTTCGGCCCGCGCGGTGAGCTGGTGGGCATGGCGGTGACGCGGCTGTTGTCGGGGTGGCGTCCGCCGGATACGCGTGGCTCGCCGGAGACGCCGCACGAGACGGAGCTGGCCGGACAGCGGCCGGGCGGCGCCGGGCCCGCGTACTACCTGCGCGTGCAGACGCTGGCCCAGTTCGACGCGGCCGGAAACGCGCTGGGCTGGGTGCTCCAGCTGCAGGACATGCGCGGCAGCCTGGAGGTCGAGGCCTCCATCCGTCAGCAGAAGGAGTTCTTCGAGGCGGTGGTGCGCAACAGCCCCGTCGCCATCGTCACCATCACCCGCCAGTTCATCGTCCTGTCGTGGAACCCCGCCGCCGAGCGGCTCTTCGGGTACACGCCGCAGGAGGCGCTGGGCAAACACATCTTCGACCTGGTCGCCACCGAGGACAGCGTCCTGCCCGAGGCGAAGAAGGCGCAGCGCGACGTCACCCAGCGCGGGCGCGTGCACTCCGTCACGCGGCGGCTGCGCAAGGACCACACGATGGTGGACGTGGAGCTCCTGGCGCTGCCGGTGTCGGTGGGCGGCCGGCAGCTGGGCTTCATCGCCATCTACCACGACATCACCGACCTCCAGCGCGCGCGCCAGGCGGCCGAGTCCGCCAACCAGGCCAAGAGCCTGTTCCTGGCGACGATGAGCCACGAAATCCGCACGCCGATGAACGCCATCATCGGCATGACGGGGCTGATGCTGGACACGCACCTGACGGGCGAGCAGCGCGAGTTCATCTCCACCATCCGCCAGAGCAGCGAGGCGTTGCTCACGCTGCTCAACGACGTGCTGGACTTCTCGAAAATCGAAGCCGGCCGTTTCGAGACGGACCGTCACCCGTTCGACCTGCGTCAGTGCGTGGAGTCGGTGCTGGACCTGCTCGCGGTGCGCGCCAGCGAGAAGGGGTTGGACCTGGGCGCGGACATCTCGCCCGACGTGCCTCAGGTGGTGATGGGGGATGCGTCGCGGCTGCGCCAGGTGCTGCTCAACCTGGTGGGCAACGCGCTGAAGTTCACCGAGTCCGGCGGCGCCGTCGTCTCCGTGGACGGGGTGCGCCGCGCCGAGGCGACGGACGCGCCGTGGGAGCTCACCTTCTCCGTGCAGGACACGGGGCCGGGCATTCCGGAGGAGAAGCGGCAGGGCCTGTTCCAGCCGTTCAACCAGCTCGACGTGTCGGTGGCGCGGCGCTTCGGCGGCACGGGCCTGGGGCTCGCCATCTCCAAGCGGCTGGTGGAGGCGATGGGCGGGCGCATCTGGGTGGAGAGCGAGGGCGTGCCCGGCCGAGGCACCACGTTCTTCTTCGCGCTCACCGTGCAGGCCGCGCCGCAGACGACGGCGGGCTACCTGCGCTCGGACGAGCCGCTGCTGCGCGGCCGGCGCGTGCTCATCGTCGACGACAACGCCATCAACCGCAGGCTCCTGGGACGACAGCTCCAGGCGTGGGGCGCCGAGCCGGTGGAGGCGGGCTCCGGCATGGAGGCGCTCACCAAGCTCCAGTCGGGCGGCTCCGGGTTCGACCTGGCGCTCATCGACCACCAGATGCCGGGGCTGGACGGCCCCTCACTGGCGGCGCGGATCCGCGAGCGCGATGACCTGCGGGCGCTGCCGCTGTTCCTGCTGACGTCACCCGGACGCCGCGCCGCGCCTCCGCCGGGCCTGTTCTCCGGGGTGCTGTCGCGCCCGATGAAGGCCTCGCAGCTCCACGACACGCTGATGTCCTGCTTCTCCAAGGACGTGCCCCGGGTGCGCGCGGAGCCCGCGCCGACGGGAGCCCCCGCGCCTCGTGACAGGCCGGGCGACCGCGTCCCCTTGCGCATCCTGCTGGTGGAGGACAACCCCACCAACCAGCGGCTGGCCAGCCTGATGTTGGACCGGCTCGGCTATCCGGTGCAGGCGGCGTCCAACGGGCGCGAGGCGCTGGAGTGGTCCATGCGCCAGCGCTTCGACGTCGTCTTCATGGACCTGCAGATGCCGGAGATGGACGGCCTGGAGGCCACGCGGCGCATCCGCAAGGAGCTGCCGCCGACGGTGCAGCCGTGGGTCATCGCGATGACGGCCAACGCGATGGACTCCGACCGGGAGCAGTGCTTCGAGGCGGGGATGGACGACTTCCTGTCCAAGCCCATCCGCGTGGAGGCGCTCACCGCCGCGCTGGTGCGCTGCCAGACGCCGCGTCCCGTCGGCGGCACCCGCACGCGTCCGGAGCGCGTCGTCATCGCGGAGCAGGGGCTCTCCGAGGACCTGGTGCCCGAGGCCGCGCGCATCCCCGGCCTGCAGCCCGCGGCGCTGGCCCGGCTGTGGCGGGAGCTGGGCTCGCAGGCGGTGAACATCCTCCCGGAGCTCATCGACACCGCGCTGCAGAGCATGCCCGCGCTGCTCGACGACGCGTACACGGCGCTGGGGCAGGGGCTGCTCGACGACCTCAGCCGCGCGGCGCACACGCTCAAGTCCAACGCGGCCTGGTTCGGCGCGTCGGCGCTGGAGACGCTGAGCCGGGAGCTGGAGCTGCGCGCGGACGCGGGCGATGACGTCGACTCCCTGCGCGAGCGGCTGGACAGGTGCCGCGCGGAGCTCTCCACGACGCGCGCACTGCTGTCGCGCCTTCGTGAGAGCATCGCCCTGCCGCCGGCGCGCGGCTGAGGTCCTGGTCAGCCCTCCGGGGACTCGGGCGTCCCTCGCGCGGCCGCGCACTTCGAGGTGAACGATGAGTGACTCTCCCAAGGATTCCTCCCACCCGGGCGCCTCGCGCATCCGGGGCCTGGAGCAGGTGGACCGGCTGTCGGTGCCGCTGCCGCATGGCACGGAGGTGACGACGCGCGTGGAGCGGATGACCTCCGGCGGGCGGCGCATCCCCCAGGGCGTGGTGGGGCGCGTGGTGCGGGCGAAGGACGGCGGGCTCGACATCCAGATTGTCGGCGTGGGCGAGGTGTGGTTCGCGCGCGACGAGCTGGTGCCCCGACGCCCGGGCCAGGTCCAGTTCGCCCAGCGGCGCGAGGCCGCCTGGAACGCGCTGGGGCCGTGCGTGGTGCTGGAGACGCGCGTGGGCAGCCATGCGTGGGGACTGGCGAACGAGCAGTCGGACGTGGACGTGCGCGGGGTGTTCGCCCTGCCGCTCTCGTGGACCTTCGGCCTGGTGGAGGCGCCGCAAGACCTGGTGAGCGCCGACGGCAGCACGACCTACTGGGAGGCGCGCAAGACGGTGGAGCAGGCCCTGCGCGCCGACCCGAACACGCTGGAGACGCTGTTCGTCCCGGGCGCCCAGGCGCTGGATGAGCTGGGGGAGTGGTTCCTCGCCGAGCGCGAGGCCTTCGTCTCGCAGTCCATCTTCGGCAGCTTCGGTCGCTATGCGATGAGCCAGCTCGACAAGCTCACGCGCAGCCAGCGGCTCGCCGAGCACCGCGACCTGCTGCTGGAGTGGTTGTGCGAGGACCCCGCGCCGGGGCTGGACGAAGTGGCCCGGCGACTGGCGGACATCTCTCCGCGCGGCGCGCCCACGCCCGAGGACGCGCTGCTGGCGGCGAAGACGTATGTGAAGCAGCTCTATCGCTCGTTGTCGGACCAGGGCCTGCTCGCGGCCAACGACTTCGCGGCGCTCACCGCCTACGCGCGCGGGGGCGGACAGCGTCCTCCTTCGGCGCGGGAGCTGCGGCCGAAGAACGCGTACAACCTGCTGCGGTTGATCGCCACGGCCACGGGCTGGCTGCGCCACGGCGAGCCCGTCTTCGAGGCGACGGGCGCCCTGAAGGCGCGGCTGTTGGACATCAAGGCGGGGCAGGTCCCACTGGAGGACGTGCTGCGCGACGCCGAGGCGATGGCGCCGGAGCTGGAGGCGGCGCGGCAGGAGAGCCGTCTGCCGGAGCAGCCCGACTACGCGCGCGCGGACCGGTTGCTGCGGCGGGTGGGGGATGAAGTGGCGCGGCGCTGGGTGACGAAGGTGGCGGGCCCCTGGGGACACGATGCGCCCGAGGCCCCGCGGATGGAGTGGAGGGATTCGGAATGAAGGGCACGCTGACGGAGCACGAGAAGACGGTGGCGGACCGCGTGCTCGACGAGGAGTCCGCGCGGCGCGAGCACCTGGTGGTGTCGCTGACGGGGGCGCATGCCTACGGGTTCCCCTCGCCCGACAGTGATCTGGACCTGAAGTCCATCCACGTGGCGCCCACGGCCATGCTCCTGGGGCTCAGCCCCCGGCAGCTCAACGCCGAGCGCCTGGAGGTCGTGGACGGGGTGGAGGTGGACTACTCGTCCAACGAGCTCGCAGCCGTCCTCCAGGGACTGCTGCAGGGCAATGGCAACTACCTGGAGCGCATCCTGGGCGCCATCACCCTGCGCGCATCTGCGGACCTGGAGTCACTCCAGCCGCTGGCGCGCGAGGTGCTGTCGCGGCGGGTGTTCCGGCACTACAACGGGTTCGCCCACGGCCAGCTCCGCGAGTGGGAGAAGAGCGGCTTTCGCTCCGCCAAGAAGCTGCTCTACGTGCTGCGCACCACGCTGACGGGCACGCACCTGCTGCGCACCGGTGTCGTGGAGACGGACGTCACCGAGCTGCTGGACGCCCACGGCTTCTCCGAGGCCCGCGAGCTGGTGGAACAGAAGCGGCGTGGGGAGAAGAGCGAGCTGCCGGAGGCGCTCAGCGAAGCGTGGCGCGCCCGGGTGGCCCGCTCGTTCGAGGTGCTCGACGCGGCGCTGGCGGCGTCGGTGCTGCCCGAGGCGCCGCCCTCCCGGGCCGTGGACGCGCTGGAGGCGTGGATGCTGGAGCTGCGGCGCCGGCGCTTCTGAGCCGCGCGTTCAGGGCGAGGTGGCGGACAGCCGGGACAAGGAGCGGTCCTTGACCTTGAGCCAGGCCTGCTGGCGGAAGAGATACGTGGAGCAGAGCTTCCGCCACGTCCACACGTCCGGCAGGTTCCACCAGCCCTCCGGCGGCTCGAGGCCGATACTCCTCAGGTTGCCGATGCCCCGGTAGCCGACGCCGTCGAGGCCGTTGGCGCAGTTGGACTCCAGCACCAGGACCTTGTCGGTGGCGGGGTGGTGGTCCACCACCAGGAAGGTGTGGCCGGAGCGCCACTGGTTGCGCCAGCCCTGGATGAGCGTCCACGGATGCGGGTGGGCATCGGCCGAGGGCGCGGGGATGGCCATGCCGCTCTCGACGGCGGCGGTGACGGGGGAGAAGTAGTCCTCCGTGGAGGCAATCATCATCTGCCGGTGGCGCCGCGAGTCCCACGCGAAGTTCGCGCCGTGGGCGTCCGCGAAGGCCTTCACCGTGAGCGCCTCAACGAAGGTGCAGCAGTTGTTGAACAGGGGCGGCGCGCGAGGGACGCGGATGCCCGGGAGGTCCCAGGGGTAGTACGCCTGGTCCAGGTCATAGCGGAAGTCCTTCAGCCCCTGGAGCAGCGTGACGAGCTGGCTCTCGGCGATGGCCAATGGGTCGTCATCGAAGGGCAGCCGCACGGCGGGCGGAGGCTGCGCCTGGTTCGTCACGCTCACGTAGTGCTGCGTGCGCCAGCGCGTGCAGACCCAGGTGTCCAACGCGCCCAGCGTAGGGACCTCCAGGCGCACGAAGTCCGTGTCCGGCGTCGGGCTGCCCGGCTTCTCCTCGAGCACGAAGTAGGTGCCTGCCTCGACGTAGCCCTCGAACTGCGACTGGCTGTCGGGCTGCACGAAGCCCCGCATGCGGATGGGCAGCTTCGCGACACGATGGCTCTGGGACACGACGACCCCCCTGGTGTGAATGACTTCGGGTGAAGCCTATCTCACTCAGGGAGGATGTTCATGGGACGCGCCAGGGCTGGAGCGGGGTGTCTGTCCTTACGGGTCTGTTTCCCCGGGGAGGCCCGAGGCGCTCGCTCGTGACAGCTCCACCTGGAGGGTGGCTCCGTCGGGACGGTGGGCCCATTCCAGGAACGACGCGCGGAAGGACTCCACGGCCTCGACGAGCGGCGTGCCCGGCCTCCACGCGAGCGCGCTCGTGTCCCGGGCCTCCAGGCCGATGAGCAGCGAGCCCCCGGTGCCCGGCGCCTGGAGGGGACGCACCGTCAGGCGGCGATCACTCTCCAGGCGGTACGCCAGGGCCGTGATGTGTCCGAGCAGCCACCCCTGGGCGACCTCGCGTCCCTCGGGAGTCTTGGCGTCGGCGCTCAGCCGCAGTCGGGTCGACGGTTGGCTGGTCGAATCCAGCGGCTCGAACAACAGGGACCACGCTCCGGGCGTCCCCGTCCTGCGCGCCTGGGCGACGAGCTCCCGTGCGCGCGCCCACTCCTCGCGAAGGATGCGGGACGTGGAGCGCGACACGTTGCGCGCGGTGTTCCTCAGCGGCGCCACGGGGGCGATGATGGGCAACAGGTCCCGCTTGCCGTCCGGCCGGTAGCGCGCGGTCTCCATCGTCAGGGCCACGGGTTGGGGCCAGGGCCACGTGGCGAAGGTGTCGAAGAAGTGCGCGAGCAGGTCCACGTCGGACTTCACCGCCTCGGGTGCCGCGCGCGTGGTGGCCCAGGCCGCGAGCACCGTCCACGACAGGCCCCCGAGATAGCCGAGCGCATGCGAATACAGCCCCCGAGCCCGGGCCCAGGCCTTCACGGCACGCAGCAGTCGCCGGAACCTCGCGTGGGTGTCCTCATCCGGACCGAGCGCCTCCAGCACGCCCTTCATGTCCGCGAGCCCCAGCACCGAGCGCAGGCCCGCGGGGTCGAACGCGTCCGCGTGACGCGCGAGCAGCTCCAGCGGGTCGAGGCCTTCAGTGCCCTCGGGCCGGCTGGCGTGGGACACCTCGAAGCTCACGCCGCCCAGCACCACCTTCACCAGCGGGATGGCCGCATCGGCGACGAAGCGCGAGGCCGCGCGGCTCTCGGGCTCCGACCTCGCCAGCTCGCCCAACAGCTCCCGCGCGAAGTCCTCCCGTGACTGGCTCGAGGGGCCGAGCGCCACCGCGTCCACGTCACTGCCCGCGCCATCGGTCCCCAGCAGATAGGAGCCATACGGATGCAGCGAGGCGCCCACGCGAGCGCACAGCACCCGCAGCCGCTCCATGGCTTCATCGCGCTTCGCCCGGGTCTCGGGAGCGCTCTCGACGGCGCCCACGTTCTCGAGGGCGGAGCGCAGCGCGTCGTCACCGGTGCCCGACGTCGTGGCCTCCGCCCGCGCGACACCGAGGCCGCCGAGCGGAATGCGTCGGACGACCTCGAACGGCGTGTTGCCCTGCCGGCGGATGATGCAGACCTCGCGGACCTCGAAGCTCAGCGGACGCCAGCCCCGTGCCCACGTGGCGACGGTGCGCTCCACGTCCACGTCGTCCGAGTGGGGCACCTGTCCCACGGACAGATGCGGGTGGAACCCATGGGCCGGTGGTGCGCACTCGGGCACCACGGAGACGAGCTTCGCGTGCAGTCGCGCCAGCGCACCTCGGGGCGCGTCCTCGGGCCTCAACCACGCCGTCGCGCTGGCGCGGTGGTCGAAGTGGTCGAAGTCGGCGAGCGTCACCTGGAAGGGCTCGAGGCTCCGCGCGGCCTCGGAGAGCAGCGCCTCCGCCGTGTCGAAGTCTTCCTCGGGGAGGAAGGGGTAGAGCAGGGTGACGTGGGGCATCCACCGCTCGAACTTCGCGTCGTGCTTCTTGCGGAGCGCCTGGATGGGCGGCCACACGGACTCGGGGGGAATGAGCACCACGGCCGTGTGATGGACCAGCCGCGCCGCCGCGGCCCCCGTCACGGACGCCGCGCGGGTGTCGCGGCGCAGGACACAGCGAATGCCGAAGTGGTCCGACGCGAACAGGGCCTCTCCGGACGGCGCACGCACGCCCTTCAGCGGCGCCTCACCGAAGAGCTCGATGGACTCCGGCGAGAGTCGCCCCGAAGGTGAGGCCACCAGCACGCGGTCCAACCGCTGGAGCCGCCCCGACACGGTGGTGATGGCGGCCAGCGAGTTGAGTCGCGGATTGTACGTCTCGCCCTGCTCGGCCGGGCGCAGCGTGGGCCATGCATCCACGAAGCCCGCGCGACGGAAGGACTCGGCCTCCGCGTCGCCGTCCCCGAAGTTGAAGTCACCGGCCAGCACGACGTCGGGCACGCTCGCGTCGTCGTCGCCAGTCAGTGACGGCAGTTCCTCCAGCAGCGCCTGGACCTGGACGGCCCGGGCCGCGGCGCCGGTGGTCTCGCGGTTGCTCGTCAGGTGCGGTGTCGCCACCCACAGCGGCCCGCCCGCCAGTCGCAGCTCGCCCACGATGAGGCGCTTGTCGCGCGAGAAGACCCGCTGCCACACCGAGGCGAGGGGCTCGCGTGACAGGAGCACCTGTCCGTAGGGGACGACGGTGTTCGCCTCGGGACCGTCCGACACCTGGTAGTGCTCGCGCACCCAGCCCTCGGCGAGCAGAGCCCGCAGGAAGGGCGCGGTGACCTCCTGGAGGACGATGACGTCCGCGTCCGTCTCGCGCAGCAGCGCCAGGGCGGCGGGCGTGCGGTGCTCGGTCGCGAGCTTCTCCCGGTCATACAGGTCGAAGAGGACGTTGAAGGTGGCCAGGGTGAGTCGCTCCGGCGCCGGGCGCGTGTCCCCCGGCGACGAGGAGGGAGTCTTCATCCAATCCCCGGCCCGCGCGTCGTAGCGGAAGACATGCAGGCGCGCGAAGCCGGGGACCTCCCGAGGACGGGGCGGGGTGGGGGCGGGGGGCTCGGCGGAAGGCTCGACGAGGTGATTCAGCCGGTCGATGCGCTCCTTGCGGTCCCACACCACCTCGCGTCCGCGCTTGAAGTACCAGACGCGGTGCCAGGGGATTTCGCCGTCCGGCACGAAGGCCTCGAACGGCATCTCCTCCAGGTCCTCGCCGTGGGTGTCGTAGCCGATGACGAACTCACGGGCCTCCAGCCGAGGGTCCCACCGGATGCGGTGGTACACCTCTCGGCTCGTCGTGAAGCGTTCCTGGGACATGGTGAGCACCCACGGGGAGAAGAGGAAGGACGGCGAGCCGCTGGCTTCCCTCGAGCGTAGTCGTGCTGACCGCTCCGTGGGGGACGTCCCGCGCGCCGCACCGGACGCCGCGGGACTCTCCCGGCTGACAGTCCGCTTCAGGACGGACTGACGCCCGCCACCAGATAGAAACGGAACTCGCCCGAGTTGACGCCGTAGGCCGCGTCCACGCCCACCAACGGCAGGACGATGTTGCGCAGGTACAGCCGCAGGCCCGCGCCCACGCCCTGCGCGAAGGTGGAGCCCTTGAGGCCACTCTTGCTGTCGGGCAGGTAGCCGCGCACCACGCGGCCGTTCACGTCCCGCAGCTCGCCGTCGGCGGGCAGGTCCCGCCACACCATCAGCCCCGTGTCGGAGAAGCCCACGCCCCGGAACGACAGCTGGCGGATGGTGAAGAGCGGGAAGTGGTACTCGGCGGTGAACGACAGGCGCGTGTCGCCGCGGAACTGCCGGTGGACGAAGCCACGCAGCGAGTTGCCGCCCATCACCAGCTCCTGGTGGAAGGGCAGGTCCACGCCCGCGGCCGCCTCGCCGCGCAGCACCACGTTGTGCTCCTCGAACAGGCGCAGGCCGTGGCGGTAGAGCAGCCCGAAGCGCCGGTAGCGGAAGTCGCTGCCCACCTCGGGATTGGACACCTCGTAGGAGGCCTCCAGGTTGATGCCCTCCATCACCGCGTGCAGGTTCTGCCGCGTGTCGATTCCCACCATCAGCCGCACCGACGCGTCCTGCTG
Source organism: Myxococcus fulvus (assembly GCF_900111765.1). The sequence continues at coordinate 390,348 of NZ_FOIB01000010.1, forward strand.
CGCGGGCCCGGTGGAGAACGCGGGCGTGGTGACCTCCTCCTTCGCGTCCGGCGACTTCGCGTCGATGCTCATCAGCCGGTACTTCACCGCGGCGCGCACGCGCTCGAAGAGCATCACGCCGAACTCACCGGCGAGCGAGGCCGAGTTGAGACGCGTGCGGCGCACCACCTCCGGGTCCTCCTGGCCCGCTCCGGGCCGGTACTCGTCCATGCGGTCGCTCCGAAGCTGGCCCTCCAGGCTGAAGCGCAGCTGCGGCAACCCGAAGACGTTCTGGTCCAGGTAGCCGACGAACAGGCCGCTCTCCGCGGTGCTCACCTGCGCGGCGGTCGCGAACTTCTTGCTGCGGCCCCACAGGTTGTTCTCCGCGTACAGCAAGCCGCCGCCCACGTTGTCCGAGGACAGCGCGAAGGTGGGCGCCACCACCCACGAGGCCTTCTCCTCCACCTCCAGGATGAGGCGCACGCGCCCCGCGCCCGTGGGCTCGGTGCTCACCTTCACCTCCTGGAACAGGCCGGTGGCGAGCAGCCGTCGCTCCACCTTGTCCAGCTCCTCGAAGGCGAGCTCGTCCCCCGCGTCGATGCGCGAGTACGCCTGCACCGTCTCCGGGCGCGTCTTCTCCGGACCGCGCACCACCACCTCGTCCACCACCTGTCCCGGTTCCTGCGCGCCCGCCTGCCCCGCCCCCAGGGCGAGTCCCAGCATCGCGCACCACTTCACCACTCGTCCGCTCATGACTCGTCGCACATCCATGACCGCGTCGGGGCTACCGGCCTGGGCCCTCCAGGCCCACCCTACCGCCCCCGCAGGCCCTCCGGGACTGCGGAGTGACGGGAAGGCACGACAGTGAAACATTTGCTATGCCTGCCCCCGAGGAAGCTCCGGGACGTCCCCGGGGTCGTGTCCCGATGACCGGTCTGTTTCGCCAGCTCCGACGCCGACGTCTGCTGCGGCGGCCGTTCCCCTCCGAGTGGCTGGGCCACCTGGAGGCCCATGTCCCGTTCTTCTCCAGGCTGTCGCCCTCCCTGCGCGAGGACTTCCTCGCGAAGCTGAAGGTCTTCGTCTGGGAGAAGGAGTTCATCGGCGCGGGGGGGCTGGACATCACCGACGAGATTCGCGTCGTCGTGGCCGCCACCGCCGTGCAGCTCGTCGTGCACCTGGACCTGTCGTATTACGACCGGCTGCGCGAAGTCATCGTGTACCCGGACGCCTTCCTGCTGCCGGACCGCACCGGCGTGGTGCTGGGCGAGGCGAAGCACTGGGGCTCGGTCATCCTCTCCTGGGCCGCGGTGCTCGGCGGGCTGCGAAACCCCGATGACGGCCACGACACCGCCACCCACGAGTTCGCCCACGTGCTGGACCGGGCCGACGGGGCCTTCGACGGCACGCCGAAGCTGCGCAGCTACTCGCACTACCGCACCTGGGCCTCGGTGATGAGCGAGCACTTCCACGCGCTCCAGCAGGGCCGCCCCCGCGAGCGCCAGGTGCTGGATGACTACGGCGCCCTCAACGAGGCGGAGTTCTTCGCCGTGGCCAGCGAGAACTTCTTCGAGCGACCCGAGCGGATGCGCAAGAAGACGCCTGACCTGTATGAAGAGCTGAAGCGTTTCTACGGGTGGGACCCCGCCTCCGGCACTTGAGCCCGCGCACCGAGCGCCGCGCTGTGGTAGGCGCGGAATCCACCAGCCTCCGGAAAAGAGCTTCTCCATGACCGCAGCCGCCGTGCCCTCGGTGTCCATGTTCGTCGAGCTGGAGCGCGAGGCCTGGCGGGCGTTGCGCGCCTCCACGCCGCTGACGCTCACGACAGAGGACCTGGACGGGCTGCGCGGGCTGGGCGAGCACATGGACCTGGAGGAGGTCGCGGACGTCTACCTGCCGCTGTCCCGACTGCTCAACCTCCAGGTCCTGGCCGCGCAGCGGCTGTGGGCCGAGCAGCAGGCCTTCCTGGGGGGCACCACGCAGAAGGTGCCGTTCATCATCGCCATCGCCGGCAGCGTCGCGGTGGGCAAGAGCACCACGGCCCGCATCCTCCAGGCGCTGCTGGCGCGCTGGCCGGACCACCCGCGGGTGGAGCTGGTCACCACGGACGGCTTCCTCTTCCCCAACCGCATCCTCACCGAGCGCGGCCTGATGAACCGCAAGGGCTTCCCGGAGAGCTATGACCGGCGCGCGCTGGTGCGGCTGCTCGCGGAGCTGAAGGCGGGGCGCGCGGAGGTGACGGCGCCGGTGTACTCGCACCTGGTCTACGACGTGGTGCCCGAGGAGGCGAAGGTCATCCGCCAGCCCGACATCCTCATCCTGGAGGGCCTCAACGTCCTGCAGTCCGGCGTCGTCGGGCAGCGCATCCCCCACACCTTCCTGTCGGACTTCTTCGACTTCTCCATCTACGTGGACGCCAGCGAGCAGGACATCCGCCGCTGGTACGTGGACCGCTTCCTGCGCCTGCAGCAGACGGCCTTCCGCGACGAGCGCAGCTACTTCCGCCGCTTCTCGGACCTGACGCCCGAGCAGGCGACGGCCATGGCGGAGAACATCTGGGGCGACATCAACGGCCCCAACCTGGCGCAGAACATCGCGCCCACGCGCTCGCGGGCCCGGCTCATCCTGCTCAAGGGGCCGGACCACAAGGTCAAGCGCGTGCGGCTGCGCAAGCTGTAGCCGTCACGGCGGCGCGGGCTTGCACAGCGAACCGTCGGCGAGCTTCGCCAGGCGCTCGCGCAGGACGTGCTCCTGCTCCGTGCTGCGCTGCTCGCGCAGGTGCCCCATCGCGCGGTGCTCCAGCTGGAGGGCCTCCTCGCAGCGCCCCTGTCCCGCGAGCGCGAGCGCCAGGGTGTCCAGCGCGGAGGGGCTCCACGGCGCCAGCGACACGGCCCACTGGGCCAGGGGCAGCGCCTCCGCGGAGCGGCCCTGGGTGACGTACAGCCACGCCAGCCCCTTCGTGGCGGGGATGCTCCGAGGGTCCAGCGAGAGGGCCTTCTTGTAGGCGGCCTCGCGCTCCTCCTGGGCCGCCTCGTCTGGCTCCAGCGCGGCGCCGAGCAGCAGCCACGCGCCACTGTCATCGGGGTGGGCGCGCACCGCCGTCCTCGCGAGCGTGAGCCTCTCCTCACGCGAGGCCTCGGCGGACTTCACCGTCAGGGCCGGGAGCCCCTCGGGGTCGATGCGAAGGGCCTCGTCCAGTTCCTTGCGAGCCAGCACCTGGCGGTTCTTCACGAGCGCCGCCTGCCGGGCCATGGACGCCCCCAGCGCGGCCAGCTTCGAGCGCGTGGCGTGCACCTCCGCGTCCTCCAGCGTTCGCTCGACGAAGGCCGTGTCCGTGGGCGGAACGACCACCTGGCGCGGCGGAGGAGGGCGCGCCCGGACGTATTCCCAGAGCGTCTCGTCCATCTTGCCCCGCTGCAATTCCGGGAGCGCCCGCTGGAGGGCCTCGTCGGGCGCCACCCCTTGCGACAGCAGCGCCTGGAACTCGGCGAAGCGCTCGGCGCGCTCGTGGATGAGCCAGTGCACCAGCATCCAGCTGCCCGCGTACATGGCGGAGAGCTCGCGGTCCTGCTCCTCGAAGTTCAGCCCTGGCTCCCAGGCGAGGGTGCCCGGAACCACGCCGCCGCCCCGGGTGCTGTTCACCGAGTCGCGCAGCAGACGGGCCGCCACATAGGTGGCGTCCTTGTTGGGGACGCCCAGCACGGCGCTCCTGCCGTCCTGCGTGAGCTGCGCGGTCTCCAGGTACTCGGCGAGCCCCTCCGAGAGCCACAGCGGCTGGCGCAGCAGGACATAGGAGCTCAGGTAGTGCGCCAGCTCGTGGTTGAGCCGTGAGGAGGAGTCCGCGGAGAAGGGGGAGTAGCGGTTCGCCCACGCCGAGGGCGGTCCGGACAGGACGATGAGCGCCTCGGTCTCCGAGCGGTGGTAGAGCGCCTGCACGCGGCGTGGGAAGAGGCCCTTGAACTCCTTCCAATCCGCGAGGATGTAGACGGACAGCTTCGCCATCGGCTGTCGGAGCGCGGAGGGCCACATGCCCGCGAGCAGCACCATGCGCGTGCGCTCCAGCTCCCCCATCGCCTCGCGAGCCTGCTCGGCAGGCAGGTCCGTGCGCAGCGTGTAGTGCTCGCTGTCCAGCTCCACCCAGCCGCGCCCTCCCTCGCCGGGGCAGCGCGTGAAGCGCGGGCCGATGACACAGCCCGAGGCGCCGAGCCACAGCGCCAGCATCAGCAGGGTCCATCTCAAGCGCTCGTACACGAAGACACACACTCGTCGGGCTGGAGGTTGAAGTCCCGACAGCGTAGCGCGCTTCGATATGCGTGGGGATTGCTCTCGTTTCCTCGAAGGTCTCCCGGAAAGGAAGCGACATGATGACTCGAACACAGGCCCGCGGACGCGGGTTGCTGGGTTGGGTGTGCGCGCTCTGGATGGTGTCGTCCGGATGCTCCGACGCGGTCCATCCCGAGGTGTCCCAGGTGACGCTGGAGGGGCCCATCGTCGCCATTCCGAGGACGCTGGAGCCCGGCGCCATCGAGCGGCTGCGCTCGGGGCTGGGCTCGGCGGCCACGGGACTCCAGGACGACTCGCCCGGCACGTTCTACCTGGCGCTGCGCAGAAGTGAGCTGGGCAAGCGCTGGTTCATGTCTGTCTATCTGGAGCAGCACACCCCGGAGAGCCTCTTGGACCGAAGCGCCACCTCCGTGGGCGTGCGCGTGGTGTCCTTCAAGGAGCAGAACGGCAAGTTGTATGTGTTCGACGTGGATGACACCCAGGTGCGCAGCACGCTCTTCAAGCCCGAGGAGATCGTCGAGGCGTGGCCCGTCATCGACGACCACCCGGGCTTCTCTCGCCTGCGCGGCTCGGACCAGTACGTGCTCTTCGACCCGGCCGCGGGGCTGGACCGGGTGATGGGCATGGATGCGTTCACCCGCACCCTCTACGGCCCGCCGTTCTCGGTGGAGCTGGCGTTCGCGCAGCGCTTCCGCGCGCTGAAGGACGGGGTCTCCTTCCAGAAGGTCATCACCGGCCATGCGGACCTCAACTTCGGCATCGAGGGAATTCCCGCCGACTCGTTCCGCGTCACCGCGACGGTGGGCGTCGCGCTGCGTCGCTACCAGGAGGGCCAGGGCTTCACCCCCATGCGGGTGCCCCCGACGCCAGAGCACTTCTTCGGCAGCGCCTCCCGCATCGTCCCGAACTCTGGCGGGCTCTCTGAGGAGCTGGTGGGCAAGTGGAACATCCGCCCCGGCATGAAGCCCATCACCTGGGTGCTGAGCGATACGCTGCGCGCGACCCAGGCGGACCCCCGCTACCAGGCCTACGACATCATCGGCGCGGTGAAGAAGGGCGTGGAGCAGTGGAACCAGGCCTTCGGCTTCACGGTGTTCACCACGCGCCTGGCCGAGCCCGGCGAGTCCTTCGGGGACGACGACAAGAACTTCATCCTCTTCGACCCGGACCCGAGCGAGCGGGCGGCGTTCGCGGACTGGCGCACGAATCCGAATACGGGCGAGACGCTGGGGGCGAGCGTATACCTCGGCATCGCGTGGCTGGACTACGCCATCGCGTTCATCGGCTCGTCGCCGACCGGGGCCGCGCCCGCGGTGGCGCCCCGGCCGCAGAAGGCCCTCCAGCTCTCCTGGAACGGCATGGCGGCCTCCCACCTGTGCGAGATGCACCTGTCGGACGTGGCAACGAGCTTCTCCGGCCTGCTCCGGGCGCAGGGGGCCGCGCGTGACGCGCTCTCCGGGCGCGCGCTCGAGGAGCGGGTGGAGCGCTTCTTCACCACGGTGGTGATGCACGAGGTGGGGCACACGCTGGGCCTTCGGCACAACTTCAAGGGCTCGTTCGCGATGCCGTCCAACTCGGTGATGGAGTACACGAACCCGGCGGAGCAGGAACAGCGGGGCGCCGCGGTCGGCCCCTATGACGTTGCCGCCGTCCGCTACCTGTATGGGCTGTCCTCCTCGCCGCCCACGGAGCCGTTCTGCATGGACTCGGATACGTTCACGGACCCGGACTGCAACCGGTACGATGCGACGCCCGCGCCGCTGACGCTCTTCTACGGTCCCGAATACCGGCAGGCCCTCGACGCGCACCTGGCGGGCAGCGGCCCCAGTCCCGCCGACGGCCCCCTCAACGGCGTCCTCCAGTACGTGAGGGCATCCCGTCTCCCGGCGCAGCGTGTCCATGCCTGGAATCTCGCCATGCAGGGGTTGGAGGCGCCCATCGCTCCGGAGGTGCTGGCGGCGGACCCGGGCCACGGCGCGAGGGCGGACCTGATGACGCGCGTCGTGTTCCAGCGCCTCTACCTGGATGCGGCATCGCTACGAGGGTATGTGCGCAACGCCCCCCGGCCGGACACGGCGATGACCCCGCTGATTCTCGCGCAGCTGCGCGCCAACCTGCTCAACGTGGATGGCGTGCGCGTCTTCGCGACGCGGAAGGTGATGGTGCGGATTCTCAAGCAGCTCCAGACCTTCGAGGCCTACGCCATCCTCCGGGAGGGGCGGCTCGCGGTCGAGGCGGAGCTCCCCGGCCTCTCCGGGCGGCAGCTGCTCGAGGCGGAGGACCTGGCCGCGCTGCTTCGTCAGGCGACCTCGCCGTACTTCAACAACTAGCCCGCGCGGGGCTCAACGACGGGGACGGCGGGACATCTCGATGTGCGGGATGCCGTCCTCGTCGTAGACCTCGCCCTCCGCGATGAAGCCGAGGCTCGTGTAGAAGGCGCGCAGGTAGTCCTGCGCGGAGATGCGGACCGTGGTGTCGGGGTACAGGGTTTCGAGCTGGGCGATGCCGCGCTCCGTCAGCTCCCTGCCCAGTCCGCGTCCCCGGGCGCGGGGCGAGGTCACCACGCGGCCCAGGCTCGCGGCGCCGGGGAACTTCACGTCGGGCGGGAGGATGCGCAGGTACGCGGAGAGGAAGCGCTCCGGGCCCTCGCCCTCGTGGGCGAGGAGGTGCATCGAGCTCGGGTCCAGGCCATCGACGTCCTGGTAGATGGAGCGCTGCTCCACCACGAAGACCTCCTGTCGCAGCGCGAGCACCGCGTACAGCTCCTCGAGCGTCAGCTCCGTGAACGCCTTCCATTGCCAGCTGGGCATGGGTGGGCGTCTATCACGGATGACTCCTGTGGAGCGGGGCCCTCGGTGCTCACGGCCGGGCGGTGCCTTTTCGGGAGGCCCTCCACCTTGCGCTCGGGTGTGGCCGACGCGACGGAGTCGACCTGTCGCCGCCTGCGAGGTGGGTCGCGTGGGTGTGGCCGACGCGCTGCTGCGCAACGATTCGTCGCCCTCGGTGAGCTGAAGCTTGCACGGCACGGGAGGGCACGGGGCCTCGGGGCTTCCTCGGGCGGCGGCCTGCTCGCCAGCCGGGCCGGCGGGGCGGAGTCCTGCTCCTGGCGCCGGGAGGGCGGACAGGGAGGCTGGGCAAGTTGGCGGGGTGGCCATTATACGTAGGCCGCCATGAGCCAATCGCCGCTGACGTCACCCGTGCCAGGAGCCGCCGAGGACGTGGAGGCGCTGGTCTCGTTGCTGCGAGGACGCCGCACGGTGGTGCTCACCGGCGCCGGGTGCAGCACCGAGTCGGGCATCCCCGACTATCGCGGTCCGGGCACCCGCGCCCGCGCTCGCAACCCCATCCAGCACCGCGAGTTCCTCCAGCGCCCCGAGGTGCGGGCCCGCTACTGGGCGCGCAGCCTGCTCGGCTGGCCGCGCTTCGCCGCCGCCCGTCCCAACGCCGCGCACCAGGCGCTGGCCGCGTTGGAGCAGGCAGGCCATGTCCGAGGGCTCATCACCCAGAACGTGGACCGGCTGCACCACGTCGCGGGCAGCTCGCGCATCATCGAACTGCACGGCGCGCTGGCCCGCGTGCGCTGTCTGGACTGTGGCGCACAGGAGGCTCGCGTCGACCTGCAGGAGCGTCTCTTGTCGCTCAATCCGGACTTCACGCACCAGGTGCTGGAGCTGCGGCCGGACGGTGACGCGGAGCTGAGCTCGGAGGCGCTCCAGTCCTTCCAGGTGCCCGCGTGCCTGCGCTGTGGCGGGACGCTGAAGCCGGACGTGGTGTTCTTCGGGGACAACGTGCCCGCGCCCACGGTGGCGGACGCCTTCGGGTTGCTGGAGGAGGGGGACGCGCTCTTGGTGGTGGGCTCGTCGCTGGCCATCTACTCCGGCTATCGCTTCCTGGTGCGCGCCTCCGAGCGACAGGTGCCCATCGCCATCCTCAACCTGGGCGAGTGTCGCGGCGTGGAGCTGGCGGACTTGTGTATCGAAGCGAGCGCGGGGGACGTGTTGCCCCGGCTCGCCTCGCGACTGACGCGGGCCTGAAGTCTCGCGTCAGGGGATGCGCACGTGGGCGGTGAGGTGGTCCACGAAGGCGCGCACGCGCGAGGGCAGGTGGCCACCCTGGCTCATGAAGAGGACGTGGATGGCCTCGGTGTCGCCGGGGTTGTGCTCTTCGAGCACGGGCACGAGGTGACCCTTGTCCAGGTCGTCCTGCACCTGGAAGCGCGCCAGCCGCGCCAGTCCGACGCCGGCCAGCGCGAGCTGTCGCAGCGCCTCGCCGTCACTCGCCTGGACGTTGCCGATGGGCGGCACGGCGAGCTGCGTGTCCTTTTCCTCCAGGGGCCAGCCCTCGATGGCGCGCGCGTAGCTGAAGCCCAGCCGGTTGTGGGCGCCGAGCTCCTCGGGCGACCGGGGCAGGCCGTGGCGCTTCACGTAGTCCGGTGAGGCGACGATGACCATCCGCGTCTCGCCCAGGCGGCGGGAGGTGAGCTGGGAGCTCTTGAGCTGGCCGTGGCGGATGGCCACGTCGGTGCGCTCGTCGAGCAGGTCGATGAGCTGGTCCGTCAGCACCAACTCCACCGACACGCCGGGGTGACGAGCGAGGAAGCCGGGCAGCAGGGGGATGAGCAGCACGCGGCCGAAGGCGGCATTGGTGTTGACGCGCAGACGGCCCCGGGGCTCGTCGCTCGTGGAGGCGCCGCGCTCGGCCTCCTCCAGTTCGGCGAGGATGCGCACGCTGCGCTCATAGAAGCCGCAGCCCTCCGGGGTGAGCTGGAGCGCGCGGGTGGAGCGGTTGACCAGGCGGGCTCCCAGTCGCTGCTCCAGCCGGGCCACCAGCTTGCTCACCGCCGAGGGCGTCATCCGGAAGGCGCGGGCCGCGGCGGAGAAGCCGCCGAGCTCCACCACCTTCACGAAGACCTCCATCTCTCCGAAGCGATTGACGTCGAGTCGAGCCATGGTGAGCCGAAGTCACAAGTCCTGTTCCGCACGGCGCTCTACCGCACGGAAATCGCGGCGTCCATACAAGGGCCCATCCACTTCTTGCACGGAGGGCCACGAAGCCATGCCGCTGGCCTTGTTCGCATTGACCGTGGGCGCCTTTGGAATCGGCGTCACGGAGTTCGTCATCATGGGCTTGTTGATGGAGGTGGGCGCCGACCTGGGCGTCTCCATCTCCACGGCGGGTCTGCTCATCTCCGGCTACGCGCTGGGCGTGGTGGCCGGGGCCCCCGTGCTCACGGTGCTGACGGGGCGCTGGTCCCGCAAGCGCGTGCTGCTGGGGCTGATGGTCATCTTCACGGTGGGCAACGTGCTCTGCGCGCTGGCGCCCACGTACGGTACGCTGATGCTGGCCCGCGTGCTGACGGCGCTGTCGCATGGGACCTTCTTTGGCGTGGGCTCCGTCGTGGCGACGGGGTTGGTGCCGGTGGACCGGCGCGCGTCGGCCATCGCCATCATGTTCACCGGCCTGACGGTGGCGAACATCCTCGGCGTGCCGCTGGGGACGTGGCTGGGGCAGGCGTATGGCTGGCGAGCGACGTTCTGGGCGGTGGCGCTCATCGGGCTCGTCGCGGTGGCGGTGGTTGCGGTGTACGTGCCGAAGGATGGCGCGCCGGCGGAGCAGGGGGATTGGCGCGCGGACCTGCGGGCTTTGGGCCGACGGCCGGTGTTGCTGGGGTTGTTGACGACGGTGCTCGGCTTCGCCGGGGTGTTCGCCGTGTTCACCTTCATCGCGCCGTTGCTGACGCGGCTGAGTGGGTTCTCGGCGTCGGCGGTGTCGCCCATCCTGTTGGTCTTCGGGGGTGGGTTGGTGGTGGGGAATCTCGTGGGCGGGAAGCTGGCGGACCGGAGGTTGGTGCCGTCGATTCTCGGGACGCTCGCGGTGCTGGCGGTGGTGCTCTTCGGGATGACGTTCGTCTGGGAGGACCGCGTGCTCACCGTCATCGCGGTGGGGGTGTTCGGCGCGGCGGCCTTCGCCACGGTGCCGCCGCTCCAGATGTGGGTGCTGGAGAAGGCGCAAGGGGCGGGGCAGAGCCTCGCGTCGAGTCTCAACATCGGCGCGTTCAATCTGGGTAATGCGCTGGGGGCGTGGTTCGGCGGGGTCGTCATCGACGACGGACCGGGGTTGGGAGCCATCACCTGGGTGTCCGCGCTGGTGCCGGTGTCCGCGATGGTCGTCGTGCTCGTGGCGCTGTGGTTGGAGTCGCGTGAGCCGCGTTCCGGCGCGGTGTCTTCTCGAACGCTGCACGGGAGCCTGCAATGAATGCACAGGAGAAGATCGCGCTCGTGGTGGGGGCGCAGGGGGTCATCGGGAAGAACCTCATCGAGCATCTGGCGTCGCTGGGAGACTGGGAGGTCATCGGTCTGTCGAGACGAGGGGGTGAGTCGGCGGGACGGGTGCGGCACGTGAAGGTGGACCTGCTCGACGCGGAGGACTGCCGGGTGAAGCTGGCGGAGCTGGGACGGGTGACGCACGTCTTCTACGCCGCGTACCAGGACCGGCCGACGTGGGCGGAGCTGGTGGCGCCGAACCTGGCGATGCTGGTGAATGTCGTGGAGGCGCTGGAGCCGGTGGCCCCGGGGCTGCGTCATGTCAGCCTGATGCAGGGCTACAAGGTGTATGGCGCGCATCTGGGGCCGTTCAAGACGCCGGCGCGGGAGACGGACCCGGAGCACATGCCTCCGGAGTTCAACGTGGACCAGCAGCGCTTCCTGGCGCAGCGTCAGCGGGGCAAGGCGTGGACGTGGTCGGCCATCCGTCCGTCGGTGGTGGGCGGCGTGGCGCTGGGCAATCCCATGAACCTGGCGTTGGTGATTGCCGTGTATGCGTCCATCTCGAAGGAGCTGGGGTTGCCCTTGAGGTTCCCGGGGAAGCCGGGGGCGTACCATGCGCTGTTGGAGATGACGGACGCGGGCCTGCTCGCGAAGGCGACGGTGTGGGCGGCGACGGAGCCGCGGTGCGCGAATCAGGCGTTCAACATCAACAACGGAGACCTGTTCCGGTGGAGCGAGCTGTGGCCGAGCATCGCGCGCTACTTCGGGTTGGAGGTGGCGCCGGGGTTGCCCATGTCATTGGACGTGGTGATGGCGGACAAGGGGCCGCTCTGGGACGCGATGACGGCGAAGCACGGGCTGGCGGGGCATTCGTACCAGGACGTGTCGTCGTGGCGATTCGGTGACTTCGTCTTCTCGTGGGACTACGACATGTTCGCCGACGGGACGAAGGCACGCCGCTTCGGCTTCCACGAGTTCGTCGACACCGAGGCCATGTTCTTCCGCCTCTTCGACGAGCTTCGACAAAAGAAGGTCATTCCGTAGGCATGGTGCTCCGGAGTCTCCCGGGCAAGGACGTCACCCTCGGTCAGTAGGGTGCCCTCCATGCACAACAATCCAAACGGGTGTTCCTGGAGTCGCCTGCTGGTTCTGGTGGCCACGCTGTTCCTCGCGAGCTGTGCGGAAGGACCGGCACTCCGTCCCGATGCGGCTGTTCGCAAGTGGGTGGGGCCGGTGGTGAACGTGCCAGGTGGAGGTCAGTTCCGGACCGTCATCTACTATGGGCCCTGGCAGTGCAGTCAGCAGCTCATGAACTACTGCAGGGAGAAGTGCTCTGGATCGGGTCATGCGCTGCAGGGCTGTATGTGGCTCGCGGACGTGAAGATGGACTACCAGGGGAACGTCATGCAGACCGGAAGTCGCTTCGGGATGACGCACTGCTGCTGCAACTACTCCACCATCAGTGTCGGCGCGAACGAGTCCGCCCGGTCGCGATGGAACAATGCGCGCGACGGGTTCCGTGAACAGTGGGCAGATCGCTTCGGTGCATGGCCGACCGATTCGACCGGACTGTCCTTTCCGGCGCACCACGTACGAGATCTCAAGCACGGCGGCAATCCGACCGATTGGGAGAACATCCTGCCGTTTCCCAAGGACATTCATGAGACCCTGAACGGGCTCTACAATCAGTGCTATGCGAACAGCCCGCCATGGACCACGGTTGGAGTGGACTACCCCTATGGAGAGTAGCTGATGGAGATGGACGGACTCCTGGCGGAAGTATCTCGCCTGCATCATCCCAATCCCCCCGCGACGCCTGAGCAGATCGCGACCTTCGAGCGGAACGTGGGATGGCCCCTGGATGCTGACCTGCGCGCCTTCTACCTCCACTGCGATGGTGCGGACCTCTTCGACCCTCGAACCCCTACGTCCAGGGACCCTGCCTTCTCGTTCCTCCCCTTGTCGCGGATTCGGCGTGCAAGGGTCGTCATGGCTCAGGATGACTCGGACCGGTCGGGCCCTGCCTCCTGGTATTCTCTCTGCGAGGTTCGGGACAGCAACTACATCCTCCTGGACGTGAGTGTGCAGAAGGACGGGCGTTACCCCATGCGTGATGGCTATCGAGAGGGATTCCCTGACCCGGAGTACTGCCCACAAATCGCCGCTTCGTTCGGAGAGTTCCTGGCCGGTGCCCTTCGTTCCGAGGGACGCTGGTTCTGGCTTCAGCCTTGATGTGGTCTCTCTGGAGAACCGAATGCAGCGGATCATCGACTTCATCCTGGAGCTGGACAAGCTCAAGGGCGTGACTCGCAAGGTCAAGCCGCTGGGGCTGACGCGTTACGAGAACTCCGCGGAGCACAGCTGGCAGCTCGCGATGTTGGCCCTCTCGCTCTCCGCCTACGCACCCGCGGGCATCGACATGGACCGGGTGGTGCGCATGCTGCTCGTGCACGACGTGGGAGAGATCGACACCGGCGACACCCTGGCCTTCGTCGAGGGCGGCTGGAAGGAGCGCAAGGCGGCCGAGCTCGCGGCCGTGGAGCGCATCTTCGGACTCCTGCCCGAACCCCAGGGCTCGCTCTTCCTGGCCCTGTGGCGCGAGTTCGAACAGGGCGAGACCCCCGAGTCCCGCTACGCCAACGCCGTGGACCGCGCCATGCCCGTCCTCCTCAACCTGTCCAACGAAGGGCAGAGCTGGCGAGAGAATGGCGTCAGCCACGCCCGCGTGGTGGCTCGCATCGCTCCGCCCATCCAGGCGGGTTGCCCCGCCCTGTGGTCCTACCTGGAAGGCCGGCTCGAGGACGCACGCCAGCGCGGCTGGTTCGGCGCCTGAGCTTCACGCGGCCTGGGGACTTCGTGGCGCGGACACGTGTCCCGCTCGCACCACGTAGTCACCGAAGCCCTCCCCGGGCCGCCGCTCGCGCGCATACGCGGCGAACAGCGGCTCGAGCGTGTCGAGGATGGTCGTCTCGTCGATGTTCTCCCGGTACAGCCGGTTGAGCCGCTGCCCTCGACTGTCTCCACCCAGGTGCAGGTTGTAGCGGCCCGGCGCCTTGCCCACGAGACCAATCTCCGCGAGATACGGCCGCGCGCACCCATTCGGACAGCCCGTGATGCGCAGCAGGATGGTCGCGTCCTGGAGGCCATGCGTCTTCAACCGCGCCTCCACCCGCTCCACGAACGTCGGCAGGTAACGCTCGGCCTCCGCCATCGCCAGTCCACACGTGGGCAGCGCCACACACGCGAGCGCGTTGCGTCTCAGCGGGCTCGCCGTCCGGAAGCCCTCCAGCCCATGTGCCTGGACGAGCGCCTCGATGCGCTCCCGCGACTCCGGCGGAATGCCCGCGATGATGAGGTTCTGGTTCGGCGTCAGCCGGAAGTCACCCGAGTGGATGCGCGCAATCTCTCGCAGGCCCGTGAGGTGCGGGGCCCCGGGTCTGTCCGCCACGCGCCCGCTGTCCAGGTGCAGCGTCAGGTGCCAGCGTCCGTCATGGCCCTCGCGCCAGCCGAAGCGGTCTCCGTTGTGCTCGAACGTGAAGGGCCGCGCGGGCTCCAGCGCGAAACCGAGCCTGCGCTCCAGCTCCTGCGTGAACCACGCGACGCCCTTGTCCTCCAGGACATACTTGAGCCGCGCGCGCTTGCGATTGCTTCGGTCCCCGTAGTCGCGGTGGATCTTCAGCACCTCCTCCGCCACGACCAACATCTGCTCCGGCACCACGAAGCCGATGACATCCGCGAGCCGAGGGAACGTGCTCGCATCTCCATGTGTGGCCCCCAGGCCGCCACCCACCGTGACGTTGAAGCCCTTCAGGACGCCGTCCTCGAGGATGGCGATGTAGCCCAGGTCCTGGGCGAAGAGGTCCACGTCGTTCTCCGGCGGCACCGCCACCGCCGCCTTGAACTTCCGGGGCAGATACGTCGCGCCATAGAGCGGCTCCTCCTCGCCTCCGGCCACCTTCTCCTCGCCGAGCCAGAGCTCGTAGTACGCACGCGTCCTGGGCAGCAGGTGCTCGGACAGCCGCACCGCCCAGTCGTAGACGACCTCGTGCACCCGGGTGTCCATCGGATTGGGGTTGCACAGCACGTTGCGGTTGACGTCACCGCAGGCGGCCAGCGTGTCGATGAGGGCCGAGTTGATGCGCGCGATGGTCGGCTTGAGGTCTCCCTTGAGGATGCCGTGCAGCTGGAAGGCCTGCCGGGTGGTGATGCGCAGCGTCCCGTTGGCGTGCTCACGCGCGAGCCCGTCCATCACCAACCACTGAGACGCCGTGCACACACCGCCGGGCAATCGGGTGCGCAACATGAAGCTGTAGTCCGGCTCCAGCTTCTGCTGCCGACGCTCCTCCCGCGCGTCCCGGTCGTCCTGCTGATAGCTGCCGTGGAACTTGATGAGGCTGGTATCGGCGGGGGCGATGGCGCCCGTCACCGGGTCGGCCAGGCTCTCCGCCAGCGTGCCGCGCAACAGACGGCTGTTCGCCTTGATGTGTTCCACTTCCGAGAGGGGCTTGGGCTGAGGGCTCATGTCTTCGCTCGCAATCGGGCTTCAGTAGACGTCACGCAGGTAGCGCCGCTCGTCACGCAGGGTCTTCAACCAGTCCTCGGCGTCCTCGCGGCCGCGAGCGCCGTGCTCGATGACGATGTCCACGAGCGCCTGATGGACATCCGGCGCCATCCGCTGGGCATCGCCGCACACGTAGAGGGCCGCGCCTCCCTCCAGCCAGGCGTAGAGCTCCTTGCCCGACTCGCGCAGGCGCTGCTGCACGTAGACCTTCGCCTCGGTGTCTCGCGAGAAGGCGACCGACAGCCGGTGCAGCGTCTTCTTCTTCAACGCCTCCAGCCACTCCGTCTGGTACAGGAACTGCGTGCGGAAGTGCTGCTCGCCGAAGAAGAGCCAGTTGCGGCCCTTCGCGCCGGTCTCCGCGCGCTCCTGCACGAAGCCCCGGAACGGCGCCACCCCCGTGCCCGGGCCAATCATCACCACGTCCCTCGCTCCGTCCTCGGGGAGCCGGAAGCGTTCGTTTCGCTCGACGAAGACGCGGACTGAATCCGCCCCGGTCTCACGCGTGGCCAGATGGTGGGACGCCGTGCCCAGGTGCCGAGCGCCGAAGGCCGTGTAGTCGACCACCGCCACCGTCAGGTGCGCCTCCGCGCCCACGCGCTTGGGACTCGACGCAATCGAGTAGAGCCGAGGCGTCTGCTTCCTCAACGCGAGCACCAATTCCGTCGCGCTCCACGGGGCAGGGTGCTGACGGAGCACGTCGATGACCTGGTGGGAACGGAGCCGCGCACGGAAGGACTCCGAGCCGCCCGGAGAAAGCAACGCGCCGAGCTCCTCGCTGCCGCTGAGCGCCGCCTGCCGCTCCAGGAACGGACGGCTCAGCCGTGTCAGCTCCAGCTCTTCCGTCAGCCAGTGACCCAGCGGCAGGGTCTTCCCATCACGCGTCACCGGCTCCGAGGCATCGAGGCGCAGCGTGGTCAACACCGCCTCCACCAACTCGGGAGCATTCGGTGCCCACACGCCGAGCGCATCGCCCGGGGTGTATTCGAGGCCCGAGCCCTCCAGCGACAGCTCCACGTGACGGACGTCCTTGAGCGCGCCGCGCCCCGTGATTCGCTGGTTGGCCAGCACGGGTGCGGCGAACGGAGCCAGCTTGCTGACGACGGCGGCGGCGGGCACGCCCCGCAGGGGGACGATGGTGGCGACGACGGGCGTTCGAGGCTCCAGCGCTTCCCGCGCGCGCTCCAGGGTCTGGTCCAGCCAGCCTGTGGCCACGGGCTCGAAGTCCAGGTCGCAGTCCGCGCGCGCCGCCAGCCGCGAAGCGCCCAGCTCCGCCAGTCGCTCGTCGAGCTGTCGCCCCACCTCGCAGAACTTCGGATAGCTGGAGTCACCCAGTCCGAGCACCGCGTAGCGCAGCCCCTCCAACCTGGGTGCCCGCTTGCCCAGGAGGTGCTCGCAGAATCCGCGCGCGTCGTCGGGCGGGTCTCCATCGCCCTGCGTGCTGATGACCACGACGAGCAGCTTCTCGCGAGCCAGCTCGCGCACCGGATACTCGCTGGCCCTCACCAGCCGCACCGGCAGACCGGCGCGCTCCGTCTGCTGCTTGAAGCGCTCGGCGAGCAGGCGGCTGTTCCCCGTCTGCGTCCCGTAGACGATGGTGAGCGGCGCGGCGGACGTCTCCGCCGGCGGCGCCACGGAAGCCACGGGCTGCACGCTGGCCGCACGTGTCGCGAGCCCCGCGGCGTAGCCACTCAGCCAGTGCAGGGCCGAGGCATCCAGCCCCTCCACCAGCCGCAGCAACTGCGTGCCGCGCTCCGCGCCGAGAAGCGCATCGAGGAAGGGCGGTGTCGAAGTCAGGCTCTCTGGAGACGAGACGCTCATGTCCCGGCCTCCGACGTCAGGTGCTCCACCCATTGTTCCAGTGTCTCGGTGTCGTTCAGCTCCCACCACTGCGTCCGCGCCTCCAGGGCCTCCTCGCGCAGCACGCGGCGAAGCTGGGGCGCATCCGCGTGGACCAGCGCCACCAGCCCCGCGCGTGACAGGGCGAGCGCGACCTCCACGTCGCCCGCGACGGTCGCCACGGCGCGGCCAAGGTCGAACAGCCTGCGCTCCAGCGCGAAGGCGCGATTGACGGCCTCCGGTGTCGCGGGGAGCAGGACGATGGCGCCAGCGTGCCCCAGCCGCTGTTCACGCTCGGCCTGGGACACGAGCGACGTGCCCGCGCGGGACACGGACTCGGCCGGGCCCAGCACCATCCCCGCGCCCACCGTGTCGTGGGTGAGGGCGTCGATGACGATGAATGCCCCGGTGCGACGGTTCTCCTGGTACGCGTCGCACAGGAGCGGGCGGCGGCACACCAGTCGCACGCGGCCGATGTCGTTGAGCGCGAGCACCTCCGCGGGCGCCTCCGACAGGTCCTCCAGCTCCTTGCGCCACAGCACGCGCTCGACTTGCGCGGGCGTGGTGCGGGTGCCCTGCTTCACCAGGTAGCGGCGCGTCGCATCCAGCGACTGCTCGCCGAACCACACCAGCATGGCGTCCAGGTGCTGCAGGGACAGCGGCGGCGAGCCCATGTGGGAGAGCACGTCGCCCCGGCTCACGTCCACGTCGTCCGAGAGGCGCAGCGTGACGGACGCTGTCGCGGAGGCGTCCTCGCGCGGACCGTCGAACGTGTCGATGGCCTCCACCCGCGTCCTGCGTCCCGAGGGGAGCACCTGCACCTCGTCCCCCACGCGCACCGTGCCCGAGGCGACCTGACCCGCCAGCCCCCGATAGTCCTGGTGCGGTCGAATCACGTACTGGACGGGGAAGCGGAACGGCGCGCCATCCAGCCGGCGCTGATGCGGCAGGGACTCCAGCCAGCTCAAGAGCGTGCCGCCCTCGTGCCAGGGCGTGTGCGCGCTGGGGCGGGTGATGTTGTCGCCCCGGCTCGCGCTGACGGGGAACAGCCGCACGCCCTCGAAGCCCAGGGTGCGCGCGAAGTCCGCCAGCTCGCTGCCGATGCGCTCGAAGGTGGCGCGCTCATAGCCCACCAGGTCCATCTTGTTCACCGCCACCGCGAGGTAGGGGATGCCCAGGAGCGAGGCGATGTACGCATGTCGCCGCGTCTGCGGCAGCACGCCCAGGCGCGCGTCCACCAGGATGACCCCCGCGTCCGCGGTGGAGGCCCCCGTGGCCATGTTGCGCGTGTACTGAAGGTGTCCCGGCGTGTCCGCGATGATGATCTTCCGCCGCGCCGTGGACAGGTAGCGGTAGGCGACGTCGATGGTGATGCCCTGCTCCCGCTCGGCGCGCAGGCCATCGGTGAAGAGGGAGAAGTCCAGCTCCTCCTCCTCGCCCCCGCCGGCGGCGGCCTTGAGGCCCTGCGCCAGCGCCTCGGTGCGCGCGGCGGCGGCCCGCTTCGCGCTGGCCTTGCGCACGGCGGAGATCTGGTCCTCGAACAGCCCATCGCATTCGTACAGGAGCCGGCCGATGAGCGTGGACTTCCCATCGTCCACCGAGCCCACCACCGCGAGGCGCAGCAGGGCTCGGTGGGCGTGCTCGTCGAGCAGGCGCTGGAGGTCGGGCTGGAGTGGAGCCTGGAGTGCGGTGTCCATCAGAAGTACCCCTCGCGCTTCTTCAGCTCCATGGAGCCTTCTTCGTCGTGGTCGATGAGCCGTCCCTGGCGCTCGGACTGTCGGGCGTGGACCATCTCGTGGATGACGGCCTCCACGGTGGTGGCGGAGGACTCGATGGCGCCGCTGAGCGGGTAGCAACCCAACGTCCTGAAGCGCACCTTGCGCGGCGTGGGCTTCTCGCCGGGACGCAGCCGCATGCGCTCGTCGTCCACCATCAGCAGGGTGCCGTTGCGCTCGATGACGGGGCGCTCGGCGGCGAAGTAGAGCGGCACCACGGGGATTCGCTCGCGCAGCACGTAGTGCCACACGTCCAGCTCCGTCCAGTTGGACAGGGGGAAGACACGCATGCTCTCGCCCGCGTCGACGCGGCCGTTGTAGAGGTTCCACAGCTCTGGGCGCTGACGGCGCGGGTCCCACTGGCCATGTCTGTCCCGGAACGAGAACACCCGCTCCTTGGCGCGGGACTTCTCCTCGTCGCGGCGGGCCCCACCGAAGGCGGCATCGAAGCCGTGCAGCGCGAGCGCCTCCAGCAGGGCCTGCGTCTTCATCGCGTGCGTGTACTTCTGGCTGCCGTGGTCGAACGGGTTGATGCCCTCGGCGAGCGCCTTGCGGTTCTGGTGCACCAGGAGCTTCAGCCCGTGCCGCGCCACGAAGCTGTCCCGGAACGTGTACATGTCCCGGAACTTCCACGTGGTGTCCACGTGCAGCAGGGGGAAGGGCAGGGGCGCGGGATGGAAGGCCTTGCGTGCCAGGTGCAGCAGCACCTGCGAGTCCTTGCCGATGCTGTAGAGCATCACCGGGTTGGCGAACTCGGCCACCGTCTCCCGGAGGATGTGGATGCTCTCCGCCTCCAGCTCCTCCAGGTGTGTGGCGCGCGCGTGCGTCGTGTCAGTCATGTCCGGCCTCCGCCCGACGAGGAAGGGGCTGCTCGGGCGTCGAGTCCCGGCGCGCGGTGAGCGAGGCCAGCCGCGCGCGCAGCGACACCACTTCACCCACGACTAGGAGCGCCGGGGAGCCGAGGCCTGCTTGCCGCGCCTGTCGGGCCACGTCTCCCAGCGTGGCCTCCACCACGCGTTGGTGCTCCCAGGTGCCCGCCTCCACCAGCGCGGCGGGAATCGTCGCCGCGCGGCCCGCGGAGATGAGCGCTGTCGTCGTCTCCTCCAGGCGCTGCCCGGCCATGAACAGCACCAGCGTCTGGGCGCGTGCGAGGAAGGACCAATCCGGCGCGCCTCCCGCGCGGAAGGCGGTGGCGAACGTCACCTCCCCGGACAGGTCCCGATGGGTGACGGGGATGGCCGCGGAGGCGGGGACGGCGATGCCCGCGGACAGGCCGGGCACCACCTCGTAGGAGATGCCCGCGGCCTCCAGCGCGAGCGCTTCCTCCGCGCCTCGCCCGAAGACGAACGGGTCTCCTCCCTTGAGCCGCACCACGGCGCGACCCAGTCGGGCCTGCGCGATGAGCACGGCGTGGATGTCCTCCTGATGGACGGAGTCGCCTCCACCTTCCTTGCCCACGTAGATGAGCCGCGCATGGGGACGCGCGTGCTCCAGGACTCCGGGGTGGATGAGCCGGTCATGCACCACCGTGTCCGCCTCGCGCAGCAGGCGCGCGGCGCGCAGCGTGAGCAGCTCCGGGTCTCCGGGGCCCGCGCCCACCAGGTACACGCGACCTCTCGATGTCTCCTTCATGTGGGCTCTCCCGACGACTTCCAGTGCTTCAATTCCGTGCGCAACCGGGCGAAGGCCCGCGCCTGCTCACCGCGCGCGAGCAGCACGCCCAGGTCTCCCTCCGCCAGTCGCTTGAGCAGCTGCTGGCGACGAGGGCCTCTGGGAAGCTGCCGCCTCAGCCAGCCGCTCAGCCTCGCGAGCAGCACGTGGTGGGGCGCGATGTGCGAGGCGAGGGCGCGGCGAAGGTGCCTCGCCAGCGCGGGGGCCTGACCGGCGGTCGAGACGGCCACGGTGATGGGGCCACGGCGCTCCACGGAGGGCAGCGTGAAGTCACAGAGCTCCGGCTCGTCCGCCGTGTTGACCCAGAGCCCGCGCGCCCGCGCCTCGGTGACGATGCGCTGATTCACGGAGGCGTCATCGGTGGCCGTCAGCACCAGCGTGTGGCCCCGCGTGTCTCCGTCTTCATAGGCACGCGACACCCAGTCCAGCCGGCCTTCTCCGGCCAGCTTCGCGAGGACTTCCGTGACGGAGGGGGCCACGAGCTGGAGGCGTGCGCCCGCCTCGAGGAGGGCCAGGGCTCGGCCCTCGGCGATGGCGCCACCTCCGACGAGCAGGACGCGGCGGCCCTCCAACCGGAGGCAGATGGGGTAGTCGACAGGAATGGCGGTCGTCATGGTGTGGCCTCGGTTCATCGAACGGGGTGGAGGCCGCATTCGCTGTGCTCGCGTGCCTCCCACCACCAGCGGCCCGCGCGTTCGTCTTCGTACGGCTTCACGGCGCGGGTGCAGGGCGCGCAGCCGATGGAGGGGTAGCCCCGGTCATGGAGCGCGTTATAGGGGACGCCGTTCTCCTGGATGTAGGCCCAGACCTGCTGCCGGCTCCACGCGGCCAGGGGGTTGAGCTTGAGCAGTCCGCCGTGCGTCGAATCGAGCTCGGCGACGGAGACGTCCGTGCGGTTGAGGGACTGCTCGCGGCGCAGGCCCGTCAGCCACGCCGCCCTGCCATGCAGCGCGCGACGCAGCGGCGCGACCTTGCGGATGGCGCAGCACTCCTTTCGCGCGGCCAGGTCCTGGCGGAAGGAGAAGTAGCCCCGGGCGGATTCGAGCGCCTCCACCTGGGTGCGCTCGGGGAAGTAGGTCTCCACCTCGATGCCGTAGCGCCTGCGGACGACCTCGATGAGCTCGTAGGTCTCGGGAGGCAGCCGTCCGGTGTCGAGCGTGAAGACGCGCACGCCGGGCGCGTGCTTGCGCGCCAGGTCGATGAGGACCATGTCCTCCGCGCCGAAGCTGGAGGCGATGGCCGCGCGTGAGCCGAGCCGCTGCTCCACCCATTCGAGGAGCGTCTGCGCGGAGGCTTCCCCGAGGGCGGCCGCCTCCGAGAGAAGCGGGGGGATTTCGGGTGAGGTGGACTGCACGGAAGACACGGTGGGCTCCAGGGGAAAACAAAAAGGCCCGCGCCTCTTTCGAGGGCGGGCCGCGCGAGCAGGTCAGGGGATGGATGGGACGACTATCCACTCCTCGAGGCTCGTGGGCCGCCCGGAGGCGGACACACCACGCATGCACACGCCAGACAGCGACAGGCGGCCTTCACGTCAGCGCACGCGCGAGCCCGCAGGAGGGCCGACGGCATGGCGGAGGGCTGGAGGAAGGCGAGGCGCATGGAGGAGCGACAGAGCGGGAGCGGCGGTGAACGGAAGGAGAGCGCGGACCTCGGAGACGAGGTGGCGCTGGGCGAGGCACGAGGACTCAGGGAGCGTCCGACGCGCGCTTCAACAGCCCAGGCCCGAGCGGGCACGACAGGCACACCCCTGACAGCAGCGGCGGAACGGCGCGGCCATCGAGGTGGAAGGCATCAGCACGAAGCGCAAGCTAACGGCTGATACGGCGAGCCGTCAACCCACGCTCCGATTCACGACTCGTGAGTCCCACCCGCGCGTCGTGGCAGGGCGTGTGGCCCCAGGTGGGAGGACGTCGTGACGCGCTCCAGGGACGCGGGGGCATCGAGTCGCAGCGCAGAGCGGTCCAGTTCCGAGAGCCGCGGGCAACCCAGCAGCGCGAGCGTGCGGTCGACCTCGGAGGTGAGGATGTCCAGCGCCCGCTCCACGCCCGCTCGTCCGTTCGCGGCCAGGCCGTAGAGGAAGGGCCGGCCCACCATGCAGGCGCGAGCCCCCAGGGCGATGGCCTTCACGATGTCGGAGCCCCGGCGGATGCCGCCATCGAGGATGACCTCGGAGCGGCCCTCCACGGCGTCCACCACCTCGGGCAGCACGTCGATGGCGGCGGGGAGGAAGTCGAGCTGTCGTCCGCCGTGATTCGATACGACGAGCGCCTCGACTCCGAGCGACACGGCCTTGCGCGCGTCCTCCGCGCACGAGATGCCCTTGAGCACGAGGGGGCCGGGCCAGATGGAGCGCAGCCACTCGACGTCCTTCCACGTGACGGCGGGGTCGAACTGGCTGTTGGTGAAGCGCGCCACGCCCACGGCGTTCGCCTGGGTGAGCGCGGGGTGGTCCACGAAGTTGCCGAAGGTGGCGCGCGGGCTGGACGTCATGCGCAGCACCCAGCCGAGGTGGCGCAGCACATCCATCACGTTGGAGAAGTGCAGGCGTGGAGGGACGGTGAAGCCGTTGCGGCGGTCCTGCTCGCGGTTGCCCATGACGGGCACGTCCACGGTGAGGCACAGCGCGCGGTAGCCCGCGGCCTTCGCGCGCTCCACGAGGGATTGGGTGACGCCCCGGTCCTTCCAGACATAGAGCTGGAACCAGAGGGGCGCGGAGGACGCGGCGGCGACCTCTTCAATCGTCCCGATGGACATGGTGCTGAGGGTGAAGACGGCGCCTCGGCTCGCGGCGGCCTTGGCGGCCAGCTCTTCTCCTCGCGGCGCGAGCAGGCCCGCGAGCCCCGTGGGGCCGAGGATGATGGGCGTGGCGAGCCGCTCTCCGAGGAGCGTGGTGGAGTGGTCGATGACGCTCACGTCCACGAGCGAGCGCGCGCGGAAGAGATAGCGCTCGAAGCTCCGTCGATTCGCGGCGGTGGTGAAGCCGTCGTCCGAGGCGCCCTCGACATAGTCGAAGACGGTCCGGGGCAGCCGCCGCCGCGCGCGCTGACGCAGGTCCTCGATGCTGACGCTCACGATGCGGGCTCCCGGGAAGCGACGACGCTCCCGAGGATAGCAGCCCTGGAGAGGGCTGGGTCATCCGGAGCTACTCCTCCAGCTCCGCGCGCGAGCGGCTCCCAGGCGCGAACCCCAGCGCCAGTTCCTTCAGTTCGAACGTCAGCTCACGGATGGGGAAGGGCCGCACGTTCCCGAGGACAATCACGGTCAGCCGGTCTTCGGTGTAGTGGTGGAGATTGGAGAGGAAGCCATCCATCGAGCCTCCGTGCCGCACCAGCACGCCGTGCTCCTGGATGCCGGGGCCTCGCTGGTAGGGCTGAATCCGGAAGCCATAGCCGTAGTACCCCATCGCGCGGCTGCCTCCCGTGAACAGCCGCTTCCTGCTCTCCTGGGAGAGCCACTGTTCGCCGAAGAGCGCCTGGTCCCAGGCATACAGGTCATCCACCGTCGAGTAGATGTCGCCCGAGCCCAGGGCGTAGGAGACGTTGTTCTCGTCGCGGGAAACGCCCAGCAGACCCTTGGCGTAGCCAAACGCGCGCTTGGGTGGGACGTTCGTCGCACGCTCGATACCCGAGGCCGACATCGCGAGGGGGCCGAAGGTCTTCGCTTGGAGCACCTGCGCGTAGGTCTTGCCGGTGACGGCTTCGATGACGAGGGCCGCGAGGTGATAGTTCAGATTCGAGTACTCGTACTTCGCCCCAGGCTTGAACGAGAGGCGCGCGGTGTTGATGAGCCGCAATATCTCCGCCGAGGAGACGTCCGCCTCGGACTCGCGCTCCACCAGTGAGTCCAGATGCACGGGCAGCCCGGACTGCTGTTTGAGCAGGAGGTGGAGCGTCAGGCTCTTGCCCAGGTCCGCACGCAGCTTCGGGAGGTATCTCGAGAGGGGCGCCTGGAGGTCCAGGGTGCCGTCCTCCACCAGCTGCATCACCGTCACGGCGGTGAAGGACTTGGTGAGCGACCCGATGAGGAACTGGGAGTCCACCTGATTGGGGCGCTTGCCCTTCTCGTCCGACAGGCCGTACGCGGCACGATGAAGCACCTTCCCGTCCTTCGCGACGAGCACCGCGCCGCGAAAGCCCTCCTTGTCGACATAGGTCCGGAGGTGGGCATCGAGCTTCGCGGCGACGGAGTCCTGTGGCGCGGCTCCGAGGCAGAAGGAGGTGAGGGCCAGGAGGGAGAGGAGGGCCATGTCGTGTCCGCCTTCCTAGTTGTTGGACCAGATGACGGAGGCGATCTTCCAGCCCGAGTCCGTGTTCACCAGGTGCCAGCTCTCCTGGCCTCGATTGATGACGCGGTCGTCGAGGTGGAAGGTGAATTCGAACGAGACCGAGGCGATGGTGCCGTCCGTGTCGATACGGACGTTGGTGAACTTCTCCTCGCTCCGCTCCTTGTCCGCCACGATTCCCTCGATGAACCGCGCCGGGGTCTCGCGTGCCGTCAGATTGATGCGGGTCGCCTGGGGGTTCTTCTGCCGACGGCGCTTCATGAGCTCATCGCCATCGACGGACTGCCAGGTGACGTCCTCGCGCAGGAACAAGCCGAGGAACTTCTTCTTGTCCTTCTCGATGATGGCTTCGCGGAAGTCGTCGACCACGGCGGTGATCTGCTGACGGGCGGCGGTGGTGTCCTTGGCCGTTGTTTGCGCGAAGGCGGGCAGGGACACGAGACAGGAGAGCAGCAGGAGAGACAGCTTCACGCGGGCTCCGTGACAGGACGGCGGGGTGTGTTCGCGCGGCGGACCTGGAAACCCAGATACGCCGCGCTTATTCCTCCGTATCCCGCCTGACGGGAGACGTCAGGCCGCGTCCCGCTTCAGCGCATCGAGGAGCTGCGCGAACAGCGCCGCGAGCGCGTCGACATGCGGCGCGCGCAGCATCGTGTAGTGGTCTCCAGGGACCTCGTGCACCGTGGGCGCGGTCGCGAGCCACGCACCCCAGCCGAGGTCCGGTGTCACCGGCACGCCTTCGAGCGGCGTGCTGGCCCGGATGAGCACGCTGGGCCCTTCGTAAGGCGCGCCCGTGGGGACGTAGGCCCGCTGCGCGGCGCTCATGCGCTGATAGAGGGCGAAGAGCCGCTCCGCCGTGTCGATGTCCAGCGCCAACTCCGGGGAGACGACGCGCGCCTGCTCCAGCAGATACGCAAGTCGCTCACGCCCCTCGAGCCGCGTCAGCCGCTCCCGGTCCACTGGCAGCTCCCGCCACGGCAGCCCCAGGATGTGCGCGAAGGACACTAGCTGCGTGAGCGCCTCGGGGGCGGGGCGCGGCTCCGGCTTGGGCGCGTGGCTGTCGACCAGGACCAGCAGCTCCACCTGCTCACCCTGCGCCTGGAGTCGACGCGCCATCTCGTGTGCGACGAGCCCGCCGAAGGACCAGCCCGCGAGCAGGTACGGCCCCTGGGGCTGCACGACGCGAAGCTGCGACAGGTAGTCGCGCGCGAGGACCTCGACCGAGGCCGGAGGCAGCTCTCCTCCGTCGAGCCCGCTGGCCGAGAAGCCGTGGATGGGACGGCTCGGCGTGAGCCTGCGCACCAGCTCCGTGTAGCCCAGCGCGCTGCCGCCGCCGCCGTGGACGAGGAACAGGGGACGCTCGGTGGACGTGCCCGCGTCGAGTCGCACGAGGTTCGGCAGGGCGCGCACTCCGGCTTGCTGCGCTTCGAGCACGGAGGCCAGGCGCTCGATGCTGGAGCCCTGGAAGAGCGCGGTGACTGGAAGCGAGATGCCCGTCCGCTCCCGAATCCGCGCCATCAAGCGGATGGCGAGCAGCGAGTGGCCACCCAGCTCGAAGAAGTCATCCGAGATGCCGACCTGGGGGACACGGAGGACGTCCGACCAGATGGACGCGAGCAGCTCCTCGGTGGGCGTGCGCGGCGCGACGTACGTCTCGGACGGAGCACCGAGGACGGACTCGGGAGCCGGCAGCGCCTTGCGGTCCAGCTTCGCGTTCGCGGTGAGCGGGAGCGCGTCGAGCCGCAGCAGGGACGACGGCACCATGAACTCGGGCAGCCGCGACTTGAGGAAGGCGCGCAGCGACGTCGTGTCCACGTCGTCACCAACGAAGTAGCCGACGAGGCGCTTGTCACCAGGGACGTCCTCGCGGGCGATGACCACGGCCTCCCGGATGGTGGGGTGCGCGAGCAGGGCCGACTCGACCTCGGACAGCTCGATGCGGAAGCCTCGGACCTTGACCTGCGCGTCCGCGCGACCGACGAAGTCCAGCAGGCCGTCGTGCCGCCAGCGAACGAGGTCACCGGTGCGGTAGAGGCGAGCGCCGGGCTCGGAGGAGAACGGGTCGGGGATGAAGCGCTCCGCGGTCAGCGAAGGCTGACCGACGTAGCCCCGCGCGAGGCCCTCACCACCGATGAACAGCTCGCCCGTGACGCCGACGGGGACGGGCTGGAGGGCCGCGTCCAGGACCCGGACGTTCGTGCCGAGGATGGGGCGGCCGATGGGCAGCGTGGATCCGACGTCCTCCACACCCTGGAGGGTGAACATGGTGGCGAAGACCGTGGTCTCGGTGGGGCCGTAGGCGTGGCCCACGGGCACTCCCCACTCCGTCAGCGCGCGGCGGACGTGGAGGGGCGAGACGACATCGCCGCCCGTGAGGACGCGCTGGAGCGACGCGGGCGCGGACAGGCGGGCCTCGACGAGCTGCACGAACAGACCACTGGTGGCCCACAGCGTGGTGACGCCGTGGCGGGCGATGGTCTGGAAGAGCTCTTCGAGCGAGGGCGCGTGCGGCGGGAGGATGACCAGTCGCGCGCCGTGCAGCAGTGCGCCCCAGATCTCGAACGTCGAGGCGTCGAAGGAGATGGGCGCGAGCAGCAGGTGCGTCTGCTCAGGGCCGAACCGCGTGTAGTCGGTGCCGATGAGCGTGCGGATGACGTTGCGATGGGTGCTGCCGACGCCCTTGGGCCTGCCCGTCGAGCCGGAGGTGAAGTCGACGTAGGCGAGCGACTCCGGGAGCGCGGCGTGCGGCACGGGCTGGGTGGACTGGTGCGCCAGCGTGACCTCATCCAGGAGGACCGTGGCGAGGCCTTCCGCGGGGAGGTTGGGGAGCAGCGCCCTCGTGGTGATGAGGACTCCGGGCCGCGAGTCCTCGAGCATGGAGACCAGACGCTCCCGCGGATAGGACGTGTCGAGCGGGACGTAGGCCGCGCCGGCCTTGAGGATGGCGACGAGCGTGATGACGAGCTCGGGTGAACGCTCCAGGGCGAGCGCGACGCGGGAGTCCGTGGAGATGCCGAGCGAGCGCAGGTGTCGGGCGAGCTGGTTCGAGCGCTCGTCGAGCTGTCGGTACGTGAGGCTCGTCTCGCCGTGGATGAGCGCGGCGGCATCAGGAGTCTGGGCCACGACACGGGCGAAGACCTCCGTGAGCGTGGAGTCCGTGGACACTCGCGCGGGCGCCATGGCCCAGGTGTCGAGGACGTCGCGGCGCTCGTCCTCCGTGAGCATGGTGTGCTCGGAGAGCGCGGCCTCGGGGCGCTGGGTGATGGCCTCGACGAGCTGCTCGAAGTGCCGCGCCAGGCGCTCGATGGTGGCGCGCTCGAACAGGTCCGTGTTGTAGCCGAGTCCTCCGAAGACGCCGTCCGGAGTCTCCGTCAGGTTCAACTGGAGCTCGAACTTGGCGGTGGCGACCACCGAGCCCACGTCGACCGGGCTCAGCGTCAGCTCGGTCTTCTGGATGGAGGACTCGGGCGTGTTCTGGAGGACGAAGAGGGCCTGGAACAGGGGGCTGCGACTGAGGTCGCGCGCGGGATGCAGCTCCTCGACGAGTCGCTCGAAGGGGATGTCCTGGTGCGCGTAGGCGCCGAGCGCGGTCTCACGCACCTGGCGCAACAGCTCGACGAACGAAGCGCGCGGAGCGATGCGGGCACGGAAGACGAGCGTGTTGACGAAGAAGCCGATGAGGCCTTCGACCTCGGAGCGGTGACGGCCGGCGATGGGAGAGCCGACGGCGATGTCATCCTGTCCGCTGTGCCGCGAGAGCAGGAGCTGCCACGCCGCGAGCAGCGCCATGAAGGGCGTGGAGCCTTCACGCTGGCAGAGGGCCTTGAGCTTCGCGGTGACGGCCTGGGGAATGAAGACCGGGGACGTCGAGCCTCGGAAGGTCTGGAGCGGAGGCCGGGCCTTGTCGATGGGCATCGCCAGGGGCTGGATGCCCGCGAGCTGGTGACGCCAGAAGTCGATCTGAGCGTCGAGGACGGGGCCCTGGAGCCAGGAGCGCTGCCAGACGGAGAAGTCGGCGTACTGGATGGAGAGGGGAGCGAGGGGGGAGGGTTTGCCGTGGGAGAAGGCGCCGTAGAGGGCGGCGACCTCCTGGATGAGGACACCCATGGACCAACCGTCGGAGACGATGTGGTGCATGTTGAGTGCGAGGATGTGCTCGGTGTCGCTGAGCTCCAGGAGCTGAGCGCGGATGAGCGGGCCCGTGGAGAGGTCGAACGGCCGCTGGTACTCCTCACGCAACCTTCGCTGGATCTCCGTGCGTGAGGACTCTTCGTCGAGTCCGCGCAGGTCGACTCGCGTCAGCGGTAGCTCTCCGTTCGGACTGACGCGCTGGAAGGGCTGACCGTCGTGCTCGAAGAAGGTCGTGCGCAGCGCCTCGTGACGGGAGACGAGGGAGTCGAAGCTGAGCTGGAGAGCCTTCGCGTCGAGCTGCCCGGAGAGGCGCACGAAGGAAGGCATGTTGTAGGTGGCGGAGCCGGGCTGGAGCTGGTCGATGAACCAGAGGCGCTGCTGGGCGAAGGAGAGGGGGAGAGGCGCGGTGCGAGGGACAGGGAGGATGGGTGGCGGCTGAGCGCCGACAGCGTCGCGAGAAGCGGAGAGGATGCGAGAGGCGAGGGAGGCGACGGTGGGGGCCTCGAAGAGCGCACGTAGCGGCAGCTCGACGCCGAAGGAAGAGCGGATACGAGAGATGACCTGGGTGGCGAGCAGAGAGTGGCCACCGAGGGAGAAGAAGTTGTCGGTGACGCCGACGCGCTCCAAGCGAAGGACGGAAGAGAAGATGGAGGCGAGCTTTTCTTCGGAGGGGTTGCGAGGAGCGACGAAGGAGGAGTCGCCGCGCAGGGAGTCGACGTCCGGGGCGGGGAGACGGTTGCGAGCGAGCTTCCCGGAGGGAGTCAGAGGCAGCGCCGCCAGGGAGACGAAGGCGGAGGGCACCATGTACTCGGGGAGGCGCTGGAGGAGGAAGGCACGCAGGGCCTCTGCGTC
>NZ_FOIB01000011.1:300000-386201 GCF_900111765.1 Myxococcus fulvus
GGTCATGCGTCATCCGCACCGCGCGCTCGGCCGAGGTCTGGATGCGCAGCACCGAGCGCAGGTTGCGCTCGCTGAGCTCCTCCCGCCGGGCCAGCACCGACGCGCCCAGCTGAATCGCGCTGAGCGGGTTTCGCAGGTCGTGGCTGACGATGCCGATGAGCTGCTGCTCGAACTCCGCGCGCCGACGCGTCTCGGCCTCCTGGCGCTTCTGCTCGGACAGCTCGTGCGCGATGATGGCCACCCCCACCGGCAGGAACGTCCGGGCGTGGGTCAGGGTGGAGACGGTGAAGCGCACGGGCAGCCGCGCACCCGTCTGGAGATGGCGTGCCTGGAGCTCACCCTCCCAGCGTCCTCGGGCTGCCACGGTGGGCAGCAGTGTGTCCTGGACGAAGGGGCGGTCCTCCTCGGAGAAGTAGTCCAGCAGGCTCGTGTGGCGCGCCTGTTCCAGGCTCATCACGCCGAGCATCCGCTGGCCGGCCTCGTTGAGGTAGGTGATGCGGCTGACAGTATCCGCGATGCCAATCGCATCCGAGCTCTGCTCCACCACGACGGACAGGGCCTGCCGTGCCTGCTCGACCTGGCGCTTCTCCTCCCGCGCCCTGGACACGGCGAGGTTTCCCTCCACGCGCGCGAGCAGCTCCCGCGCGGAGAAGGGCTTCACCAGATAGTCATTGGCGCCCGCCTCCAGCCCCTCGACGGTGGCCTCCTCACCCGCGCGGGCCGACAGCAGGATGACGGGGATGTCCGCCGTGACGGGCGAGTCCCGCAGCGCGCGCAGCAAGCCGAAGCCATCCATCCCCGGCATCATCACGTCGCTGAGCACCAGGTCCGGCCGTCGGGCCCGCACCTGCTCCAGCGCCTCATGGCCGTTGGCGGCCGTCTCCACCGCGTAGCGTCCACCCAGGAGGCGCTGGACGTAGTCGCGCATGTCCACGTTGTCGTCCACCACGAGCACCGTCTCGCTGGCGGGGGACGTCCGGTCCTCACGGCGAGGCAGCGGCGGCGCCTCGTCGTCGGTGACCTCGATGGCGGGCGGGGCCTCGAGCCACGTCCGCGCCTCGCTGACGAAGGCCCGCAGGTGGGTGGCGTGGCCCGGCTCACCCGGCTTCAGGTGCTCGGCGGGCAGGTGCGCATGGCCCAGGGGCAGCCACACGGTGAAGGTGCTCCCCTGTCCCTCCACGCTGCGCACGGTGAGCCTGCCTCCGTGCAGCTTCACCAGCTCCTGCACCAGCGCGAGCCCGATTCCGCTGCCCTCGTAGCTGCGCCCGCGCGCGCCCTGCACCCGGTGGAAGCGCTCGAAGATGCGCGGCAGCTCCGCCTCGGGGATGCCGGTGCCCGTGTCCGCCACCGACACCTCCACCCCGTCGTCCTTCGCCGCGCACGCGACGCGAATCTCCCCGGCCAGGGTGAACTTGAAGGCATTGGAGAGCAGGTTGAGGATGACCTTCTCCCACAGCTCCCGGTCCACCCAGACGGGCTCGGGGAGCGGCTCACACGACACGAAGAGCTTCAGGCCGGAGCGCTCCACGGTGGAGCGGAAGGCGCTGGCCAGGTCCGCGGTGAGCGCGCCCAGGTTCGTGGGCGCGAAGGCGGCGCGCGTCCGACCCGCCTCGATGCGCGAGAAGTCGAGCAGCGTGTTGACCAGCTTCAGGAGCCGCAGCCCGTTGCGGTGCACCGTCTCCTGGCGATGACGCTGGCGGGGCCCCAGCGGCTCCTCGGCGTCGCGCAGGCCGTCCTCCACCGGGCCCAGCATCAACGTGAGCGGCGTGCGGAACTCGTGCGACACGTTGCTGAAGAAGGTCGTCTTGGCGCGGTCCAGCTCGGCCAGGGCCTCCGTGCGGCGGCGCTCCTCTTCACGGGCCCGCGCGGTGGCCACCGCCGTCGTCACGCTGCTGGCCACCAGCTCCAGGAAGCGGCGATAGGCCTCGTCGAGCGCCCGACGGGGGCTGATGCCCAGCACCAGGAAGCCCAGGGGCAGGGCATGTCCGGGCCGGGGCATGGGCAGCACCACCACGGACGTGGTCGCCTCGGGCCAGGGGCCTCCGGGCAGCGGACCCAGGGCCTGGGGGAGCTGCTCGAGCCGCAGCGACTCTCCGGTGTGTGCCACGCGGGCCAGGGGCCAGGTGTCCGGGCGGGGCTCCGGGTCCAGGGGGATTCGGGCGGGGGCCGCGCGGCTGTCCGACGGCAGGCCGCTGAGCGCCACGAGGCTCGCCGTGCGCTCCGTGTCGTCGGTGAGGTAGAGCAGCGCGAGCGGCACGTCGTTCGTGTTGCCCGCGAGCACGCGCGCCATCTCCCGGCACGTGAGCTCCGGCGTCTGCTGTCCCAGGGCCGCGGCGCCCAGCTCGGAGAGCGTGCGCAGCCTGCGCTCGTTGAGCACGCGCTCGGTGGTCTCGGTGAGGGCGGCGAAGATGCCACCCACGCCGCCGGACTCGTCGAGGATGGGGCTGTGGCTGTAGGAGAAGTAGCACTCCTCCACGTAGCCGTTGCGGTCCAACGGCATCATCAGGTCTTCCACGCGGATGGGCTCTCCGGTGGCCTGGATGCGCTCCCAGCCAGGGGCGAGCACGGTGCTCCACACCTCAGGCCAGGTGCGGGAGGCCTCCTGTCCCAGCGCGGCGGGGTGCTTCGTCGCGCCGCAGATGGGACGGTAGGCGTCGTTGTACATCTGCACGTAGCGCGGGCCCCACGCCAGGTAGAGCGGGTAGTTGGACGCCAGGACGATGCCCACCGTGGTGCGCAGGGACTGCGGCCAGCGCTCCACGGGGCCCAGGGGCGTCTTCTCCCAGTCGATGCGTCGGAGCAACGCGCCGCACTCGCCGCCGCCGCGCAGCACCTCCTCCACGGCTCGCGGGCCCCTCATCTCGCCAGTCCTCCCGCCGCGCGCTCATCCGACACCCGGCAGGGCAGGTGCACCGTGAAGGTGGCGCCCTCGCCCGGCGTGCTGCGCACGTCGATGGTGCCACCCATGGCCCGGACGTTCTGCCGGGTGACGTACAGCCCCAGGCCCAGGCCGCCGTAGTGCCGTTCGGAGACGGCGCGCTCGAACTTCTCGAAGATGCGGTCCATGGCCTCCGGAGGGATGCCGATGCCTTCGTCCCGGATGCTGAACCAGGCATGGTCCGCGGTGCGTCCGGTCCGCAGGTGGACGGGGTGGCCCTCGCCGTACTTGAGGGCATTGGAGAGC
Organism: Myxococcus fulvus; assembly: GCF_900111765.1. The sequence continues at coordinate 303,185 of NZ_FOIB01000011.1, forward strand.
AGGTTCGACACGGCCTGCTCCAGCCTCGCCCGGTCCCACTGGCCCACGACCTCGGCCAGCTCCGCGTGGATGGGGGTGCTGGTGCGCTGGGACTCGGCGTCGAAGCGCAGGGACACCTCGCGCAGCAGCGCGCCCAGGTCCACCGGCTCCGGCTCCAGGCGCAGTTGGCCGCCGCTGATGAGCGTGACGTCGAGCAGCTCGCCCACCAGGGTGGACAGGCGCTTCACCTGTCGCTGCATGACCTCCAGGTCCGCGGGCAGTCGCTCCAGCAGCTCCGGGCCGCGGCCTTCGCGGGCCACCCGGGCCAGCGTCTGGAGCTTCAGGTGGAGCGGCGTCAGGGGCGTCTTCAGCTCGTGGCTCGCCACGGCGAGGAACTCGTCGCGAATCCGGATGGCCTCGTCCATGGCGACCAGCAGCCGCTCTCTTTCCTGTTCGACCTGTTTGCGGTCGGAGATGTCGATGACCGAGCCGATGTAGCCCAGGAACTCTCCCGCCGGTCCGAAGCGGGGGCTGGCCGAGTCGATGGCCCAGCGGTACTCGCCGCCCTTGTGTCGCAGCCGGTAGTCGAGCTGGAAGGGGAGGTGCTCGGCGTTGGCGGCGAGGAAGACGGCGCCCGCGCGCTCGGCGTCGTCCGGATGCACGGCGCCGAGCCAGCCGAAGCCCAGGCTCTCGGCATGGGTCTGCCCGGTGAAGTCGTACCAGCTGCGGCTGAGGTAGAGGCAGCGGCCGGTGACGTCCGTCACCCAGAGCATGACGGGGGCGTGGTCCGCCATGTTCCGGAAGCGGGCCTCGCTCTCCTGGAGGGCGCGTTGGGAGTCCTTCTGGGCGGTGACGTCCCGCATGGTGACGAAGACCCGGTCGCTGTGCTCCGCCGAGGGCCGGGTCAGGGTGAGCATGACCGCGACGTGGCGGCCTCTCAGCGTCCTGAGCACGGTCTCCAGCTCCAGGCGCGTGCCTCCTTCCCAGAACATGACGAGCTCCTCGGTGAAGGACGCCGCCGTCTCCGGGACGAAGACGCGGGAGAGGGACAATGTGCCCATCACCTCGTCGCGGCTGCGCGCCTCGAGCAGGCGGGCGGTGGCCTCGTTCACGTCCAGGACCTCCACCCAGCCCGCGGCCTCCATCACGAAGCCGGGATGCTCCGCGAGCCAGGCGCGCAGGTCCGTGACGCCCGACGCGCGCAGGGCGTCGAGCGCGTTCGTCACGGCGGTGAAGTCCTCCACCCAGAGGGAGACATCCACTGCGTCGAAGAGCTCCGCGTCCCGTGTGCCTCTGGCTGTTCCAGCCCCACCCAAATGTGCCTCCTCCGTACCCCGCTCGGGTGGACCTGGGTTATCAGCCCGGCCGAGGCGGCCGTGTCACAAAGATTCTGGAGTCGCCAGGAGTCAACGAACAGGCATCTTCCGGGCGCCCACCGCTTGGACGCCTCCTCGGTGGGCCGGCCCCGCCGCCCGCCCGGACGGCGGGAGGCCAGGCTCGCCATGGCTTGGGGAATGCACGCGCGCTGGGATGCACGTGCGCGCCGGAGTCCGGAACGCGGTGGAAAGACTTGTCATTGATAGGGATTGGAGCGCGAGGCCGGAAGGGGGTGGGGCCTGCCCACCCTCCGCTGGTTTCGGGTGACCCCCGTGGCGCGAGGCACTAAGAGGGCCTCCATGTCCCGTCCCTGGGCGACATCCGCGCTGCTCTTCCTGGGCTTCTTCGTGGTGCTGGCGGCGTTCCCCGTCTACACGCCCTTCGATTCCAAGCTGACGCTCCCCACCACGCTGTCGCTCCTGCGCGAGGGGAACATCACCCTGGACGAATACGCGCCCACCTTCCAGGTGCACCAGAACGGCCTCTTCGAGCGCGACGGCCACTACTACAACTACTTCCCCCTGGGCCCCTCGCTCGTCGCCGTGCCCATGGTGGCGCTGGTGGACGGCTTCGTGCGGCTCGTCACCCCCGCGGGCAGCCTCCACCCGTCGCTGGGCAAGCCCCTGGCCCACTGGCGCCACATCCACGACTCCACCGGGCTGGTGGACCTGAACACGTGGAACGAGCCGCAGCGCTTCTTCGCCTCCGCGGTGACGGCCCTGGCCGGTGTCGCCATGTTCGTGCTCGGCACGTCACTGAGGCTGTCCCGCCGGCGCGCGCTCCTGCTAGCCGCCGTCTTCGTCTTCTGCACGCCGCTGCTCTCCACCGCAAGCCGTGCCCTGTGGCAACACGGCCCCTCGCTCCTGTTCCTCACCCTGACGCTCGTCTGCCTCGTGCGCGCGCGGGACAATCCCGCGACCGTCGGCTGGGCGGGCCTCCCGCTGGCGCTCGCCTACGTGATGCGGCCGACCAACGGGCTGTCCGTGCTGCTGCTGTCGCTCTACGTCGTGTGGACCTACCCACGTCAGGCCTGGAAGTTCTTCGCGAGCGCGCTCCTGATGGCCATCCCCTGGGTGGCGGTGAACCTGGTCCACTATGGCTCGGTGCTCGCGCCCTACTACGAGCCGCAGCGCCTGGAGTGGTCCTCCTCCCGCGTGGCCGAGGCCCTGGCCGGCAACCTCGTCTCCCCCGGCCGCGGGCTGCTCGTCTTCACCCCCGTGCTGCTCCTGAGCGCCTGGGGCCTGTGGCTGGACGTGCGTGCCCGGACCTTCACGCGCCTGCATGCCGTGCTGCTCGTGGTGGTGGCGCTGCACTGGTTCTCCATCTCCACCTTCCCGCACTGGTGGGGAGGGCACTCGTATGGCCCGCGCTTCTTCACGGACATGATGCCCTACCTCGTCTTCTTCCTCGTCCCCGTGGTGCGCTCGCTCCAGTGGAAGGGCCCCGAGGCCCGGCGCGGACTGACGGCCACCTTCGCGGTGCTGGCCACGCTGAGCCTGCTCATCCACATCCACGGCGCCAGCTCGCGCGCCGTGTATCGCTGGAACAGCCTGCCGCTCGACGTGGACGAGCACCCGGAGCGGCTCTGGGATTGGACCGACCCTCAGTTCCTCGGCCGCCGCTGAGCCGCCGCGCCCCGTGCCCTGGTTGCCGGGGAGTCGCTGTCCTATCCTCGCGCGATGAGTCCGTCGGAGCGCGCCCGCGAGTCATCTCGAACACACGTCGCCTACGACGACGTCAACGAGCTCATCGCCACCGCCACCCGGCTGATGCAGAAGGACACCGCGCCGGAGACGCTCACGGCGGAGGACCTGCGGCGCATCGGCGCGGAGCTGGATATCCCCGCGCGCTACGTGGACCAGGCCCTGGAGGCACTGGCGCGTCGACGCGAGGCTCAAGCCCTGGAGGCGCGCGCCCGTGAGGCGCAGGCCCGCCTGCGCGCCCGCCGGCTGCGTCGGGGCGCCTGGGGCGGCGCCGCGCTCCTGGGCCTCATGGCCGTGTGGGGGCTGGTGGTGCGCAATGGCCTGACGTCGTCGATGGCGGACGTGGCGCGCCAGCGGGCCCAGGTGCGCAACGTGCTGGAGCGCCGCGAGTCGCTGCGCGCGCGATTGCACTCGCTCACGCCCGGTCCGGAGCGCGACGCGGAGCTGTCCGGCGCGGACAACCGCGTGTCCGTGGAGATTCGTCGCTACGACGAGCGCGCCGCGAGTTTCAACGCGGCCATGACGTCCTTCCCCTCCGGCTGGATAGGCCACCTGAGCGGCCTGCCTGCCTCGCTCCCGTTGTCGTCGGAGGTCTCCACATGGTGAAGGCCGCCCTGTTGGCGTTGCTCCTGCCCGCGATGCTGCTGGGCGCCGTGCCTTCCATCGAGCGGCCGGTGACGGACGTGCACGGGATGCTGAATGCTCAGCAGCAGGAGGCCGTCGCCCAGGCACTGGTGGACCTGCGCGCCCAGCGACAGGTGCAGATGGCCGTGCTGCTGGTGCGCTCCACGGAGGGCCAGCCCATCGAGGACTACGCCGAGCAGGTCTTCCAGGCGTGGAAGGGAGGAGAGGCGGGCAGGGACAACGGCGTCCTGCTCGTCGTGGCTCGCGATGACCGACGCATGCGCCTGGAGGTGGGCTACGGCCTGGAGTCACTGCTGACGGATGGCGAGGCGCGGACCCTGCTGGACGCGCAGGGGCCGAAGATGCGCGAGGGCTGGCTCGAGGACGCGCTGCTGGCCATCGTCGCGGGCGTGGGCGAGCAGGTCTCGCGGGCCGAGCCCCTGGCGCCGACGAGCGAGGCAGCGCCCTTCACGGTGCCGGACTTCGAGTCATCCCGATACGAGGCCCCTCCGGCCCCTGACGCGCGCTGGCTCGTCTACTCCATGCTCGCCGTGAGCTTCGTGCTGGGCGGTGTCCTCGCCTGGTGGAGGTTCCCCGCCGTTCTGGTCCAGCGGACGAAGGGAGGCGAGGGGACAAGGCGCAAGGCGTTGAATCCGGAGGACCCGCGCGGCATCGCCAAGGGCGCGATACTGGTGGTCGGCGCGGTGGCACTCTGTGGCTCTCTCGCCGGAGCCGACGGACACGTCGCTCCCGTCGCCATGCTCGGCGGCGCGGTGATGCTGGCGCTGATGTCGACCGCATGGCACTGGGTTCGCTCGAAGCGCTGGCCCCTGGGCGCCACGTTGATGGTGACGCCGGTGATGCTCGTCTTCTCCAATCAGTCCCAGCTCATGCCCGAGACGGAGCTGATGGTGCTGCTGGGGGAAGGGTTCCTCGGCCTCCTCTTCGCCGGTGTCCCCGTGCTCGGCGGCATGTTCTTCCTCTATGGCCTCGTCGAGATGCTGGCGCCCCGCGTCCGCTGGGCGAGCGAGGTCGCCTCGGGCGAGCGCTCCCTGAACAGCCGCCCCTCCAAGAACAAGAAGCGCTCCACGAGGAGGGACCGGCGGCGTGCCCAGGCCGACGCGCCGCGAGAGGCTCAGCCCGGGCAGCAGGCCCTCGAGGCCGCCAAACCCCAGCGCCCCTCGTTCCTCAAGGCCTTCTTCGCGTATCGACCGCCGCCGGGATCCGGGGCCTCGTCGTCCTCATCCTCGACGTGGTCGTCCTCGTCCAGCCGGAGCTCCTCGTCATCGTCCTCCTCGTCATCCTCCTCCAGCTCGTGGAAGGGGGGCGGGGGCTCGTCGGGTGGTGGCGGGGCCAGCAGCTCCTGGTAGCGCGGGCACCCGCTTCAAACAGGCGCCGGCCCGCATTAGAAGTCGTCCCCGGTGCACCGCACCCCTGTCCCCGGAGCCTCACCCGTGCCGACGTCCACCCCGCATCGTCGTCGAGAGCCACCCCAGGGCCCGTGGGCGCGCTTCCTGGACTTCATGGAGCTGACCTCGCCCGAGGGGAAGTGGGGGTGGGGCCTGGTGCTCGGACTGCTCGTCATCGGCTTCTGGCCGCTGGCGCTGCTGGGCGTCCTGGACGTGAGCGGGACGTCGCGCAAGGTGCTCGTAGCGCTGGGGCCCGCGTCCATCTGTCTGGGATTGGCGCTGCTCGTCCTGGTGTGTGGCTACCGCTATGGCGAGTCGCTGCGCATGTCGCGCGGCAAGACCTGGGGCCTGGCCGCGCTGTTCGTGGGCATGGGCCTCGCGGGAGCCGCGGGCCTGTGGTTCAGCGAGAGCTGAGCCCCGTGGGGGCGCTCAGCCCGCCTGGTCCGCGCCCTCGAAGGTGACCTTCGCGCGGTTCATCACGTACTCCACCGCGAGCAGGTACCAGCCCATCTCCGCCAGCCGCTTCGTCGTCTCCGGGGACTCGCGCAGGGCGGCGTGGGCATCCGCGGCGGTGAGCCCGAAGGGCTCCATCTGGAGGGCCACCAGCTGCTCAAGCTTCTCCGGCGTGAGCTGGAGCTTGTGCTCCTCGGTGATGGCCTTCAGCACGACGCCGATGTGCAGTCGCCGCTCGACGTCCGCGCGCGTGGTGTCGTCCGTGAGCCAGCCGTCGAGCGCCTCACGCTGCTCGTCCACGTCGAACTGGTGGTCGACCAGGCCCTGGCCCTCCGCCTGGACCCAGCGGCGGCGCAGCTCCTCGTCCACCAGCGCGCGCGGCAGCTCCACCGGGGCGCGCTGGATGAGCTCGTCCAGCACCATGTCCCGCGCCTGCACCCAGAGCTCGGCGGCTCCCTGGTCCTCCAGCTCCTCGCGCAGGGTGTTCATCACCTCGTTCAGCGTGGCGCCCATGCCCAGCTTCGCGAGGAACTCCGGGTCGCTGTCCGGCAGCGGCGTCACCTCGTGCGCTCCCAGGACGTCCACCAGGAAGCGCGCGGGCTTGCCCCGCAGCGACTCCACCGGGTAGGTGTCCGGCAGCTCCAGGGCGATCTGCAGGGTTTCGCCCACGATGCCGCCCTCCGCCAGCGACTCGCTGAGCCCGGGCAGCATCTCGATGGGCGCCAGCTCCGTCGTCAGGCCGAAGCGCGAGGAGAAGGGGATGAGCCGTCCATCGCAGTAGCCCACGATGTTGAGCTTCACCTCGTCGCCCAGGGCCAGCGACTCACCGGCCTGCCGCTCGCGCGAGGGGGAGATGGCGCGGTGCTTCTCGTGGAAGGCGCGCAGCAGGTCCTCCTCCGTCAGGTCCGGCGGGGTCGGGACCACCACGGAGATTCCCTCCAGGGAGGGCGCGCTCACGGTGGGAAGCTCCAGCGCCTTGGCGGACACGAGGCTGACCACCGGGCTCATCTTGAGGAGCCGCTCGACGCCCTGACCTGCTCCTTGAGACCCTTGCTTGCTGCTCACGAATGCTCCCGGGAGATAGGCCTGCCAGCGTCCGCGCCAATGGGGGGAAAAGCGACGGCTCGGCATGGACCAGGGCATAGTCCAGCCGAGCCGCTCTGACAAACCCCGCGATGGGGTCGCTGCTTTAGAAGAAGGCGCCCACGATGCTGGACACCGTGGAGACCGCGGCGCCCACCTGGCTGACGATGGGGATGTTGGTGGCGGCGGCGATGGAGCCCACCGCGGTGATGACCGACGTCACCTTCTTGCCGGTGCTCGCGTTCTTGTCCATCAGCGTCGCGCCCGCGTTGGCCACGTCGACCGCGGCGATGGCCACGTTGACGCCCGGGGCGAAGCGGCCCAGCGTCTTGGCGGCGGTGCCGGCGGCGGCCTTCGCGCCCTGCTTCAGCGCGGCCTCACCGGCCTCGGAGCCCGCCGTCTTCAGCAGCGCCTTGGCGGCCGTGCGCGGCCCGGTGCCCAGGCCCTGCGCCAGGGTGCTGGTCGCCTTCGCCGTCTCGGAGGCGGCGGCCTTGACGGCCCGGCTCACGCCCTTGGTCGTGCCACCCTCGAACAGGCTGGTGGTGGCCGCGTTCTTGACGGCCTTGAGCACGTCGTCGCTGGCGTTGGGGAGCGTCTTCTTGAACGCGTCGACGGCCTTCTTGCCCGCGTCCAGCTTCTCCTTGAAGACGGTGCCGCCGAGCAGGCCGCCCGTCACCTTGCCGCCGACGATGCCGCCCGTCGCGGCCGTCAGGCCCGCCTTGGTGGCGTCCAGCGAGGAGCGCGTGGCGGCGAGGATGTCGTCCTTGCTGCCCGTGCGGATGGCCTGGCGGATGTCCTTGATGGCCGTGCCACCCGCCGCCAGCGCCCCGGGGATGCCCATGTGGCGCGCGAAGGACTTCATGTTGGCGCCCAGCTTCGTCAGGCCCTTGAACTCGCCCGGCTTGAAGGTGGGGTTGCTGATGAAGTCGAGGTTCTTGCCCGTCAGCAGGCCCTCGGCGCCGTTCTTGACGTTCTTGATCTGCTGGAAGGCGTCCTTGCCGAACCCGAACGCCCGGATGCTCTGGGTGGCGGCCGTCGTGGTGCCCTTGATGAGCTCCTTGTTGTCCTCAACGGTCTTCTTGACGTCCTGCACCGTCTTCTGGACGTTCGTACGGACGTTGTTGAAGGTCTTCCGGATGTCGAAACCCATGGTGGGGCCTCACGAATTCAAAAAAAGAGGAACTTGCGGGGATTATCGCGATCAGCCCGCGGGAGTTGCGTCGGCTTTGCGTCGGAAACCATATTGAACATATGGTTTTTTATTTCCACTCCGTGTAAAAGCCGGAACTCCACAATCACCCCCATCGAACACGTGTCCTGGCGCCCCCCGGCCCGGGCCGCGGAAGGGAGCGGTATGCGCAAGCTGTCCATGACGGGCGTCCTGCTGTGCGGAGCATGGGTCGCGGGTTGCAACGGCGCGGAGCAGGAGCCCTCCGTCCAGGAGCCTTCGGCGGGCGCGGAGGCCGCCGTGGCGTCCACCCGCCAGGCGGTGGTCTCCCCGGAGCTGGAGGCGGCGCTCACCTGTATCGAGACGTACGTCGTCGCGGGGACGTGTGACTGGGAGCACTGGAGCGAGCTGTACGACGCGTGTGACGTGAGCGCGCACCCGGAGCTCGACGATGGCCACTTCCTGGAGGAGGTCCAGTCGGACAACTGCACCGTGGTCAGCTGGCCCGCGCTGAGGGCGCAGCTGCTCTCCACCACGCCGCTCGTCCGCGTGTACGACAGCTGCGACGGTGACTCGGAGGTGCTCCACTCGGCCTCGGCCAACGGCTGCTATCCGCTGGCGCAGGGCGTGGGGGCCTCGTTCTTCGAGGTGGCCATCGGCAAGTCCGTGACGCTCTACGCCGGCGCGGGCTGTGCCGGGGACTCGGTGACGGTCGAGACGGACGCGAACCTGTGTGAGACGACGTTCGCGAGCGGCGCGAGCGCGAACGACGCGGTGCGCTCGTACCGAATCCAGGACGTCGGGGCGCCCGCCTCGCCCTACCGGTACACCTGCTCCGCGTCGGAGCCTGCGTGCGTCGAGAACGACAACTCCCGGCTGGGCAGCATCAACAAGAAGCACACCGTCAAGGTGGTCCGGGTCACCTACGCGGGGAGGACGACCCCCTCGTTGGCCACCATCCGCAACAACGTCCGCGGCCTGTACGACTTCTTCGACGTCGCGTCGCGGGGCCAGGTGAGCCTGGAGATCGTCGCGTCGCAGACCGTGGACGTGACGAGCGCGAACTGCGCGACGGCGAAGAGCCAGGCCGTCAAGAAGGCCAAGTCGAGCGCGTTCCTGACGGTGTACTCGATGCCCAGCGGGATGTGCTCCACCTCCAACGCGGGCTCGCGCTCCGTCTACCTCAAGGGCGGCCTGTTCCGTGACTACGCGCACGAGGTCGGCCACGTCCTGGGGCTCGCGCACGGCAACACGCGCAACCCGACGACGGGGGAGATCAACCACTACGGCGACTCGAGCACGTTCATGGGCAGCAACGCGTCGGACAACTACAACCTCCCGCAGCTGCACTGGCTGGGCTGGACGAAGAAGGAGGAGCTCCAGAAGGTGAACTCCGTCGTCGACACCGGTGGCACCGCCCTGGTCAAGCTCCGGCCGGTGGGCGGCAACACCGAGCTCACCAGCGAGCAGTCCGACCACCGCCTGGGCGCGGTCTGGGACATCCCGGGGACCGACCAGCGGCTGTTCATCGCCGTGCCGAAGCCGCGCCTGAACAACACGAACCAAATCGAGGGCGGCACGGTGATGGTGTACCGCGCGCCCCGGTGCGTGGGCTGCATGGGCATGTCCATGGGGACGATGGTGATGGCGCGGTTCGCCGCCACCACCGTCAACGAGCACGAGGCGCACGGGCTCTACGTCAAGCCGGTGGCCTACGAGCGCACCCCCGTCCAGGTGGATGGGAAGACGGTCTATGTGTACTCGTCGGTGACGGTGAGCATCCGGAGGTAACCGAGGGGGCGCGGCCGGGACGGGGGCGCATGACCCGTCCCCCCGTCCTGGCCGTTCTCGGGAACAAAGTCGTTCCGGTCCGTGTCGATATGTACGAACGTACACATGCGGGAGTCGTCCCGCGTGGGGTGCTCGTTCGAACCTTCGATTCACGCTCCGGGGCGCCCACGTCGAGGCCCTGCCGCGTCAGGAGTCTCCGTGGTGAAGCGCCGCAATGACCCGGACCGACGCGACCGCATCATCGATGCGGCGCTCAGTGTCATCGCCGAGGGGGGCGTGGCGGGGACGTCGCATCGGCGTGTCGCCGAGCGGGCGGACGTGCCCTTGGGGTCGATGACCTACCACTTCACCGGCATGGATGAGCTCCTGCGCGAGGCCTTCACCCGGTTCGCCGAGCGGGTCAGCGAGCGCTTCACGGCGCGGCTCTCCGCGGTGGAGCAGCGCGAGCAGCTGGCCTCCGCCATCGTCGAGCTGGTGCACGAGGACCTGGTGGCGGGGCCGGATGACCTGGTGCTCACGCTCGAGCTCTACACCCTCGCGGCCCGCAAGCCCGCCTTCCGGCAGATCACCCACGACTGGATGCGCCGCAGCCGCGCGGTGCTCGAACGACACGTCGACTCGCGGACGGCCCACAAGCTGGATGCGCTGATTGAAGGGTTGTTCATCCACGTCAGCCTCGACGCCACACCGCATGGCCGCGATGTCACTCGCGACGCCGTGCTCCGATTCCTCTCAGCCTAGAGCCCGCACCTCATGACTCCCGCTTCTCCTCCGTCGGTGCCCCGAGCGCACCGCGCGGCCCGCGTCGCCGTGGCGATGCTGTTCCTCACCAACGGCGCCATCCTGGCCAACCTGCTGCCGCGCTATCCGCAAATCAAGGCGGACCTGGGGCTCACCAATGCGCAGTACGGGCTCGCCGTCGCGTCCTTCCCCTTCGGGGCGTTGATGGCGGGGCTCGCCGCCGGAGCCATCATCCGCCGCTTCCGCTCGTCCCGGGTCGCCGTCGCCGGCACGGTGCTCACGGGGCTGGGCCTGCTGCTCGCGGGCCTCGCGCCCTCGTGGGCCGCGCTCGCCGTGACGTTGTTCCTGGCCGGGAGCATGGACGCCATCACCGACGTGGCGCAGAACGCGCACGGCCTCCGGGTGCAGCGCCTCTATGGCCGCTCCATCCTCAATTCGTTCCACGCGCTGTGGAGTGTGGGCGCGGTGGTGGGCGGGCTCATGGGCGGGCTCGCGGCGGGACTCGACGTGCCACGGGGCCTCCACCTGGGGCTGTCCGCGCTGCTCTTCTCCGGTGTCTCGCTGACGGCCCTGCGCTTCCTCTTGCCCGGGCCCGAGCCCACCGACGCCTCCGGGCCCCACGTGCACGCGGAGGGCGCTTCGGCGAAGCGGGGAGCGGGACGACTCCGGCTCGTGCTCTCGATGGCGGCGCTGGTCTTGATTGCCAGCAGCGGCGTGCTCGTCGAGGACGCGGGGATGACGTGGGCGGCGGTCTACCTGTCGGGCACGCTGGGCGCGAGCGTCGCGGTGGCCTCGTTCGGTTACGTGGCGCTCGTGGGCGCGCAGTTCGTCGGGCGGCTGTTCGGGGACCGGCTCGTCGACTGGTTCGGACAGCGGGCCGTGGCGCGGACGGGGGGCCTGCTCGCGGCGCTGGGGATGGGGGGCGCGCTGTTGTTCCCCTCGGTGCCCGCCACCATCGTGGGCTTCGCGTTCGCGGGCTTTGGTGTCGCCACGCTGGTGCCGGCCGCGATGCACGGCGCGGACGAGTTGCCCGGGCTGCGGCCGGGCACGGGCCTGACGGTGGTGAGCTGGTTGATGCGAATGGGGTTCCTGCTGTCGCCTCCCGTCGTGGGTCTCATCGCCGACGCGGCGGGACTGCGCCTGGGGTTGCTCGTGGTGCCGCTCGCCGGCGGGCTCGTGATGGCGCTGGCCGGTGTGCTCTCGGCGAAGCGCGTGACAGCGCCGCGGGGCGGCTGAACCACCCGACAGGACGACGGGCGTGAATCGCGCGCACGGCGGAACGCAAGGCAGGGCCAGGGGTGTCTGAGGGCGACGCCCTGGAGGCCTCGTGTGCTGACCCTCGTGATGCTGACGCTGCTGGCCGCGCCTCCCGTGGAGGTCGAGGTCTTCGTCCCGCTGTGTGACAACGCGTTGATCGAATGTGGCCGGGCTGCCGCCGGAGCCCCGCGCGCGCTGGAGACGAACCTCTACTGGGGCGCGATGTATGGCGCGGAGCGGTTCCTCTCGCGCGCGCCTGGCTTCAAGGTGGTGAGCCGCGAGCCGGGGCCCGAGGGGAGCGTGGTGTTGCGCGAGCTCGTCCTGGAGCGGACCCCCGCGAGGGGGGAGCGGCCCGTGCGACTTCGGCTCCATGCGTATGCGGGCGACGCCATCGACACGGCGCTGGAGGACTTCCTGCGTGCGGCGGCGGGCGCCAGTCGCGCCGACCTGCTGGTGTGGGCCGGGCATGACCGGCTGATGGACCGCGAGCCTCCCCAGGTGAAGATGCCGCCGGGCGCCACACCCCGGCCCGTGGTCGTCCTGGCCTGCATGAGCGAGCAGTACTTCGGCCCGGTGTTGAAGGCGCTGGGCTCGACTCCCATCGCGCTCACGCGGACGTTGATGGCGCCCGAGGCGTATCTCCTGGAGGCGCTGGCCAGCACCGTGGCGCGACATGGCCCCACGGAGCCGAAGGCCCTGCGCACGGCGCTCGTGGAGGCCTATGCGCGATATCAGCGCATCTCTCCGCGCGCCGCGGGTTCCGTCTTCTCGAAGCTCGTCGCTCCATGAGCCCCCGGGCCGGGGGCGCTCTTCCGCGAGTCACCTCCGGCCCAGGGCTTGTCCTCCGACGCGACGACTACGGACTGGTGGAGAAGCTCCCCGACCAGGCGCCGTAGGACAACGTGGTGATGCCGTTGCGGGTGCTGGCCGTGTAGCTGCCCTGCCCGGGACGGATGGTGACCGTCATCGTGCCGCCGCTGGAGGCAATCGCCCCCGCGTGCACCGCGGCCGCGCAGGCGTTCGAGTCATCCGTGTAGATGTCCGTGCCCCACACCGTCCCGCTGGTGGTCGCGGGGCAGCTGCAGCGGATCTGCGTCCCGTTCTGCCCACGGTAGGACGTGAAGTCGTAGCTGGAGCAGGCCTGCACGGGCGTCGTGTTCGTGAACGTGAAGCTCCCCGACCAGGCGCCGTAGGCCAGCGTGGTGATGCCGTTGCGGGTGCTGGCCGTGTAGCTGCCCTGGCCCGGCTGGATGACGACCGTCACCGTGCCGCCGCTGGAGGGAATCGCCCCGGCGTGCACCGCGGCCGCGCAGGCATTCGAGTCGTCCGTGTAGATGTCCGTGCCCCACACGGTGCCGCTGGTGGTGGCGGGGCAGCTGCAGCGGATCTGCGTCCCGTTCTGCCCGCGGTAGGACGTGAAGTCGTAGCTGGAGCAGGCCGCGACGCCGCCGGTGCCGTAGAGGACGTCCAGCGCGGTGATGTCGGAGCTGGTCCACTCGCCCGTCTCCGTCGAGCGGAAACAGGAGTTCATGACGGAGCCGCCCACGGTGGCCGTGGTCGGCGTGCCCGGGATGTGGATGGCGCCCACGCCCGCGTCGCCCTCGTCACCGCCGGCGCCGCAGCTGATGCTGCGGTTGTAGTAGTCCGAGTGACGGAAGCCGATGGCATGCCCCAGCTCGTGCGTGATGACGTGCTCGTTGACGTCCGCGCTGTAGGCCTGCAGGCCCGTGCCGATGTTGATGATTCCGTAGGGCAGGCCCCCCGAGGGGAAGCCCGCCGAGCCGCCCGTGCCCGTCGTCGTCTGCGCGATGATGTTCGCGGTACAGCCGGTGCTCGGTCCACGCGCGAAGGTGATGCGCAGGCCCCGCTCGTTGTAGTTGGCGATGGCCAGGTCCAGGCCCTGGCTCAGCATGCTGTAGGTGTCGAACGTGGCGGTGGAGTTGACGCAGATCTTCGTCACCCCCGTGCCCACCTGGTTCGTCGTGCGGTACTGCTCCGAGCTCTCGTCCAGCGACTGGAGCATCTCCCGGGAGGCCTCCAGCGTGACGTGCGCGTCACGGCCGACGTACACCTTGCCGTCGGCGACCAGGATGTCGTCGACGCGGAAGCCAGCCTCCACCAGGTTGGAGACGATCTCCTCGTTCTCCATCTCCGGGTCGACACCGCAGCCGACCAACAACGCACCACAGCTGACAGCGAGGACTGCTGCCTTCTTGAACATGGGGCACTCTCGTCTCTGACCGCGGGGAGCGCGCCGCCGGCCTGGACTCCCACGCCACCGCGCGACGCACCGGGAGCATCTCCCCAGTTGAAACGGTAAATAGCTGTAAATATAGATTAAGTTGAATACTTGATTGTCGAGGAGGCGCGAGGGATTGCTAGAGTCGAGACATGCGTCCGAGCGTGCGGCGGTCCCGAGGAAGCGTGTCGCGAGTGCTGGTCTGGTTCGTCAGCGTCATCGTCGTGCTCATCGTCGTCGCCCTGGTCGCGTTCGACCTGTTCATGCGCTCGCAATACGAGCCCACGCTGGACGCGCAGCGACAGGACGTCGTCGCGCACCTGGACCTGTTCTGCCGGGAGCAGGAGAAGCTCGCCGCCGACCCGTGGTTCCATGAGCCACGCCCTGAGGGCGACGCGGGCCCCGTGCTCAACGCCTGGGTGCACTGGGAGAACCCGGGCCCCCAGATGCCCGCGGACTCACCGCTCCAACTCCCCGCGCACCTGAAGGAGAAGAAGACGTTGGAGGAGTGGTTCGCCGCGGACCCGGACCTGTCCTCGCTGCGCTTCGAGTGGATGCGTGAGCTTCAGCGCTTCGACCGGTGGGACATCGCGCGCAACCTCCCGTTCCGGCACGCGGAGCCGTACAACATGATGACGGCGCCGGTGCCCAACTTCATCGCCTTGCTGGAGTGGTCCAAGTTCCGGCTCCTCCACGGCGCGAAGACAGGGCAGCCCCTGGAGGCGGCCCGGGACGTGCGCCACCTGGCGTGGCTGTCGTATCGGACGGACACCATCCTCGGCGCGATGATTGCCAACGCCCTGCTGGCGCAGGAGCGCAAGGTGCACGCGCTGATGAAGCAGCCTCCCGCCGGGTGGACCCCGATGAGCCAGGAGCAGGGCGACCGCATGCGCGCCGTGTTCTGGGCGAGCACGTCGTTCTCCAGCATCGTCGCGCCCGTGGATGTGGCCCGGAAGGCGCGCAGCTGCGGCTCGGCCATCACCCGTTGCACCGGGCTGGTCGAGGCCAGCAACTCGGCGAGATACCTGCAACCCGTCGCCGAGCCGTCGTACCGCGCGGCCTACGCGGAGCTCCAGAAGGAGCTGGCCACGCCTTGTCCCACCTCCATGCTGACGATGCTCTGGGAGCGCGGCGTCACCATCGATGACCGCCAGCCCACCGGCGGCGCCATCCCCGAGGAGCCGACGTGGATGCGCGGCCTGCCCCGGCGCCATGCCAGCAAGTACATCGCCGGAACCCTGCTGGCCATCGGCGGGCCGAACATCGACCTGCTCAAGAAGCTGCCCCAGACACCTGCCGCCGCCGCGCCGGGCTCCGCCGAAACCCAGCCCTGAGCCGCGTGGGGCTCCAAGGGGGCGAACACAATCCATGACGTCCCCACGCGGTGACCGGTCGATGTCTGGATTCTCCGAGGGGAGACGGATGTCAGGGGTGGGGCCGCATGCGCGGGATTGGCCGACCCGGGTGGTGTCTGATGTGTCATTGATGTCACCGCGTGTGCTCGCCGCGGAGCAGTGACATTCTCAGGGAAGTTGAAACGCGTGTGTCTCTCCGCGCTACAAATTCCGCCCTCGTGAAAGGCCATTTGTCCGAGGGGAGGAAATGAAAGGAGGGATTGATCTGCTTGAACAATCTCGTCTACCTTGTAATCGAGGGGAGGGCCCGTGCGCTTGCGACAAGGCATTGGCCCGGCGCTCGCCGAGCGCATCCATTGGGGACGTCAGAGGGTATTCATGGAGGAGCGCCTTTTTCGGCCGATTGCCATTGTCGGCATCGGTGCCGTATTCCCAAAGGCATCCAATCCCCAGGCGTTCTGGGAGCGGGTGCTGACGGGGCCCACGGCCATTCGGGAGCTGACCGGGCGTGAGCTGCGGTTGGACGGGTACTACGCCGCGGACCGCACGGCCGCGGACCGCACCTACTGCAGGCACGCCGCGCCGTTGGACGAGCTGACGCTCGACTATCGGAAGTACCGCATCCCTCCGAAGGTCGCGCAGGACATGCACCGCACGCAGCTCGCGTTCCTGGAGGCGACGGCGCAGGCGCTCGAGGATGCGCGGGGCGTGTTGGACACGGTGGCGCCCGAGCGCGTCGGCTTCACCCTGGGCTCGCTGGGCGGAGGGCTTCGTCCGGACACGCGCGTGCGCACCCGCTTGCTGGACATGCGGGAGTGTCTCTCCCGAGCCCTCGCCGAGGCGGCGCTTCCCGCGTCCCTGGTCTCCGGTCTGCTGGAGGCCACGTCCCAGCAGGTCGAGCGCGAGCTGGCGGGCATCACCGAGGACGAGGCCATCGCCTCCTTCAGCAGCGTCTGGGTGGGGCGGGCCGCCAAGCTCTTCAACCTCCGGGGGCCTCACGCGACGGTCGACGCGGGCTACGCCTCCGCCCTGGCCGCCATCCAGACGGCGTGCGACCAGCTCAACGCGGGCGACTGCGACGTCGCGCTCGCGGCGGGGTGCAGCCAGCTGCTCACGCCGCATGACCTCATCGCGTTCAGCAAGCTCGGAGGACTGTCCGACTCCACGCTGGCGCCGTTCGACCGCCGCGCCAACGGGACGCTCCTGGGCGAGGGCGTGGGCGTCTTCGCGCTCCGGCGCCTGGATGACGCGCTCGCGCGCGGCGAGAAGGTCTACGCGGTGCTGCGTGGCCTCGGCGCGGCCTCGGATGGCAAGGGCAAGTCGCTGATGGCGCCCAACTCACGGGGGCAGGTCCTCGCGATGCGCCGGGCCTACGCGCAGGCCGGCTATGCGCCCCAGGACGTCCAATACGTGGAGTGCCACGCCACGGGCACCAACCTGGGCGACCTCACGGAGTTCCAGAGCCTCCAGGAGGTGTTCGACGCAAAGGCCCCGCGCGGCGCCATCCGACTGGGCGGCGTGAAGGAGCTGACGGGCCACCTGCAGGCGGCCTCGGGCGCGGCGGGGCTCATGAAGACGGCGCTGGCGCTGCATCACAAGGTCCTGCCGCCGCAGCACTCGTTCCGGGAGGCAGCGGAGGGCATCGACCTGGCGCGCTCCGCCTTCCACATCTCCAACCAGGGCAGGCCGTGGCCGGAGGTCCAGGACGGGCCGCGTCGGGCCTCGGTCAGCGCGTTCAGCTTCGGCGGCATCAACTACCACCTGACCCTGGAGGAGTTCTCGCCCGCGTACCACCAGGCGCTGGCGCGCACGCTCCGGGCACCCCAGGTGGCCGAGCCCATCGCCATCGTCGGCCTGGGCGGCGTCTTCCCGCAGGCGGAGAACACCGCCGCGTTCTGGGAGAACCTGCTCCAGAAGCGCTGCTCCATCGGTGAGATTCCGAACGAGCGCGCGCCCATCGACCGCTACCTGGACCCCACGCGGCAGAGCAAGGTCCGGCCCTACACCAACCTCGCGGGCTACATCGTCGACGGCGCCTGGCCCCAGGCGCGCATCCGCGTGCCGCCCAAGATGTCCTCGCAGATCGACCGGGGACACAGCTGGACGATGAAGGCCGCGCTCCAGGCGCTAGAGGATGCCGGGGCGACGCGGGAGAAGGTCGACCCGTCGCGCGTGGGCGTGGTGATGGGCTACCTGCCGCCGCTCGAGCGGGAGTTCCAGACGCAGGCCCGCGTGTACTACGCGGAGTTCGACGCGCGCCTCGCCGAGCAGCTGGAGCGCCACGGCGTCGACGCGGCCACTGCGTCGAAGCTCCGCGCGTCCGCCGAGGCGCTCTACAAGAGCGAGCTGCCGCCCATCACCGAGGACACGCTGCTCGGGTACCTGGGCAGCCTGGCCGTGGGGCGTGTCGCGCACCACCTGGACTTCCAGGGCCCGATGCTCATGGTGGAGTCCGCGTGTGCCTCCAGCCTCGCGGCGCTCGACATCGCGATGAACCAGCTGCGCACCCGGCAGTGCGACCTGGTGCTGGTGGGTGGGATGTACGCGTCGCTCGGCGTGGATGCGCTGAGCCAGTGCTGCTCCTTCGGGGGGCTGTCGCAGAAGGGCTCGTTCCCGTTCGACGCCAGGGCGGACGGCTACATCACCAGCGAGGGTGCGGCGCTCATCGCCGTGAAGCGCCTGTCGGACGCGGAGGTGGCGGGGGACCGCATCTACGCCGTGGTGCGCTCGGTGGCCGGAGCCACGGACCCGAAGAACGCCTCCATCTGGGCGCCTTCCTCGGAAGGGCAGGTCCAGGCGGTCCGCAGGGCGGTGGAGAAGGCGGGCATCCGCGCCACCGACGTCCAGTACGTGGAGGGCCATGGCACGGGGACGCCCGTCGGTGACCCCATCGAGGTCCAGACGTATCAGGCCGTCTACGGCCGGGCCCCCTCCGAGGGGAAGCTGTTGCTGGGCTCGGTGAAGTCGAACGTCGGCCACCTGAACTCGGGCGCTGGCGCCGTGGCGCTGACGAAGGTCGCCCTGGCGCTGCACCACCAGCAGGTGCCGCCGAACATCGGCTTCGAGACGCCCAACCCGCGCATCCCCTGGTCGCAGGTGTCCTTCGAGGTGCCCACGGAGGTCCAGCCCTGGGTGATGGACGGGCCGGGGCTCCGCCGCGCGGGCGTGACGTCCTTCGGCCTGGGCGGGACGAGCTTCCACGCCGTGCTGGAGGAGTACCCGCGCAAGCCCGCGAAGGACGCGGTGACGGTGACGAGCGCGGAGCCGACACGCCCTCCCTTCCTCGCGCTCTCCGGGACGAGCCGCGAGCATTTGTGTCAGCAGGTGGAGCGTCTGCTCCAGGCGCTGGAGCGCGAGCCGGGGATGGACCCGCGGGGCGGGCCCAGGGCGGATGCGGCCTTGCCGTGCCGGCTGGCGATGACGCTGCCTCGGGGGCAGGGGGCTCGCAAGGCGCTGGAGCGCGCCCGGACGTTGCTGGCGGGAACGGGCTCGCCGAGCCTGCCGGAGCAGGGCCTCTTCTTCTACGACGTGCGCGACGCGCGTCAGCTCCACTCGGGGAAGGTGGCGGCGGTGTTCCCGGGGCAGGGGCCGCAGTACGCGAACATGCTGTGCGAGCTCGCGGTGGAGTATCCGTTGGTCGCCCGTACGCTCGCGGAGGCGGATGCCGCCTTCTCGGCGATGACGGGGCAGCCGCTCTCGAGCACCTTCTGGGTGCCTCCCGGCACGGAGGAGCACTACCGCCAGGACGACGACACCGTGCACGCCGCCGTCTTCGTGGCGAACGTGGCGCTCTACCGGCTCATCCGCGCGCAGGGCATCCGGGTGGATGTGCTGTTGGGGCAGAGCGCCGGGGAGTACGCGGCGCTGGTCGCGAGCGGGGTGCTCTCCTTCGAGGAGGCGCTGCGCGCGGTGTACCGGCGCACCCGCGCGGTGACCGGGCTGCGCGTGGAGTCGCCCGGGAGGATGCTCAGCGTCAGCGGCGACTTCGACCGGCTGCGCCGGGTGTTGCCCGAGGCGGGCGGCTACGTGACGGTGGCCGCGGAGAATGCTCCGGGGCAGGGAATCGTCGCGGGCGAGGTCGAGGCCGTCGAGTTCATCGCGCGCTGGTGCCGCGCGAACGGGTTCGAGGTCCGCGTGCTCCCCGTGTCGCACGCGTACCACTCACGCATCATCGCCGGCGCGGTGCCGCTCCTGCGCGCGGAGCTGGAGCAGCTCACCTGGAAGGCTCCCGAACTCCCGGTCCTCTCCAGTGTCCACGGGCGCTACTACGCGCCTGAGCTGGACGCGCGCTTCATGGCCCGGCACCTCGCGCTGCAATACGTGCTGCCGGTCCACTTCGGTCAGCACGTGCGGCAGCTGCACGACGAGGGCACGCGGCTGTTCATCGAAGCCGGACCCAAGTGGTCGCTGACGGCGTTCATCCAGTCCACGTTGAAGGGTCTGCCGTACCTGGCTCAGGCCAGCAATCACCCCAAGCTGGGCGAGGTCGAGCAGTTCCACCGCCTCCTCGCGTTCAGCTACGCCCACCATCTTCTCCGCGAATAGGTCTCCCGAGATGAACGTCTCCCATCAGGAAGCAGTTCAACAGCAGCTCGTGGCCGCGTTGGTGGAGAGGACCGGGTATGTGCCCGAGCTCTTCGCGCCTCATGTCGGCCTCGTGGAGGACCTCGGGCTGACGGCCTCGGAGGTCCAGGACGCGGTCTCCTCCGTCGAGCGCAAGCTGCAGGTCCCGGTCGGCGCGCGCGTGGACGGCACGACGGTGGCGCTGCTCGCCAAGGGACTCTCGAAGCACCTGGACAAAGGAACGACCGTGGAGAGGGACGTGGAAGTCTCGTTGGAGCAGGTGCTGGCCTTCGTCGATGACTGCGCGGCTCGGAGCGACCGGCCCGCCCTGGAGACGGTCCTCGTGGAGACGCGAGGGGCGCTCGCCCGGCTCGATGCCGCGTCCGCGCGCCCCGCGCTCGCCATCGCCGCCGAGCCCGTGAAGCAGACGAGCGCCGTGGAGGGTGACGCGGTGATGAAGCTGCTGGTGGGGGCGTTGGTGGAGCGGACGGGATACCCGGCGGAGATGCTGGAGGCGGAGCTGGACCTCGAAGCAGACCTGGGCATCGACACGGTGAAACAGGTGGAGGCCTTCGCGATGGCGAGGGTGTACCTGAACGTGGAGAAGGACGAGAACTTCCGGCTGCGGGACCACAACACGCTGCGGAAGATGGTGGCGTACCTGACGAGCAGGGCCCCTGGTGCGGCGGCCCCCTCGCCTCAGCCTCCCGTTGAGACCGTGGCGCCGGCTTCGAGTGCGCCGAGCACCGACGCCATCCTGCAGTTGCTGCGCGACGCGATGGCCGCGAAGACCGGCTACAGCCTGGACATCCTGCAGCCGCAGCTGGACCTGGAGGTGGACCTGGGCATCGACACCATCACCCAGGTCGAGGTCTTCGCCCACGCGCGCATGACCTACGGCGTGGAGCGGGACGACAAGTTCCGCGTGCGTCACTACAACACGCTGCAGAAGATGGCGGAGTACCTGGCGGGCAGGGCCGCTGCCTCCGTCGCCGGTGCGTCGCCCGCGGACGTGAAACCCGCCGCCTTCGTGACCGAGGCTGTGCGAGCGCCGGTGGCCGCGACAGCTCCCGCCGCTTCCACCGTGTCACAGCCAGTGATGCCTGCGTCCCCGGCGCCGCAGGCTGGCACCGTGGAGGGTGACGCGGTGATGAAGCTGCTGGTGGGGGCGCTGGTGGAGCGGACGGGATACCCGGCGGAGATGCTGGAGGCGGAGCTGGACCTCGAAGCGGACCTGGGCATCGACACGGTGAAGCAGGTGGAGGCCTTCGCGATGGCGAGGGTGTACCTGAACGTGGAGAAGGACGAGAACTTCCGGCTGCGGGACCACAACACGCTGCGGAAGATGGTGGCGTACCTGACGAGCAGGGCGCCCGCCGCCACGGCCCCCGTACCTCAGGCTCCCGTGACGACCGCCCCTCCCACCCCGAGCCCCACAGTGCAGGAGGTGCAGTCCTTCCTGGTCTCCGTGCTCCAGGGCAAGACGGGCTACAACATCGAGCTCATCCAGCCCGACCTCGACCTGGAGGTCGACCTGGGCGTGGACACCGTCACGCAGATTGAAGCGTTCGCCATGGCCCGCGAGAAGTTCGGCGTGGCGCGCAACGAGAAGTTCCGGGTCCGCAACTACAACACCGTGCGCAAGATGTCGGAGTACCTGGTCGCCAACGCCGTGGTGGCGCCCGCGTTAGCGGAGGCGGCTCCCGCCGCGAAGCAGGGCGCGCCCGGTCTGGATGAGGTCCGTCGCTTCATCGCCCGCTGCGAGGCGAGCGGGGACACCGCGTCGCTGCGGCGACTGGCCGAGCACCTGGAGGGACGCCTGAAGTCCGCGTCGCAGTCGGTGTCGCCGCCAGCGCAGCTCGCGGGCAAGCGCTACGAGGTCCACCCCGTGGAGCTGGCCCCGCGAGTCGATGCCCCGAGCGTCGCGCACCTGAAGGGCAAGACGCTCGGCATCTCCATGGACGCGCAGGGCGCCTACAAGGCCCTGGCGCAGATGCTGGAGGCCGCGGGAGCGCGGGTCGTCATCCTGTCCTCCGGCCCCGCGCCCGAGCAGGGCGTGTCCCTGGACTGGCGTCACCCCGAGAGCGCCGGCCGCGCGCTGAAGGAGCTCCAGGAGAAGCAGCCGCTGGATGGCCTCATCCTCCTGCACACCACGGCGCCCACCGCGAAGCTGGACGAGCAGGAGGCCTCGGCCTGGGCGTCCACCGTCAACACCTTCTCCCTGGGGCTGTACCAGAGCGCGCTCGCCGTCTACGACCGCATCGGCGCGCTGCCCGGAGGCGGCTGGTACCTGGTGGCCACGGCGGGCGGAGGCCTCTTCGGTCACGCCAATGCGCAGGGCCGCATCCCGCTGGCCGGCGCGGCGGGCGGCTTCGTCAAGTGCCTGCGACGGGAGCTGCCCGGCTCGCGCTGCAAGGTCGTGGACCTGGACGGGCAGGACGCGTCGCAGTGGGCGCGGCAGGTCTGGAACGAGCTGGTCAGCGCGGACCTCGATGTCGAGGTCGGCTACACCGGCGGCCGCCGCTACGTCTTCCGTGACGTCGAGACGTCCTTCCCTCGGGAGTCCACGCCGGTATCGCTCCGGCCCGGCTCCGTGGTGGTCGTCTCGGGTGGAGGTCGCGGCGTCGTCTATCCGTGCGCGAAGCTGCTCGCGAAGTCCACGGGCGCGCGCGTCATCATCACGGGCCGCACCGTGCCGCCGAGCGGCAACGAGGAGTGGCTGAAGGTGCCCGAGGCACAGCTGCCCGCCTATCGGATGTCCTTCATCAAGCGCTACCTCGCGGAGCACCCGGGGAAGACGCCGGTGCAGGCGCGGCGCGTCTTCGACTCCGACATCGCCAACCGGCGTGAGCTGCACCGCAACCTCGAGGACTGCCGGAGCCAGGGCATCTCGCTCGAGTACAAGGTCTGCGACATGACCGACGTGGGCGCGGTGCGGACCCTGCTGGCCGACGTGCGCCGCGAGCATGGCCGCATCGACGGCATCGTCCACGGCGCCACCATCGAGGAGTCCAAGAGCCTGCCGATGAAGTCCTCGGACGCGTTCGTCCGGACGCTCGCGTCGAAGGCGCACCTGTGGCAGGTGCTCGCGCAGGAGACCTGGAACGACGACCTCCAGTTCTTCATCAACTTCGGCTCGGGCAGCGGTCGCTACGGCAACAAGGGGCAGACGGACTACTCGCTGGCCAACTACCTCGTCGCCAAGGCGGGGCTCGTCTACTCCACGCTGCGGCCCGGCGTGCGGAGCGTGACGGTCGACTGGCCCGTGTGGGTGGGCGCCGGAATCGTGGAGAACAACGCGGACTACCTGGAGCGCCTGCGCGCCATGGGCATCTGCGTCATCCACGTCGACGAGGGCGCGTACTGGTTCGTCGGGGAGCTCTTGTACGGCGGCTCGGCGGGCGAGGTCGTCATCGCGGACGACCGCACCTTCGAGACGCTGAACCTGCCTCGCCACGACAAGGAGGCGCTCCGCGTCGTCGGCAAGGAGGCTGGCGGAACCCGCTATGCCATCTGATTCGTCCGCGTCCCTCCCGCTGGTGGTGCTGTCGGGCCGGCCCTATGAGGTCGGCCGGCAGTACGGCTCCCTCATGCGGGAGGAAATCGCTCACGCGGTCTCCATCGAGGACGTGTCCATCCGTCCCATGCTGGAGAAGCTCGGCGTGACGGAGCAGGCCATGCGGGAGCGCATGGCGGCGCTCGCGGCCCTGTTGCCCGGGGACATCCACGAGGAGGTCCGAGGTGTCTCGGACGCGAGCGGCCTTCCGAAGGAGGCCATCCTCTACCACACGCTCGTGCTCGACATCCTCTCGGGCGCGCCCATCGGCTGCTCGCAGTTCGCGGCCTTCGGACGCGCGACGACGGACGGGAAGGTCCTCCACGGTCACAACCTGGATGTGCCGTATCCCTCGCTGGCGAAGTTCCTGCGCCCCACCTGTGTCGTGTACCGGCTGGAGGGGCGCATCCCCTATGTGTCCGTCACGTTCTGGCCCGCGGCGCTGGGCGTGTGCTCGGGGATGAACGCGGCGGGCTTGAGCCTGGGCGTCAACGTCCCCGTCGCGCCGCTGGACCCGCGCGTGTTCTATCCGCTCACGTTCCAGAACCGGGAGGTGCTGTCGCGGGCACGCACGCTCGACGAGGCCCGCGCCGTGCTGGAGGCGACTCCGCGCGGCGGGAGCTGGAACCTGATGCTCACCCATCGCTCGGGTCAAGCGATGGTCTGGGAGCAGGTGGGTGCGCACTCCGGCCAGTACACGGCGCACCCGGAGCAGGACTTCGTCGTCTCCACCAACCACCTGCGCGTCGCGCACAAGGCGGCCCGGGGCCACGAGGCCGTGGCGCTGGAGATGCTCCAGGACATGCAGGAGGACTCGCTCCATCGCTATCGGCGCCTGGAGCACCTGGTCCGTGAGCGACAGGGAGACCTCACGCTCGACACCGCCGTCGACTTCCTGCGCGACAGCGAGGGCGCCACCCCGTCGATGAAGTCCATCTGCCGGGCGGACAACGCGCTGAGCATGGCGTACGAGCCGGAGACGCTGACGCTGGACTTCGCGGCGGGGGCCATCCCGGCAGCGCTGGCCACGCGGCGCCGCTTGCAGCTCGGGCCCTTGTTCCAGGGGGCGACGCGCGAGACGCCGGAGCAGGGCGCGTTCCCGATGCGTGGGACGGCGCGAGAGCAGGGCTGCTGGGCTCGGACGTTCGCGCTCCAGGAGGACGTGTACCTGGAGGAGCATCGGGTCAACGGCATCCCCGTGCTGCCTGGCGCCGCGGCCATCGAGTGGCTCGCGGAGGTCGCTTCGGTCGCGGGTGAGGGGGACGTGCGCGAGGTGCGTGACGTGTCCCTGGAGAAGTTCATCCGCGTCCGGCCCGAGCGTCCGACCGAGGCCCGTGTCCGGGCCGTGCGTCGCGACGAGGTGTGGGAGGTCTCCGCGTACGCGGACCTGCTCAACCCCCGGGGCGCGGTGCTGCGCTCGGACGTGCTGCACTACCGCGCCGAGGTTCGACTGGGAGCTCGCCACCAGCGGGTGATTCCTCCCGGCTTCGGGGAAGCACGGGGCGCGCAGGGGGAGCTGCCCTTCAGTCGCTCCTACGTGAAGGACGCCTACTTCCACGTGGGGGCGCCGTTCCGCATCGTGGATTGGATCCGCTACGTCGGGCCGCGCGACGCCGTGGCGAGCCTGCGGGTCCCCGAGCCGACGGGCTACTTCGCCTCCGTGCCGTGGGCCCGCTTCTGGCTGGACCCGTTCGTCCTGGACGGATGCTTCCAGCTCACGGGCACGCTGGGCATCCTCCACAACCTCCGGGCTCCGGTCCCCAAGGGTGTGCACCGGCTGGTGCTGGGGCGCACGCCTCGGGCGGGCGAGCGGCTCGGCGTCCGCGCGCGGCTGAACCGCGAGGTGGGCGAGCTGCTGTTCCATGACTTCACTGTCTGGGACGAGCAGGGGCGCATCTGCCTGGAGGCGCACGACTACTGCTCCATCAGCGTGGACGCCTACACCCCCGAGCAGAAGGTGTACCTGCGCACGTCGCTGGACCCCTCCGGTGGGCTGCACTCCTCCGAGCCGAAGGTGCGCGCGCATGCCGGCTGAGCGTCAGGAGCCCATCGCCATCATCGGCATGGGGTGCGTCCTCCCGGACGCGCATGACGTGCCCACGTTCTGGAAGAACCTCCAGGCGGGACACGTGGCCGTGCGGCCGCTCACCGGCGCGCGCTGGGATTGGAGCGCGTATGGCAGCGACGACCCGAGCGCGGTCGACCGCACGACGTCCTTCCTCGGCGCGCCCGTCGAGGGGCTGAAGTTCGATTGGAAGAAGTTCAAGGTCCCGCCCATCGAGACCCGCCTGCTGCACACCATCGAGATGATGGTGCTGGAGGCCGCGGTCCAGGCGATGACGAGCGCGGGCTACACCCCGGAGCGCGAGTTCGCGAGGGACAGGGTCGCGGTGATTGCCGGCTCCAGCGGCATGGGGCGCAAGAGCAACCTGGGCTTCAACACCAAGTGGCGGCTCCCCGAGCTGCTGCGCGCAGCGAGCCAGACGGAGGCCTGGAAGGAGCTCTCCTCGGAGCAGGCCGAGCACGTCGCACGGCAGGTCCAGGAGGAGCTCGTCCGGCAGCACATCGACGGCTCGGATGACTGGGCTTTCTGGGGCTTCATGAGCCCGGTGCTGGGGCGCGTGTGCAGCCTCTTCGACTTGCACGGGCCGCACTTCTGTGTGGATGCCCACGCCGCGTCAGGGCTCGCCGCGCTGGAGACGGCGGTGCAGGGGCTGATGAGCGGGGAGTGGGACATGGCGCTGGTGGGCGCGGCCAGCCCCGCGCTGTCGCCCATGGAGTACGTGCTGCACGACAAGCTGCGCCGGCTGTCGAGGCGCGGCGTGTTCCCGCTGGATGCTCGGGCGGATGGCACCGCGCTGGGCGAAGGCGCGGTGATGTTCCTGCTCAAGCCGCTGGAGGCCGCGCGCAGGGATGGGGACCCCATCCAGGGCGTGCTCCGGGGCGTGGGCGGAGTGAACCGGGGCGCGGGCCCCTCGATGACGGCCACGGACGCACAGGCACATCGCAGGGCGGCCGAAGAGGCGCACCGACGCGCTGCGGTGGCGGCCGACTCGGTCTGCTTCGTGGAGACGGGCGCCACGGGGGTTCCCTCGTGGGATGCCCACCTCGTCGAGGGCCTGTCGGACGCGTACCGGGGCTCCAACGGTGTGTCGCTCGGCGCCATCTCCGAGTCGGTGGGGGACCTGCAGGCGGCGTCGAGCCTCGCCGCGATGCTCAAGGTCCTGTTGATGCTGCGTGAGCGGACCCTCGTTCCGCAGCGCTCCTTCCAGACGCGTCATCCGGACGTCGTGCTGGGGGACACGTCGCCGCGAGTCCTCACGGAGCAGGCCGCGCTGACGCGAGGTCCGCGCCGGGCGGCCGTCCATGCGGCGGGCTTCGGTGGGGTCGCCTGGCACGCGGTGGTGGAGGCGTATGAACCGGAGGCACCCCAGGTCCGTGGTCGTGCGCCGCGTCCTCCGGCGGAGCCCATCGCGATGGTGGGGTTCGCCTGCAAGTACCCCGATGCTCCGAGCCCCGAGGTCCTCTGGGACAACGCGCTGAAGGGGCACTGCGCGGTGGGAGACATCCCCGAGTCGCGCTGGCCGGTGTCGCTCTACCACGACGCCTCTCGGGCCTGGGGTGAGACGAGTCGGGAGACGTTCTTCCGCGTGTACTCGCCCAAGGCCGCGCTGGTGGCGGAGTCACCGCTCCGCTTCACGGAGTTCGGCATTCCTCCGAACGCGGTGGCGCGCATGGACCCGGCGCAGCGCTGGACGCTGGAGGTCGCGAAGGCCGCCGTCGCTGACGCGGGGCGCTCGCTGCCCTCGGAGCGCACGGCCGTCATCGTGGCCACCACGCCGGGCAACCTGCAGGAGGTCGCCGTGGAGACGCGGCTCGCGTTCCCGGAGCTCGCGAGCGTCTATCGACAGGTGCTGTCGCGCTCGGGCGTGCCCATGGACAACGTGGAGCGCTTCGTCGCGCAGGCGCGCGAGGCCTTCCAGGGACAGCAGCCGTCCATCACCTCCGATTCGCTGCCGGGCATCCTCAACAGCGCGCCGGCCACCCGCGTGGCCCGGGCCCTGGATGTCCGAGGCCCCGCGTTCACGGTGGAGTCCGCCTGCGCGTCGACGCTCACCGCGCTGAGCCTGGCCATCCAGGGGCTGCGCGATGGTCGGTGGGACGTGGCCGTGGTGGGAGGCGTGTGGTCGCAAATCACCGCGCCCTACTGCGTGAACATGTGCTTCGTCGGCGCCATCTCTCCGAAGGGGCGGATGCGGCCGTTCTCACAAGAGGCGGACGGGTTCGTCCACGGGGAGGGCTGCGGCATCTTCGTGTTGAAGCGGCTCTCGGATGCGAAGCGGGACGGCGGCCGCATCCACGCCTTGATTCGCGGCGTGGGCGGCTCGACGGACGGGCGCGGCAAGTCCATCTTCGCGAGCCAGGCTCGCGGACAGGCGCTGGCGATGCGTCGGGCCCTGCATGACAGCGGCGTCGGCGCGGAGAGCATCCAGTACGTCGAGGCGCATGCGACGGGGATGCTGGAGGGAGACCTGCCCGAGGCGGGCGCGCTGGTGGAGGTCTACGGCCGCGAGTCCCAGCCGGTGCGGATTGGCGCCATCAAGCCGCACATCGGACATTCGTACATCGCGTCCGCCGGAGCAGGGGTCCTCCGCGCGGTGCTCGCGCTCCAGCGAGGCGTGCTCCCTCCGCTCTTCACGGGGGCCGCGCTGAACGCGCGGCTGGCCTCGAGCGAGGGGCCCTTGTCCTTCGCTCGCGACGCCAGTCCCTGGGGGGTGGGGGATGCGCCCCGCCGCGCGGCCGTCAACGCCTACGGGTTCGGTGGCACGAACTACCACCTCATCCTCGAGGAGTACCGTGACGCTCCCTGACCTCGACTGGGAGCCCGCCAGCGGCCCCGTCGCCGTGGTGCTGCCGGGTGGGCAGCGCGTCACGTTGATGGTGGTGCCGCTGGAGCACGTGCGCCGTGCCTGGCCCGCGCGGACCGATGGGCTCATCTCGCGCGTCCTCACTCCGGCGGAGCTGGCGGTGAGCGGGATGCATTCGGTGCTCGCGCGGCGGGTGGCGCACCTGGCGGGCCGCGTCGCCGCGAAGCTGGCGCTGTGCGCGCACCTGGACGCGCAGGGGCACGGCGTGTCGCCCCAGGACGTGGGCGTCACGCAGATGCTGGCAGGACCGGAGCAGGGGCGCCCCGTGGCGCAGCTTCCCCCCGGTGTGCCCGCGTGTGATGTGTCCATCACCCACTCGCGCGAGCTCGCGATGGCGGTGGTGACGAGCCATGGCCGCGTGGGATTGGACCTGGAGCACATCGTGCCTCGCGGCGCGGCGTTCCAGGACGAGGTGTTCACCCGGGATGAGCGCACGTGGCTCGAGGCGCGAGCCCGGCTCTGGCAGCGGTCACCGGATGCGCTGTGGAACCTGGGCTGGTGCCTCAAGGAGGCCCTGGTGAAGTGCACGGGGCAGGGGCTGAGGGCCGCGCTGCAGCAGGTGACGTTCTCGGGCTGGAGGGAGGCCGAGGTGGGGGACCTCCGGCTCGCGCCGCTGACGGGCGGGCCGGATGCGCTCGTCCGCTCCATCCAGTTGGACCTCCCGGGGCGCCGGGAGCAGGCGGTCTCCGGAGTGCTCGTGGCGGGGCAGGGCTATGCGCTGGCGGTCCTCCACGACACGCGCGAGGACTGGCGTCGGGTGGGGCAGGGGTGGCGATTGGCCCCGGGAGTGGCCTCGACATGAGCGCGCATGGGCCGACGCTGGGTGAGGTGAGCGCCACGGACGGGAGCTGGCGCTTCGAGCGCGGGGTCGACATCCGCACGGACCCCTATCTCCTGGACCATGTCGTCGAAGGCGCACCAGTGTTCCCCGCAGCGTATCTGGTGGGGCTGATGACGCAGGCGGCGCACCGGATGCAACCGGAGCGGCAGGTGCTCGGCGTGCGCGACGTGCGCTTCGTGCAGGCGGCGCGCTTCAAGGACACCCGGGCGCTCCAGTTCTCCGTCACGGCGGAGGCCGCGGAGGCGAATCGGGTCACGGTGGGCATCTCCTCCAGCATGGCCCCGCCTCGCGAGGGCTTCCCTCGCATCCACAGGACGCATGCCTCGGGCGAGGTGCGGATGGGGGAGCGCGTCGAGTCGCTCGCGCGCTTCCGGCCCTTGGACTTCACGGGGGCGGAGAGCTACGAGGCGCTGTACCGGCTGCCTCGTGAGATTCAGCACGGGCCCACGTTCCTGGCGGGCCTGCGGTATCGGCGTCCCGCGCAAGACCAGCTCCTCGCCGTGGTCGCGCCGCCGGGCCGCTCCGCGTCCGGATGGCAGGAGGACCCGAGGGCGCCGGGTTGGCCCGCGGCCCTGCTCAACGCCATCCTGCACGTCGCGTTCTCGTTGGGTGTGCTGTGCCGCGAGCGGACGGTGCTCCCGTTGGAGCTCGCGTCCGGTGAGCTGCACGCGATTCCGCGCGGAGAGGTCCAGGTGTTCGCGCGGAGGACCTCGGCCCACGATGACCTGCAGACCTTCCACGTCGTCGCGTGGGACGCGCAGGGACGGCGGGTCGCCCTCTTCCGCGGGTTCTCCGTGCGGGAGGTGCCATGAGCGCTCCGCGTTTCAGGCCCGTCGCCATCGTGGGAGTCGGCTGTGTGCTCCCGCGCGCGAATGACGTCGAGTCCTTCTGGACGCAGGTGATGACGGGGGCCTCGGCGCTGGGCCCGCTGGACGCGCGGGAGTTCCGGCCGGAGTGGTACTTCGCGGCCGACCGCTCGGCGCCGGACCGCACGCACAGCCTCCACGGCGCGCTCGTGGAGGAGCCCCGACTGGACGCGAAGAAGTACCGGATTCCTCCCAAGGTCCTCTGGGACATGCACCGGATGCAGCTCGCGTTCATCGAGGCCACGGCGCAGGCGCTCGACGATGCTCGCGGTGGACTCGGCGCGGTGGCTCCGGAGCGCATCGGGCTGGTGCTGGGTTCGCTGGGTGGCGGGCTGCGCCCTGGCTCGCGCGTGCAGGCCCGGCTGGTGGACATGCTGCGCTCGCTGTCGGCGTCGACGACGTTGAACGCGCATCACCCAGGGCTCGCCTCCGAGCTCGCGGAGGTGCTCACCCAGCAGCTCGACGCGGAGCTGGCCGGCACCAGTGAGACGGAGGCGACCGCGTCCTTCAGCAGCATCTGGGCGGGGAGGGCCGCCAAGCTCTTCGACCTGCGTGGCCCGCACTTCGCCGTGGACGCCGGGTATGCCTCCACGCTCGCGGCGCTCCAGAGTGCAAGTCAGCAGCTCAACGCCGGCGACTGTGACGCGGTGGTGGTGGCGGGATGCAGCCAGTTGCTGACGCCGCATGACCTGGTCGCGTTCAGCAAGCTGGGCGGTCTGGGCACCACCGTGCTGGCGCCGTTCGACCGTCGTTCGAGCGGCACGTTGCTGGGCGAAGGCGTCGGAGTGTTCGTCCTGCGTCGCCTGGACGACGCGGTGTCGGCGGAGGCGAAGGTCCACGCGGTCATCCGGGGCATCGGCGCGGCTTCCGAGGGACAGGGCCCCTCACTGGTGGTGCCGGACTCGAAGGGGCAGGTGCTCGCGATGCGCCGGGCCTACGCCCAGGCCGGTTATGGCCCTCGTGACGTGCAGTACGTCGAGTGCCATGCGGCGGGGATTCCCAGCGAGGACGCGACGGAGTTCCGGAGCCTGAGCGCGCTCTGGCGGGATGAGGCAGGTACCGCGCCCGTCATGCTGGGAGGGGTCAAGGAGCTGACGGGGCACCTCCAGGCCGCCTCGGGTGCGGCGGGGCTGCTCAAGGCCACGCTGGCGCTGAGCCGTCGGGTGCTGCCTCCGCAGCGCTCGTTCCAGGAGGGCGCGGAAGGAGTCTCGCTGGAGGGCACTCCCTTCTACTTCGCGAAGCAAGGCAGTCCCTGGCCGGCGGTGGCCGACGGACTGCGAAGGGCCTCCGTCAGCGCGTTCGGCTTCGGGGGACTGTGCTTCCACCTGACGCTGGAGGAGTTCTCCGCCAACGTCCATTCGAGACTCGCGCGAACGCTGCCGCCACCTCGGCCCTCCGAGCCGGTGGCCATCGTGGGGCTGGGCGGCGTGTTCCCTGGCGCCGCGAACGTGGAGCAGCTCTGGAGCAACCTGCTGGCGAAGCACTGCGCGATTGGTGCCATGCCGCCGGAGCGAGCGGAGACCGCGCGCTACCTGGACCCCACGCGCAAGAGCAAGGCCCGGCCCTACACGAACCTCGTGGGCACCATCGTCGACGGGAGCTGGCCCCAGGGACAGGTCCGCGTCTCCGACGAAGTCTCGTCGCAAATCGACCGAGGGCAGAGCTGGACGATGCGGGCCGCGCTGCAGGCGCTCCAGGACTCGGGGACGGTCGACGCGAAGCGCGTGGGGCTCGCGATGGGCTACATGCCTCCCCTGGAGCGCGAGTTCCAGGCGCAGGCGCGCGTGTACTACGCCGAGTTCGACGGACGCCTGGCCGAGCACCTGCGTCAGCGCGGCGTCGACGACGCGACGGCGGCGCTCATCCGCGGTGAGGTGGAGCGGGACTACAAGAAGGACCTGCCCCCCATCACCGAGCAGACGTTGCCCGGCTACCTGGGCAGCCTCGCGGTGGGACGTGTCGCGCACCACCTGGACTTCCAGGGCCCGGCGATGATGGTGGAGTCCGCGTGCGCCTCCAGCCTCGCGGCGGTGGAGCTGGGCGCGCAGTGGCTGAGCACGGGCGAGTGTGACCTGGTGCTCGCGGGCGG
The DNA here is from genome assembly GCF_900111765.1 of Myxococcus fulvus. The sequence continues at coordinate 335,207 of NZ_FOIB01000011.1, forward strand.
CATGTATGCGTCGCTCGGCGTGGACGGGCTGGTCCAGTGGTGCTCGTTCGGAGGCCTGTCCCAGAGCGGCTCGTTCCCCTTCGATGCGCGCGCGGATGGCTACGTGACGAGCGAGGGCGCCGCGATGCTCGCGCTGAAGCGGCTCTCCGACGCGGAGGCCGCGGGGGACCGCGTCTATGCCGTGATTCGCGCGGTGGCGGGAGCGACGGACCCGAAGAGCGCCTCCATCTGGGCACCTTCCTCGGAGGGACAGGTCCAGGCCGTGCGCCGGGCCGTGGAGAAGGCGGGCGTCTCGCCGGACGGGCTCCAGTACCTGGAGGGCCACGGCACGGGGACACCCGTGGGAGACCCCGTCGAGGTGGAGACGTACCGCGCCGTCTATGGACAGGGGCGCGTCGGGAAGCAGGTGCTGCTGGGCTCCATCAAGTCGAACCTGGGCCACCTGAACTCGGGAGCGGGCGCGGTGTCGCTGCTCAAGGTCGCGCTCGCGCTGCACCGTGGACAGGTTCCACCCAACGTCGGCTTCGCCACGCCCAACCCGGCCATCCCATGGCGGGAGCTGCCCTTCCGCGTGCCGACCGACCTGGAGCCCTGGGCCGCCTCGGAAGAGGGCCCGCGTCGCGCCGGAGTCACCTCGCTGGGGCTGGGGGGCACCAGCTACCACGCCGTGGTGGAGGAGTTCTCGCCGCAGCGTCGGCGGGACGGGCTTATCGCGCGTCGGGTGTCGTGGGTGTTTCCGCATCGAGGCGCGCGCAGTGAGGCGATGCTGCGCGAGCTGTCCGCGCGGTTTGCTTGCGTGAAAGAGACGCTCACGGAGGTCGGCGCCGCCTTCGAGTCGCTGACGGGACAGCCTCTCCACGCGGCCTCGCGGGCCGAAGACGCCTTCGTCGCCGACGTGGCCGAGGTGCTGACGGGCGTGGCGTACTTCCGCCTCCTGCGCTCGTACGGGCTGCGTGTCGATGTCCTGCTGGGGGAGGGGACAGGCGAGTACAGCGCCCTGGTCGCGAGCGGGATGCTCGGCGTGAAGGATGCGCTGAGCGCGCTGCACCTGCGTGCCCGGCTCGGCGGGTCCGCCCACGCCGTCGAGGGGCTCCCGCGGCTCCGTGCGGAGCTTTCCCGCTTCACGTGGAGGGCCCCCGAGGTCGCGGTGCTCTCCGCCATCCATGGTCGATACTACGAAGCCCCGCTCCCCGAGGCGTTCCTCGCGCGGCACCTCGCCCTGCTGGACACGCAGCCGTCGCGACTGGGGCCGCACGTGCGCCTGCTCCACGACGACGGCGTCCGGGTCTTCCTCGAGGCGGGCACGGGCGAGACGCTCGGGGCGTGTCTCCAGACGCTTCCCGACGTGGTCCGGCTGGAGCACCCGACCCCGGCGGGTGAAGTCGCGCGTTTCCATCGCCTCCTGGCGTTCAGTGATGTCCACCGCTTGCTCAACGAGTCCGTGAGATGACTTCGCACCCACAGTCCGCCACCCGGAAGTCCACGCCCATCGCCATCATCGGGGCCTCGTGCATGGTGGCGGGGACCGAAACGCCCGAGCAGCTCTGGCAGTACATCGTCGCGGGGACGCCCCGGTTCGCGCAGGTGCCCGGGTCGCGCTTCCGGTGGGAGAGCTTCTACAGCCAGGACGCGTCCGACACGGAGAAGGGCGAGGTGTGGAGGGCGTCCTTCTTCGGGGAGCTGGAGCTGCCCTGGCGTGAGTACAAGGTCGGGCCGAAGATGCTCGACGAGCTGCACCGGTGCGAGCTGTACACCGTGGAGGCCATCCGCCGCGCGCTGGCGGATGCGCGCCTGCTGGAGCGTGAGTTCGCCCGGGAGCGCACCGCCGTCATCATGGGCGGCTCGGAGATGGGCTACGACTCGCGCATCACCCATCCGTTCCTCTGGCACCTGCCGCAGTTGATGGAGGCCATCCAGAAGGCCGTCGATGAGTCCGGGCTCCCCGAGGAGGCGCGCCGTCGCATCCTGGAGTCCTCGGAGAAGACGTTCCGCGAGGTCAGCCACCGCGAGTTCACCCGAGGCACCGTGTCGGGCATGAGCCTGGCCCTGGGGCGCGCCTGCTCGCTGTTCGACTTGAAGGGCCCGCACTTCGTCGTGAACTCCGCGTGCTCGTCCGTGCTCCTGGGGTTGGAGAGCGCGGTCAACGGGCTCTCGCTGGGGGACTACGACGTCGCGCTGGTGGGAGGCACCAGCCCGTACCTGACGCCCGCGCCCTTCGTCACCTTCGAGCGCATGCGCCTGCTCACCCGCGAGGCGCAGCCCCGGCCCTTCGACGCCAACGCCTCCGGGACGCTGCTGGGCGAGGGCACGGGCTTCTTCGTGCTGCGGCGCCTGGACGACGCGCTGAAGCAGGGCGACTCCATCCTCGGCGTCATCCGCGGAATCAGCGGCGCGAACGATGGCCGCCGGGGCGCGTTGATCAGCCCGCCCGTGGAGGCGCAGGTCACCGCGGCCCAGCGGGCCTACGAGCTGGCGGGGTACGCGCCGGAGTCCGTGCAGTACCTGGAGTGCCACGCCAACGGGGTGGAGTTCCTGGAGGCCTCCGAGCTGGCTGCCATGGGCAAGGTGTTCAGCGGCCACGCGCCGGGCGGTCTCACCCTGGGCTCGACGAAGAACATGGTGGGCTACCTGCTGTCGGCCTCCACGCTGCCCGGCATGGTCCGCACGCTGATGGCGCTCAAGCACCAGACGCTGCCGGCCCAGGCGCACGTGCGCGAGTTGCGTGACGAGCTGCGCGTGGAGGGCGCGCCGTTCCAGGTGCGCTCCCAGCCTGAGCCGTGGAAGGCGCCCGTGGGTGGTGTCCCTCGCCGCGCCGGAATCAACTCCCTGGCGATGGGAGGACAGGCCTACCACCTCACGCTGGAGGAGTACCTGCCCGAGTACCACGCCCAGCTCGTCGCGAGCCTGGGTCCTCCGCCGAAGCGGGAGCCCGTCGCCGTCGTGGCGTACGGCGCCCTCGCTCCCGGCGCGCACGACAGCGACACGTTCTTCGAGAACGTGATGACAAAGCAGGACTCCATCATCCGGATTCCGAAGGAGCGCTTCGACATCGACCGGTACTTCGGGCCCGAGGGGGTGACGGGCAAGATTTATTGCCCGCTCGGCGGCTTCGTCGAGGACTTCACCTTCGACGAGAAGGCGTTCCTCATCCCGCCGACGCTGGCCGTCCAGCTGGACCGCTCGCACGTCTTCGCGCTGACGGCCGCCGCGGAGGCGCTCCGCAAGACGACGGCGCCCCAGAAGGCCCCCAAGCGGACGGCCGTTTTCATGGCGGACATGCCCGGCCGCCTGCGTGAGCGCGAGGTGGAGCTGCGCATCGCCTACACGGAGATGGATGGGTTGTTCCGCCGCGTGCTCCAGGAGCGCGGGCTGGCCGCTGACGCCGTCGATGGGCTCGCCCGTCGCGCGGAGGGGAACTTCAAGGCGCACATGGCGCCCATGACGCCGTATACGCACGCGGGCTACGCGGGCAGCTCCGAGGCCACGCTCATCGCCCATGTGTATGGGTTCAAGGGCGCCACCGGCATCTACGAGAGCACGTGTGCGTCCTCGCTGGCCGCCATCGAGGCGGGGGTGGCGAACCTCCAGCTGGGCCTGGCCGACGTCGTGCTCGCGGGCGGCTCCTTCGCGGACCTGGCGCCGGAGCTGTATGCCATCAACTGCACCTTCCGGGGCATGAGCGGAACCGGCAGCCGCCCCTTCGACGCGGACGCGTCCGGGTTCATCCCCGGTGAGGGCGCGGGCGTCGTCGTGCTCAAGCGACTGGAGGACGCGGAGCGGGACGGAGACACCATCCTCGGGCTCATCAAGGGCATCGGCTCCTCCAGTGACGGCAAGGGCAAGTCGCTGCTCGCGCCCAACCCGGTGGGCCAGGAGCTGGCGGTTCGCCGTGCGCTCGAGCGCGCCGACGTCTCCCCCGCGTCCATCCAGTACATCGAGTGCCACGGCACGGCGACGCCGGTGGGGGACTTCACGGAGATCTCCACCTACTCGCAGGTGATGCAGGGGCGCGCGCCGGGCTCGGTGGGCATCGGCTCGGTGAAGTCGATGATTGGCCACCTGCATTCGGCCGCGGGGGTCATCAATCTGGTCAAGGTCTTGAAGAGCCTGGAGCACAAGGTGATGCCGCCGCAGCTCCACTGTGAGCGCCCCAACCCGGACATCGCCTGGGACTCGGTGCCCTTCGAGGTCATCACCGAGCCTCGCGCCTGGGCTGCGCCCCAGGATGGCGGGCCGCGTCGGGCGGGCGTCAGCGCCTTCGGCATGGGCGGCACGAACTACCACCTGGTGGTGGAGGAGTACCGGGGGCGCCAGGACGAAGAGGCGCTGAGCCCCGAGACCTTCCCGATGGTGGGCGCGGTGCTGGAGCGCACCCATGCGTCGCTGACCGCGCTGCGCGAGCTGCGCCTGGAGACGGACCCGTACCTGCGCGAGCACAAGGTGAACGGCGTCGCCGTGCTGCCGGGGACCTTCGGCATGGAGCTGATGGCCGAGGCGGCCTCGTTGCTGCGGCCAGGGCTCCAGGTGAGGGGCTTGGAGTCGGTCCGCTACCACCAGGCCGCGAAGGTGTGGGAGGGCCGGAGCACTCGGCTGCTCGTGGAGGCGCGGGCAGGGGATGCGGATGCGCTCGGACGCGTGGCGGTGACGGTCCAGGTGGACATGGAGCTGCGGCCGCGCGCGGACCTGCCGCCTTTGCGACGCAAGCTCTACACGGGGACGGTACTGCTCGGCGCGCGGCGGGACGTGGGCGAAGTGACGGTGGAGGCCAGCACGGCGGCGCTCTTCTCGGCCGAGGGCCGTCAGGACTTCGGTCCGTTCTACAACCAGGGCGAGGAGGCCTACCTGGGGCCGCGCATGCAGGGCTGCCGTCAGCTCCGGTTCGTGTCGGCCACGCAGCAGGCGGCGTGGGTGAAGGAGGTGGGGACGAGCGACCTCTTCTCGTTCACGAGCACACCGCGCCTGCGGGTGTCACCGCTCGCGCTCGATGCCATCAACCACGCGGCGGGGATGACGGCGTACTACTCGTTGGAGTCGCTCGTCCTCCCGGAGGGGGCCGACAGCCTGCGGCTCCACGCTCCACTCCCACAGGGCGAGGAGGTCGCCGTCCTCAGCACGTACCTGGGGATGCAGGAGGGAGTCGCCAGGCTTCGCGTCGTCGCCTTCCATCCCCGGACTCGCCAGGTCTACGTCGAGGTCGAGGGCCTGCGCTTCAGTGTGCTGGGACATCTGGGCCCGGTGCTCAAGCCCTTCCTCGATGGTCGTCAGAAAGGAATGTCGGGACGGGTGTAGCCCCTCGGCTCCGTCGTGACTCGCACCATGTCCTCCTCTTCGTCCTTTCAGACACCGTTCGTCGTGGGTATCCGCGCGGCCGGTCTGCTGTTGTGTGGTCTCTCCGCGTGGCTTGGCGGGTGGGCCTGGCTCGGCTTCGCGGTGGGCGCGCTGAGCTTGTTGCGCGTGCCTCGGCGGGGGCTGCTCGTGGAGCTGGCGGCGGTCTCCGCGGGACTCTGGCTGGTGGCACCTGGGTGGCCTCCGCTGGCGGCCGCCGCGTTGATGCTGCTGGTGATTCCGCTCGCGCCCGAGTCGGGGGCGCTGAGGCTCAACGGCCTGGACCGGTACTTCTATCTGCAGGACGGTCCTGGTTCGCGGATGAACTCGCACCACTTCGTGGACACCGCCACGCCGCTGGAGCGCGAGCCGCTGGAGCGCGCGGTCGCCGCGGTGTTGAACGAGCTCCCGCTGGCGCGCTCGTTCGTGCGTGAGGCGACGCTGGGCGTGGCGCGGTTCGTCGCCCGTCGTCCCTGGGTGGAGCCCTCGCGGCTGCTGTGCTGGTCCGACGCGCCGGTGGAGGCGGAGGACTCGCGCCTGCTGGATGCGCCCATGGACTTGAGGAGGCTGCCGCCGTGGCGGGTGATTCATGCGCCCCGGCCCGAAGGGGGTTACCGGCTCTGCCTCACGGTGCACCACTGCGCGGTCGACGGCGAGGGTGGGCTGCTGATGCTGGACCTGCTCGTGCGTCGGTACAACGAGCTGCGCGCGGGGCGGGCCCTGTCGCCGCGGCTTCCCGTGCATGGGGGACAGCGGCTGCGGGAGCTGTTGCGGCCTCGGGGCTTCGCGGGGATGTGGAGGCTGGTGCGCCGTCACTTCTCCATGGGGGACACGGACAAGGGGGCCTCCGCGGTGCTCGCCGATGACGCGGCCGCGCGGCCCACGCACACGCGGCACCACCTGCTGCGGATTCCGGCGGACACGTGGCAGCGGCTCAAGGCGGTCTCCACGGCGGAGGGCGTGAGCCGCAATGACCTGCTGGTGGGCGCGGTCTTCCGGGCCGCCAGCGCGCTGCGCCGCGAGCGGGGCCAGGCGGAGCTGCGCTTCAGGACCTTCGTTCCCACGAACCTGCGGAGCGCGCTGGGGGTGCCCTCGGGCCTGGGGAACTACCTGGGGATGTTGCAGGTGGTGGCGAGGCCCGAGGACCTGCGCTCGCCCTCGCTGGAGAAGACGCTCTCGGAGTCCATCCGGAAGCTGCGGGAGCCGGACGAGGCCGTGAGCTTCATGGTGAACATGGGGCTGCTGACGCTCATGCCGCCGGGGATGTTCCGGGCGGGGCTCCGGAGCAACGACGCGGACCCCTCCGCGTTCAACTACTCGCTGCTCGTGAGCACCATCCGGCAGCCCGAGGAGCTGGCCCTGCCCGAAGGTGTCGAGACGGAGCGGGTGCTGGTGCGTGGCTCCCTGACGGGTCGACCCTGCTTCGGCGTCGTCATCATCCACTCGGGGGGCGAGGTGCACGGCGTGCTCGAGTACCTCTCGCCGACGGTCCGCGACGAGACGGCGCGTGAGTTCGCCGAGCGCTGGGTGGCGGAGGTGGAGCGGATGGCGGTGGGCCCTGGTGTCACGGCGGCGGTGGGCTGACATGAGCGACACGGCGTGGGCGTGGCTGTTCCCGGGGCAGGGCTCCCAGAAGGTGGGGATGGGGCGGAAGATGCTGGAGCGCTCCGTCGCGGCCCGGCGGGTGTTCGAGGAGGCCTCGGACGCCATCGGCGAGGATTTGAAGCGGCTGTGCCTGGAGGGGCCGTTCGAGCGGCTGACGGCGACCGAGAACGCGCAGCCCGCCATCGTGACGGTGAGCGTGGCGTGCCTGGCGGAGCTGGAGGAGCGGGGGCTGAGGCCCTTGGTGGTGGTGGGGCACAGCGTGGGGGAGTTCTCCGCGCTGGTGGCGGCGGGGTGCCTGCCGCTGAGCGCGGCCGTTCGCGCGGTGCGCAAGCGTGGGCAGTTGATGGCGAGCGTGACGACGCCGGGCGGGATGCTGGCCGTGATGGGGCTGGACGGGGGGAGGCTGGCGGAGCTGTGTCACGACGCGGCGAGAGAGGGCGTGGTGGTGATGGCCATCCACAACAGCCCGAGGCAGTTCGTGTTGTCCGGGGACCGGAGTGTCCTGGAGCGGTTCAAGGACGTGGCCCTGTCGGCGGGGGCGACCGAGTGCGTGCTGTTGGACGTGAGCCACGCCTTCCACTCGCCGCTGATGGGGCAGGTGGAGGAGGCGTGGAAGGCCGTGGTGGCGGGCCTGCAGCTCCGGATGCCTCGATGCCCCGTGCTGCTCAACACGACCGCGAAGCCGGTGAAGACGCTGGTCTGCATCCGGCGCTCGCTGCTGACCCAAATCACGGGGCCGGTGCTGTGGACGCAGTGCATGCAGGCGCTCGTCGAGCAGGGAGTGACGCGCGTGCTGGAGGTGGGGGACAGCAAGGTCGTCTCGTCCCTCGCGCGGAGGACGGCGCCGACGCTCCAGACCCTGACGTTCCTGGAGCCTGCTGTCCTGGCTCAGCTGGACGCCGTGGCCGCCTGAGCCACGAAGGACTCCAGCGCGTCCTCGAACCGGGGCACCGCCTCCAGGAAGGGCACGTGGCCCACGCCGGGCAACCACGTGCCCTGACCCGCGCGGGCGCACGCCAGCACCACCTCGCGGCTCATGGCGGGGAGCACCACCTGGTCCAGCTCGCCGTGGAGCGTGGCCACGGGTCGACGGCAGCGCTCGAGCTCCACCGAGTAGTCCTCCGCCCGGGAGAGCAGGGCGCGTCGGACATTCACCGGCACGCGCAGCATGGCCCGCACGCTCGCGTCGACTCGCGATGCGTCGAGCGTGCCCGCCGCGCACGCCTCGACGAACGCCCTCGCCGAGGCTTCATAGGTGGCGCCGTCCTCCGACATCAGTCCCCGCGCGTTGGACATCATCCCAGCCCCGAACAGCGCGCGCGCCGGCTTGCCCGTCTTGAGCGCCGCCGCCACGAAGAACAGGCCGCCCAGCGCGTCGTCGCCGTGGCTCCGCAGGTAGTCTCCGACGACGACACCCCCGTAGGACCAGGCCACGACGACGGGCCGGAGCAACCCGAGCTGCTCGATGACGGCCGCGAGGTCCCCAGCGAAGTGGGCCCCGTCCACATAGGGCGCGTCGCCCTCGGGCTTGTCGGAGTCCCCGTGCCCTCGCAGGTCGATGGCGACGAGGTGATGCCGCTCCGCCAGTCGCCCCCGCAGCACGTCCTCCCAGCTCCCACGGCCCTGGGCGAGCCCGTGCACGAAGAGGATGCTCGGCGCACCCGATGCCGGGCCCGACTCATCCACCGCGAGCCGAACCCCTGCGGACCCCTCGACGAAGCGCGTGCGTACCATGTGCCTTCGGGCAGTACGCGCGGCCGCGCCTGACGTCAATCCCTCGCGCGAGGCCGCCGGGTTTTTGTCGGCAAAGGCTTCTGGGCGGGGACGGACACCGCGCGCAGCCCGGGGTGGCTCGCGAGCACCCGCTCGGTCGTCCTGGCGATGTGCTCCGTCAGCAGCGCGCAGGCGCGCTCCGCGTCCCGGTCCAGCGTGGCCTTCACCAGGGCGGCGTGCTCGTCCTCCACGTTCCGTCCCGCCTTGCCATGGGCCTGCGCGAGGCGCCGGTAGCGTTCCGTCTGGTCGAACAGCATCGCGTGGAACTTCAGCAGCCAGGGAGACTGGCAGGCGCTCAGCAGCGTCGCGTGGAAGCGCGCGTGCTCGAGCTCCCAGGTGTCATCCAGCACGCCGCTGCCGGACGCCGGAGCACGGCGCTGCAGCCGATGGAGCGCCGCCGTCACCTCTCCCTCCCAGGTGATGTCCCCCTGGGCGATGGCGCCCCGCAGCGCGAGCGTCTCGATCTGCTGCCGCGTCCGCGTCAGATCCAACAGGTCCGCCCGCGAGATGGGCGCCACCCGGAAGCCACGCTGGTCCTCGATGGTGACCAGCCCCTCCGAGGCCAGCCGGCAACACGCCTCGCGCAGCGGCGTGCGCCCCACGCCATAGCGCGGCGCCAGGTGCTCCAGCCGCAGCTTCTCTCCCGGCGCGAGCCCACCTTGCAGGATGTCCGCTCGCAACCGGTCCACCACGGTCGATGCGAGCGTGGGTTCCGACACGGGAACCCGGATGCGGGACGGGGCAGCCATCGATTTCCTCACGGACAGGCGACCTATACGTCACGAAGCGGATTTGACACAAGGTGTCACGCTGGATGCAAAACGCATTTTGTCGACAATCGGTTGAGCGAGGCGTTCCATCTGGCTAGCCTTGCGCACGCACGAGGGAGACCGGCGACCATGCGGATTGCATCGATTCTGGTGAAGGGTGAGCCCGCGTTGGGTGTGCGCACGCCCCGGGGAATGCTCAACGTGACGGCGCTCGACGCGGGGGTCGGCACCTCGTTGCGAGGGCTGCTCGAGCGAGGCCCCGACGTGCTGACGGACCTGGCCCGGCATGTCGCGGGGGCGCCGGTGCTCAGCGACGAGGAGTTCACCTATCGGCCGCTCGTCCCGGAGCCGAGCAAGTTCCTGTGCCTGGGGCTCAACTACGTCGCCCACGCGGCGGAGGCCACGTACGAGGCCCCGAAGTATCCGGTGGTCTTCTCCCGCGTGGCGTCGGGCCTGCTGGGCCACGGCGAGCCGATGGTGGTGCCCGCCTGTTCGAGCCAGCTCGACTACGAGGCGGAGCTGGCGGTGGTGGTGGGGCGCCCGGGTCGGCACATCCCCAAGGAGCGCGCGCTGGAGTGGGTCGCGGGCTACACGCTCTTCAACGACGGCTCGATTCGCGACTACCAGAAGCGCACCCACCAGTGGACGGTGGGAAAGAACTTCGACGCCACCGGCCCGCTGGGGCCCGAGCTCGTCACCCCCGACGAGCTGCCCGCGGGCGCGCGGGGCCTGCGCATCCAGATGCGGGTCAACGGTGAGGTCCTCCAGGACGCGAGCACCTCGGACATGATCTTCGACGTCGCCACCGTCCTCGCCGACCTCTCCGTGGCGATGACGCTCCAGCCCGGCGACGTCATCGCCATGGGCACGCCGAGCGGGGTGGGCGCCGCGCGCAACCCTCCTCGCTTCCTGCGCGAGGGTGACGTGTGTGAGGTCATCGTCGAAGGCGTGGGCGTGCTGAAGAACCCCGTCGTCCGCTCGCCGTGAGCTCGAGTCGTTGAGGACCAACCCCTGGGAGGACCCATGTCCACGCAAGCGAAGCTGCCGAGCCGTCTTCACCACACGGCCTATGTGACCAAGGACCTGGAGGCGACGCGGAGGTTCTACGAGGACCTGATTGGACTTCCGCTGGTGGCGACCTGGTGCGAGTCGGACGAGCTGTTCGGCGCGGTGCGCACCTACTGTCACACCTTCTTCGAGCTCGCGGACGGCAGCGCGCTCGCGTTCTTCCAGTTCGAGAAGCCCGAGGACCAGCAGCTCTTCGGACCGGAGATGCCGTCCTCGCCGTTCCACCACATCGCGCTGAACGTCGACGTGGAGACGCAGCAGGGCATCGAGCAGCGCCTGCGCGCCGCGGGCTACAAGGAGCCGGACACGTACGTGCTGGAGCACGGCTACTGTCGCTCGCTGTACGTGAAGGACCCGAACGGGATGATCGTCGAGTTCACCCACGACAGCCCCCAGGCCATCACCGGGGACCTGCTCCAGGCGCGCCGCGCGAAGGCCCACCAGGAGCTGAAGCGCTGGCTGTCCGGGGACCGCACGTCCAACAACGTGTTCCGGTGAGCCTGCTCACGCTGTCGTTCGACAACGGGCCGGACCCCGTGGTGACGCCACGGGTGCTCGACCTGCTGGCGTCGCACGCCATCCCCGCGTGGTTCTTCGTGCTGGGCAAGCACCTGGGGTCGGACGAGGGCCGCCAGCTCGTGGTCCGCGCGCGGGACGAGGGCCACCGGGTGGGGAACCACTCCTTCTCCCACGCCACGCCGCTCGGCGAGGACCCGCGTCCCGACGCGGTAGAGGCGGAGATTGGCGCCACGGACGCGCTGCTCGCGCCCCTGGTCCCCGCGGCGAAGTGGTTCCGGCCCTTCGGCGGTGGCGGCAAGCTGGGGCCGCACCTGTTGAGCCCTCGCGCCGTCGAGCACCTGGTCCGTCACCAGTACACGTGCGCGCTCTGGAACAGCGTTCCCGGGGACTGGCTGGATGTGAAGGGCTGGCCCGAGAAGGCGCTCGAGGACTGCGCCGCGAAGTCTCACACCCTGATGGTGTTGCACGACATCCCGGAGGCCTGCCTGGACGGGCTCGATGGGTTCCTCCGCCGGGCCCGGGCGATGGGCGTGCGGTTCACCCAGGAGTGTCCTCCGGAGTGTCTGCCCATCGTCGACGGACGCATCGTGCGGGACCTCACGGGGCTCGTCGCGGGCGGCTGAGTCGTCGCGTGTGAGAGGGGGCTGCCCTCGCGTGTGGCGTCACGAAGACGCCGGAGCGCGGGCACCTTCGAGCACGACCTTCAGCCCACACGGCTCGTTCCGGGTGAAGTCCAGCGTGAGGTGGGCGCGCTGACACAGCTCGCGGGCGATGGCGACCCCCAGCCCGCTGCCGCGTGGGTCCCGCTCGCGGGCGCCGCTCGCTCGGAACAGCCGCTCGCCGAGCCGCCCCAGGTCCTCGGGGGGCACGCCCGGGCCGTCATCCAGCACGGTGAGGCGGAAGCGCTCCGGGGCCGGCTCCTCGAGCACGGCCACCACATGGCCGCCCGGCGTGCCGTGGGCGATGGCGTTGTGGACCAGGTTGCTCACCGCCTGCTCCAGCATCGTCGGATGGCAGCGCGCCCACAGCTCGTGGTCCGGGCGGGCGACCTCCAGCGTGAGCTGCTTGCGGCGGGCCAGCAGCGACAGTCGACGCGCCACGCGCTCCACCAGCATCCCCAGCGCCGCGCGAGGCTCGCCGTCCAGCGGATCCACGCCCTCGCCCAGCTGGCAGGCCAACCGCAGGTTGTCGACCAGGGCGGTGAGGTACACGGTGTCCTCGAGTCCGCGCACCAGCAGCTCGGGCAGCTCCTCCGCGGGCGCGCTCGACGCCAGCTCCAGGGCGAGCTGCAGCGACGCGATGGGCGTCTTCAGGTCATGCGCCACGTTCGACAGGAATCGCTCCAGGGCCTGCTGCTGTCCCAGGATGCGCGCCGCATCCGATTGGACCCGCGCCTGGGCCACGTCCAGGACGCGTGACAAGTCTCCCAGCTCGTCGCGGGCGGCGTCGTTCGTGGAGGCATAGGCCTTGCCGCCCAGGCCGCTGGCCGCCACGTGGAGCCGCCGGACGCGCCTGAGCAGTGGAGAGATGACGGCGAACGTGGAGGCCGCGGCCAGCAGCGCGGTGAAGGTGATGGCGGCGAGCATGAGCCAGAGCGCGCCGCTCATCCGGCTGGCCACCACGGGCCACCGGTACTCCAGCACGCTGCAGGGCCCCGACGCCGCGGCGCGTATCAGGATGCTCCCGGCCCACGCGCCTCCCTCGATGCGCGGGTAGTGGAGCGACATCGGCTGGGACTCGCCCGAGGCCAGCCGCTCCACCAGCGTCGGGTCCGGTCCGCCGCGCTCGGACGGTGACGCGCCGGACAGGAGCGTGGCCGCGTCGAACGCGCGCACCTGGAGCCCCTGGGGGAACGTGTGGCTCCATCCCTGGGGCGCGGCGCGACAGGCCTCGCCATGGGCCTGCATCATGGCCTCGGAGAAGAGGCGCGCGCTGCCCTGGGCCGCCAGCTCCGCCGTCTTGTTGAACGTGACGTACGCCGCCGACAGCGTGGCGAGCAGGCCCAACAGCAGCGACGCGATGGCGGTCCTCCAGGCCAGTCCCTGCCACATCTTCAAGGCGCGTCCTCCAGGTCGAAGCGGTAGCCGATGCCCCACGCGGTGCGCAGCCGCGCGCCGGCGGGGCCCAGCTTCTTGCGGATGCGCGCCACGTGGGAGTCCACCGTCCGCGCGTCGCGCTCCTCGTTGAGGGGCAGGGCCTGGTCGGCGATCTGCTCGCGGGTGAGCGCGCGGCCGGGGCGCTCGACCAGGTACAGGAGCACGTCCAGCTCGTGCCGCGTCAACGGCACCAGCCCCTGGTCCTCCCGGCTGACGGAGCGCGCATCCAGGTCGACGCGCACGTCCGCCCACGCCAGCACCCGGCGCGCGTTCGTGTCCGGCAGCCGGAGCCGGGCGCGGATGCGCGCGAGCAGCTCCTCCATCCAGAAGGGCTTGGCCAGATAGTCCGCCGCGCCCAGTCCGAACGAGCGCAGCCGCGCCTCCAGCTCCTGCCGCGCGGACAGGACGATGATGGGGACATGGAGCCGATGGTGCCAGGCCTCGAGCAGCGCGAAGCCGTCGGGGCCCGGCAGGTTCAGGTCCAGCACCACCAGCGCGGGAGGCTCCTTCTGGGCGGCCTCCAGCGCCAGGTAGCCGTCGGTGGCGAGCGTCACCTGGAAGCCCGCGAGCTTGAGCCCGCGGACGATGCCCGCGGCGATGGGAGGGTCGTCCTCCACGACCAGGATGGGGCCTTGCGAATCCATGGGGACGACCTCCGTGCCCGACGCGCGAGCCTAGCCGGCCAGGGCCTTGGGCATGGAGCCCTCCGCCTTCGTCACCTGGAAGGTGACGCTGCCCTGGGATGGGCCCCGGTCGTTCTCCACGACGATGGCCCCCGACGTGCCGCCGGAGGGCACCAGGAAGGTGAGCTGGGTGTCGCTCACCACCTGGTAGCGCTCGACGGGCGCGCCATCCAGCCGCACCCCCGTCGTCCCGGTGAAGTGGACGCCCTCCACCGTCACCTGCGTGCCCATGGGACCGGAGCCCGGCGTCGCGCGGGTGAGGGTGGCGACCGCGGAGGCGTCCACCTGGAAGCTCTGCACCGAGTGCGCCGCGCCCCGCGAGGTGACGACCTGGAGGGGGCCCTGCACCGCGCCGGAGGGCACCGTGGCCGTCAGCACGGTGTCACCCTGCACGGTGAAGGACGCCGGCATGGCCGAGTCCCCGAAGCTGACCCGCTGCACGTCCGTGAAGCCGCCTCCCTGGATGCGCACCTGCGCTCCGACCTCGCCATTCGATGGCGTGAAGCCGTCCACCCACACGACCTTGGGGACGGTGAAGGACTGGGTGGACTTCCCCGTGCCCGCGGCGTTGGTGACGCTGATGGGCCCCGTCGTCGTGTCCGCGTCGATGACGGCCACCAGCTCCGTGTCGCTGTTCACCTCGAAGGTGCGCGCCGGGGTGTCGCCGATGCAGACGCCGCTCGTCGCCGTGAAGCCCTTGCCGGTGACGGTCACCTTCGTCCCGGGGCCCCCCGTGTCCGGTGTGAAGCCGGTGACGACGGGCTTCACGTTCGTGCTCACGCTGAACGCGCTCTTCGTGGCCGCCTTGCCCCCGGGCGTCGTCACGAACACGTTGCCCGTGAGCGCGCCGGGCGGCACGGTGGCGGTGAGCTTCGTGTTGCCCTGCACCGTGAAGGCCGCCTGCGCGGTGGAGGCGCTGCCGAAGCGCACCTCGGTGGCGCTCCCCAGGTTCGTCCCCGTCAGGACCACCTGCGTGCCCACCGGGCCCGACGGTGGGGCGAACTGGCCGAGGGTGGGCGGCGCCACGAAGGTGAAGGCCACCGTCGAGTAGCCATCCGCCTGGGTGTTGGTGACGTGGAGCGGGCCGCTCACCGCCTTGTTGGGCACGTACGCGGTGAGCTCGGTGTCGCTCAGCACCTCGAAGAGGGTGGCGGCGACGCCTCCGAAGGCCACGCCCGTCGCGCCGGTGAAGCCGGAGCCGGTGAGGGTGACGGCGGTGCCCCGGCCTCCCGTGAGCGGGGAGAAGGTGGTGAGGACGGGGGGCGCGACGCTGAGCACCTGGAAGTCATCCTTCGAGGCGCCGATGCCCGCCGGCGTCTCCACGGACACCGGGCCGCTGCCCGTCCCGGAGGGCGAGGTGACGGTGATGCTCGTGTCCCCGAGCGAGACGATGGGCACCTGCACCGCCGGCGTGCCGATGTGCACCGCCGTGGCGCCCGCGAAGCCGGAGCCGTGCAAGGTGATGGGGGTGCCGGGCGTGCCCTTGACTGGCGAGAAGCTGTCGATGCTCGGCGCGGACAGGACGTTGAACGCGCTGGGGGAGACGCCGGTGCCCCGGCTGTTGGTGACGCGCATGGGGCCGGAGGTGGTCCGGTTCCCCAGGACCGCGACGAGGTGGTGGTCATCCAGGACGGTGAAGGACGCCGCGGGGACGCCGTTGAACGTCACGTCCGTGGTGCCGGTGAAGCCCGCGCCCGTCACGGTGACCTCGGTGCCTGGGATGCCGGCGGTGGGCGTGAAGGCGGTGAGCGCGGGCACCTGGCTACCCTTGACGACGAAGCCGTCCTGCGTCGCCGTGCCGCTGGGGGTCGACACGGTGATGGGGCCGCTGACGGCGCCCGGGGGCACGGTGATGATGAGCTGGTCATCCGACACGAGCGTGAAGGACGCGAGGATGTCCTCGTGGAAGTACACGCTCTGGGTGGACAGCAGGCCCGTGCCGTAGAGCTTCACGGCGTCGCCTTGCTGTCCGCTCGGCGGGCCCACGGAGCTGAGCGTCGGGGGCGCTGCCACCGTGAAGGGCGCGGCGCTCACGGCGGTGCCCTGGGCCGTCTTGAGCTGGATGGGGCCCGTGGTGGTTCCGTCGGCGACACGGGCCACCACCTGGCGGTCGCTCCAGCAGCGGAAGTAGTCGGCGGGCGTCCCGTTGAAGCTCACCTCGAGCGTGTTGGAGAGCCCCGTGCCGGTGAGCGTCACCTGGGTGCCCGGAGCGCCCTCGTCGGGGCTGAACCCGGTGAGGACGGGGGCGGACGCGGCCTTCGGTGTGGCGCCGCGCGAGGCGCCCTTGTTCGCGGGCGTGAGCTGTCCATAGAGATACACGCCGTTGTCGAACGCCACCTTCTGGAGTGACAGCGATTGTCCCTTCGAGCCCGTGTCGACGAAGCCATCCGCGTCGTCGAGCGCGTCCTGGAGCTTGGACATCACGTACATGACGATGCCCATGTACACGGCGACGATGAGGGCCGCGACGACGCCGATGAGCGGCAGGGCCAGGAGCATCTCGAACTTCTGGACCGTGGGGTCGCTCGCGTCCGGGCTGTAGCTCACCTGCGGGTCCAGGATGTCGTAGTAGAGCTTCCCCACGCCATCCTTCTGCCTCACCGTCAGGGTGACGGTGCCCGTGAGCTGGATGGCCATGTGGAAGGCGGTGGCCTTCATCGCCAGGGCCAGGCCCTTGTCCGTGAAGCCGAGGGTGAAGGCCTTCACGTGGATGCTCTGCCCCTTCGCGTGGAGGGTGACGGGCTGGGTGAGCGAGAGCACCGGAGGGCTCCCCTTCACCTGGAAGTCCGACTCCGGCACCTTCATGGCCTTCGCCAGCTCGGGAATCATCTCCTGCAGCAGGAACGTGTCATCGACCAGGATGGCGAGGTTCTGGGTCGGGGACGTGGTGAAGGTGGGCGTGGAGGGGAAGGGCGTCGGCGCGGGCCAGCCCGGCGGGAGCGCGTGGTCGCTCATCATCAGGGCGATGAGGTCCGGAGCGTCGCCCGCCGTCAGGGAGAAGGTCATCGTCGTGGGCGCGCGCGGCGGCGGCTTCACCGCGCCGGTCGCCTTGCCCTGGGTGATGGCCGCCTGGAGCTGACCGAGCACCGCCGTCTCGATGAGGGCGGAGACGCCGGACTTCGGGCTCATCGTGACGGTGAAGGTGTGCTCCGGGTCGAGGAACCAGAGGGTGTTCCAGGCATGGGCATCGCCCTCGTCCCCCGAGTCCGCCGTCGTCACGCACGTGGCGCCGCCCTGCAGGGTGGCCACGCCCTGGTCGACCTGGTTGACGGCCTGGCCGTCGTCGAACGTCCACACGCCCACGAGGCCGGACTGGGGCAGGGGGAGGGTGGCGTTCATCGCTTGCTGGAGCTGCGCGGCGGTGCGCGCGAGCGTCCAGAGCCGCACGGAGGACACCTCACCGTCCAAGCCCTGGCCGATGCACAGGCTCTGCCCGTTCGTCCGCGGCTGCGAGGACAGCGTCGCGGTGCCCTTGGCCTGTCCATCCACGCAGAAGGTGATGACCTGGGAGGCGAGGGACACGGCCACGAAGTGCCAGTGCCCATCATCCAGCGTCGCGGCGGAGCCGGGGGCGACGCAGGTCTGGCCTCCCCACGTCACCACGGGCCTGCCGCCCTCGATGCCCACCGAGAGGCCCGCGTCGGGTACGGACACCAGCGTCTGCGCTTGCGTGGTCTGGGTTCGCACCCAGACCTCCACGGTGAGCGCGTTGCTGTCGAGCGTCCAGGGGGCCTTGGCCCTGGCGTCGCAGCCCGCCAGGCCATTCGTGGCGAGGTAGGACGTCGGA
This sequence comes from Myxococcus fulvus, assembly GCF_900111765.1. The sequence goes on from NZ_FOIB01000011.1 coordinate 352,833, forward strand.
TAGACGCACCCCATGGCGAGGCTCGCCAGCTTGACGCCGACGCTCAGCGTCCCGTCGACGGCCTGCCGGGCCACGGTGCCCGTGCAGGGGACGCTGAAGACGACCGAGTCCGTCTGCCCGTCGAGCGCGACGGACAGCTGCTGGAGCCCCACCGTCACCGAGCCCTGCTGCAGGGTGACCGTCGGGTCCTGCGCGCCCGCGGCGAACTGGGCCGCCATCGTCGTCAGCAGCGAGGCATCGACGTTGACCGCGGTGTTCCACCCCTGGTTGACATCCTTCATGACCATCTCCCCCTGCATGGCGCCCCAAGCGCCAATCCGAGTGGGGGCAGGATGCGGGGAGGATGTGGAGGAAGTGTGGAGCGGCCCCGGACGCGCGAGCGAGCCCGGGGCCTTCGGTCCTCCGGCCTCGGGGGACTACGGATGCGGGTTGCTGCTCCAGCAGACGGCGTGGGCATCACGTCCGCAGAAGTTGTTCGCGTAGGCGTTGCAGTCGCCGTACCCGACGGTCTGCGTGGCCCACATCCACTCGCTGGTGCTGCGGCAGCGCCACGAACACGTGCGGCCGCCCTGCGCCCAGCCGGCACAGTTGGCGGTCCAGGAGGCGCTCACCTCGCCCGGGACGCGGTCCTTCGTCATCACGACGGGGGACGGGTCCGGCAGCGTGGAGGCTTCGGTCTCCTCCAAAGGCGCGCCGCACGCGCCGAGGAACATCGCGGAGGCCAGCGCCAGCAACAGGGGATTCGTCGGCTTCTTCATGGGAGGGATTCCAGGGGTGGGGAAGGGGAACAGGCTCAGGGGATGCTCCAGCAGACGCTGTACGGCTCCCGGCCGCAGTAACGCCGCGCCAGGTCCTCGCACTGGCCCCACGCGACGTCGTTGTAGCCGTACCAGTGACGCCAGTCGTTGGCCGTGCACTTGAACGTGCAGTGCCGCGCGCCCTGGTCATAGCCCTCGCAGACGCCCTGCTCCGTCTCTCCGAGCGTGCCCTCCGCGTCCGTCAGCTCCTCCGGCGCGCCGCCGCACGCCGCCAACATTCCTCCAAATGCCAGACCGATGATGAGTGACTTCATCTTCACGGGTGATTGTCCTTGGTGTGTGTGCCGGCGAGATGGCCGGCTCCCGAAGGTTATTGTGTTTGTGGGGATTTAGGCAAATTCCATGTTTTAATGGATTTATTGCTTTGGAGATTGCCCCTGGGGCGGAAAGGCTTGTCTTGGGCAGCGGGCCTCAGTTCACCGGGGCGTCGGCCAGGGTGTCCGCCAGCCGCGCGCCCTCGGTGTTCAGCAGGCACCTGGCGAACAGGTAGAAGCGGTAGGCGTCCCGGAAGTTCGAGCCCAGGCCGAACGAGACGCGGATGGCGCCGCAGTTGCCCTTGTTGAGGATCTTGTCGTCGAAGGTCTTGCAGTCGAGGATCTTCTCCGTCTTGTCGAGCTCGCAGTGCTCCGCGCCGGCGGTGGTGTACGTGGCCTGCTGCACGGCGCCCAGGTTGCAGAAGCACCCGTTGCGCACCGTGATGCCGAAGGACTCGGCGGTCCGCTTGACGAGGGCGTGCGGGAAGACGGCGTTGTAGCAGTCGAAGAAGTTCAGCATGACCGTCGCCCCCTTGTGCTCGGGCGGCGGGCCGTAGATGCGGCAGAGCGGGGTCTGGGCCTTGATGTCGTGCCGCAGCTCCAACAGCCGCGTCTCCAGCCACCTGGCCAGCGCCGTCGAGCGCGCGCGGAGCTCATCCAGCCCGAGCCGGGAGAGGAACTCGAACCCCTGGGCGATGGCGTGGAAGGACGCGTAGTTGGGCGTGCCGACCTCGAACCGCTTCCCGTCGTCGCGGTGCAGCAGCCGGTCCGTGGGAGACCACGGGCCCGAGTAGTAGCACACCGCGCCGCCCGCGAATGACGGCGGGGTCAGCTTGCGAAGCGAGGAGCGCCTGGCGAGGAGGCACCCCGCCCCGGTCGGATGGCCGAACATCTTGTAGAACGAGATCGCGATGAAGTCGGGGTGATGCACCGAGCAGTCCAGCCGGGACTGGGGGACGAGCGCCGCCGCGTCACACAGCACCATCGCGCCCTTCTCCTGCGCCAGCGGAATCCACTTCAAGTCATGCCTGGCGCCCGTGGCGTTGGACTGCGCCGGGTACGCGAGCAGGTGCGGGTGCCTCGGGTCGAGCTTCTCGAGCGAGCGCCGCATCGAGCTGTCGAGAATCAAGAGGTCCTTGTCCAGCGGGACGTACTTCACCGAGGCCCCCTTGGACTTCGCGTACTCGCGCAGGCCGTGGACCGAGGTGTGGTTGTCCTTGGTGAGCAGGACCTCCGAGCCGCTCTCGAAGGGGAACGACTCCGCCACCAGTCGGATGGCGCCGCTGGCGTTGGGGGTGAAGATGATTTCGTATTCCTCCGGCGCACAGCGGAAGAACCGATAGATCTCCGCGCGGGCCTTCTCGAAGGCCGCATCGGAGGACTTCGAGCCGGTGTGCGGGTTGCCGAGGATGGTGCTCTTGAGCACCTGGTAGTCCTGCGCCAGGAGGCTCTCCGGGGCGAGCGTGCCTCCCACGTGGTCCAGGTACGCCTCCTGGAGGGCATCCAGGCGCGAGAACTCGGTGCCGCGCAGCGCTTCCACCTCGGCCTCGGGGTAGGCCGGGTGCTCGGCCAGGAAGGCGGCCTTCATCGCGTGATAGGGCCGCAGCAGCTGGGCCTCCGCGAGCGGGAGCGGCCTGTCCGCGGGGTTCTCGACGAGCGCGGGCGCCAGCTGGCGGAACGCGCTCAGCGCCGAGAAGTCGGGCCGGGGGCTCGGGGCGACGGACTCCTTGCAGGCCTGGTCCACCTGCCCGCGCAGGAGCCAGGCCTTGACCTGGTAGTCCCGGGTGGGGACCTGCTCGTGGAACTCCCGGAGCATCGTGTCCAGGTAGCCCTCGCGGGTGAGGGTGTCGCACTGGTTGAACTCCTCCAGGAGGATGCAGGCATTGAAGAGGAACTCGCGCGTGTCCGGGTCGTCCAGGTGGAAGGACAGGGGACATGAGGTCGCGACCTCGCTGACGCCCCGACAGAGCCCCTCCAGGGAGAAGGCGCGGGTGATGGCGGAGGGGTCGGTCAGGCTGAGGGCCGCGTCCATGATGGCCGAGGGCGTCCCGAAGTGCTTCTGGGATTGCCGACGGGCCAGGTCGAACAGCTCGTTGTAATGGAAGACGGTGCCGTAGATCTTCCCGCCCGGGCGCAGCACCCGCTTGAACTCCCGGGCGACGCGGGCCTTGTCCGGCGGGAACATCAGCCCGAAGCCGCAGACGATGATGTCGAAGCTGTTGTCCGCGAAGGGCATGTCCGCCATGTCCACGTCGGAGTGGAAGGTGACGTCCCGTCGGAGCTCCTCGCTGACCACCTTCTTCGCCATGTCGATGGCGATCTTCGACAGGTCCGTGGCGACGAGCCGCAGGTCCAGCGGCCGGGCCAGGTCCTCGTAGAGGTGGGTGGTGATGCGGCCCGTCCCACACGCGACCTCCAGGATGCTCGTCGGGGGAGCGTCCGGACGGATGTCCTTGCGAATCTCCCGGACGAGCAGCTCTCCATAGGGTTTGAAGAGCCGGGGGCCGAGGACGCGCTCGTAGAACTCCATGAACGTGCTCAGGGACCACTTCTGCTCCGACACGGTCTTGCAGTGATGCGGTGCGGTGTTGTGCATTGCGGGCTCCCAAGAGCAGTGAGGTGTGGGGTGATGGTTTGCGTATGCCATTGGGTGTGCGGTGGGTCAATGGCTTGGGTGGATGTCATTGTGGCTGTCGGTGTGGTTTGAGGGGTGTGTCTGTTGTTGTGGGGCGTGCTGCGGGCTGGGCGTTGGCCCGCACCGACTGTGATTGGGCGGTGCGGGTCAGCCTGAATTCGCGGGGCGAGGGTGTGTCATCCCGCGCGACGGGTCGACGCTGCGGGGCTGGCCGTGGCACGGCCGAGTGGCTGCTGCAGGTGGCGCCACCCGAGGTCATCTTCCTCCTCGGGCCTGGAGGGAGTTCCATGGTCGACCGCCGTCTGCGCAGGCTCCTCCTGGAGCCCTATTGGCTGGTGCTGCTCGGCGCCCTGGCCGTCGGAGGGGTGCTCGGGCTCTGGCTGGCGCGCGAGCAGTCGGACACCGCCTCGCCGCTGTTCGGGCTGGCCTGGCGCAAGGACATCAGCGACACGCGCTCCGCGCTCACGGCGCTGTTCGGGGTCCAGCTCACCGTGCTCACGCTGGTGCTCTCCCTGAATGCGCCGGTGATCCAGTCCGCGGCGAACCAGTACTCCCCCCGGCTGGTCCCCCTCTACTTGAAGAGCGCGCCCCTGCGCGCCGCCATTCCCTGGTTCTGCCTCTCCAGCGGCTACCTGCTCGTGGCCGTCCGCGAGCTGGGGTTCATGGTCGACACGGCGGAGCGACCACGGCCCGTCCTCTCGGGGGCCTTCCTCGTCGTCGCCTGTGCCCTCCTGGCGCTGGTCGCCTGCCTGGTGCGCACGTTCCGGTACATGCGCGTGGAGCGGGTGCTCGGGCTCGTCCAGGAGCTCGTCGTCTCGGCCGCGGAGCGCCGCATCCGCGCGCGCCTCCACCGGCTTCCCCTGGACCCCGCCGCGAGCCTCCCCTGGTCTCCTGGAGCCCTCGCGCTCACGGCGCCAGCCTCGGGCTACCTCGCCGAGGTCGACCTCCGACGCCTCACCCGGCTCGCGCGGCAGTGGCGCGTGCGCGCGCGCATCGACGTGCTCGTCGGTGACTACGTCGACGCGGGTGACGTCATCGGCTGGGTGGTGGCGGACGCTGGCGGGCCCGTGGACCCGCACGCGAGCCCCGCCCTCTCCTCCACCCTGGACCTCACCGCCGCCCGGGAGCCCGACTGCGACCCCGCGCTCGGCATCCGCATCCTCGTCGACGTCGCGAACCGGGCCCTCTCCTCGTCCTCGAACGACGCCTACACGGCGAGGCAGGCCCTGCAACAGGTCCGCTCGGTGCTCCGCCGTCTGGGGCGGCTGCCCCTGGGCGACTGGAACGTCGTCGACGCCGACGGCCAGGTCCGCGCCTCCGTCGCGGGGATGTACCTGCGCGACTTCCTCTTCCTCTCCGTGGACGGGCCGCTCCAGTACGGCACGGGCAACTCCGAGGTCCTCGAGGAGGTGCTCCAGATTGCCTTCGCCATGGGGCGCTCGGCGCACGACGCGGAGGACCTCGCCGCGGCCCACTCCCTGGTGACGCGGGTGCTGGCGGACGCCGCGGCCCACGGCGCGCCGGAGCGTGAATGCTTCCACCGCCTGCTGCGCGAAGCGAAGCGCGCCCGGCTGTCCCTCGAGCTCGCCACGGCTTCCCCTCAGTAACGCAGGAAAGCGTCCTGCACGGCCCTCGCGTCCATCCCCCGTGCCAGGCACAGCTGGAGCAGCACCCGGCTCTTCTGCGGGTTGAGCTGGTCCGCCGCCACCAGGCCCAGGGCGTCGTCATCCACCTCGATGTTGCGCCCCACGTCGCCGCTCACCACCCGGGTGCTGCGCACGACGACCACCCCGGCCCGGACCGCCTCCGCGAGCGCCCGGGCGACGCCGGTGGACACGTTGCCATTGCCCATCCCCGCCACCACCAGGCCCCGCGCCCCCAGGGACACGCTGGCGTGCACCAGGTCCGGGGGCATGTTGGCGTGCCCGTAGAGGATGTCGACGCGAGGCAGCCGCTCCAGCCCCTCCACCGAGAACTCGGACGCCTCGGTGTGCAGCCGCGAGGGCCGACGGAAGTAGCGGATGCGGCCATAGCGGGCGGTGCCCAGGAGCCCCGGGTCCGGGGAGATGAACGTCTGCACGTCCGTGGTGCTCGCCTTCGTCACGTCCCGGGCGCTGTGCAGGTCGTCGTTCAGCACCACGATGGCCCCGCGTCCTCGCGCCTCGGGGTCCGCCGCCACCGCGACCGCGTTGTACAGGTTCAGCGGACCGTCCGCGCTCAACGAGGTCGCCGGTCGCATCGCCCCCGTGAGGACCACGGGCCTGTGGCTCTTCAGGACCAGGTGGAGGAAGTAGCCCGTCTCCTCCAGGGTGTCCGTGCCGTGGGTGATGACGAGCCCGTCCGCCTCGTCCCGGGCGAACAGCGCCCCGCACCGCGCCGCCAGCCGCAGCCAGAGCGCGTCATCCATGTCCTGGCTGCCCACCTGGGCCACCTGCTCGCCCTCCAGCCGCGCCAGGGCGCGCAGCCCCGGCACGGCGTCGATGAGGCCCTCCACCGCGACCTCACCCGAGCGGTAACCCGCCTCCACCTGGGAGCCTGCCTTGCCGGCGATGGTGCCGCCGGTGGCCAACAGACGCACTCTGGACATGTCCGGACTCACTTGGGTGCCCGCCGTGGCTCACCCCAGGCCCCACGGTAGCCCCAGCACCTGCCAGGCCACCAGCAACAGCAGCCACAAGGCGAACACCACCACCACGTAGGGCAGCATCAAGGCCACGACGGTGCCGACGCCTGCTTCCTTCTGGTACTTCTGCGCGAACGTGACGATGAGCGCGAAGTAGGCATTCAGCGGCGAGACGGCGTTGAGCGGACCGTCGCCCACGCGGTACGCGGCCAGCACCGCCTCCGGCTCCACGCCCAGCCGCATCAGGAGCGGCACGAAGACGGGCGCGAAGATGGCCCACTTCGGGATGGCGCCCGTCATGATGAGGTCCAGCAGGGCGACCACCACGACGAACCCCACGAGCAGCGGCAGCGCGCCCAGCCCCGCCTCCTCCAGGAAGTCGCCCATCTTCACGGCCGCCAGCGTCGCCATGTTGGTGTAGGTGAACAAGGCGATGAACTGGCTGATGATGAACAGCAGGAAGATGAGCGAGCCCAGCCCGGCCACCGCCTTCTCCATGGCCTTGATGACATCCACGCTGCTGCGCAGCGTCTTCGCGCCCACGCCATAGGCCGCGCCCGCCACCAGGAACAGCAGGGTGATGGCGACGATCAGCCCGTTCATGAACGGCGAATCACCAATCAGGGCGCCCGTCTCCGGGTTCCTCAGCGGCGCGCCCGAGGGCAGCGTCAGCAGCGCGAAGAGCGCGACGACGGCGAGCACGCCCAGCCCCGCGAACTTCAGCCCCCGCGACTCGTCCGCGCTCAGCGCCGCGCCCGTCTCGGCCGGCTTTTCGCCCTTGTATTCGCCCAGCCGGGGCGAAACCACCCGGTCGGTGATGAACGAGACGACGAAGGTCAACATGATGACCGACGCGACGGAGAACCAGAAGTTCGCCGTCAGGTCGATGGAGCGCTCGGGGTTCAGGATGTGGATGGCGTCGTTCGTTATCTCCGTCAGGATGCCGTCCAGCGGCTTGATGAGGATGTTGACGGTGAAGACGGAGGCCACGCCGGCGAAGGACGCCGCCAGGCCCGCCAACGGATGCCTGCCCACGGTGAGGAAGGCGGCCGCCGCCAGGGGAATCAGGACGAGATAGCCCGCGTCGGCGGCGATGCTCGACAGGATGCCGACGAAGACGAGGATGTACGTCAGCGCCTTGCGGGGGGCCACCGCCACCAGCTTGCGAATCAGCGCGCCCACCAGGCCCGCCGCGTCCGCCACCCCCACGCCCAGCATCGCGACGATGATGACGCCCACGGCGGTGAAGTTCATGAAGTTCTGGACGACGCCCTCGAACATGAACCGCAGGCCGTCACCGGTGAGCAGGCTCTTGGCCGCGGTGGTCGTCTCTTCCGGGAGGTGGGTCTCCAGGTTGATGGTCTGGTAGGTGACGCTGACGCCCATCCGGTAGAAGACGTGGGAGAGCAGGATGACCACGCCAATCAGCGCGACGAAGATGACCGCGGGGTGGGGCACCTTGTTTCCCACCCGCTCGACGGTGTCGAGGATGCGCTCCAGCCCCTTCTTCTTGTGCGGAGCGTGGGGCTGCCGCTCCGGCATCGAGTCGTTGAAGTGAGCTGCCTTCATGGTCGTCCCGTCCCTTTCCATCCGGGGACACGCTGCCGCTCAGCCGTCGCGACGCCGCGCGAGCCCCCTCAAATCGACAGCTCGCCTCCCACCGTGAGCGAGGTGTCCGTGGAGACCTTTCCCTCGGCGGGCCTGCTGTCGTGTCGCAAGTCGAAGAACGTGGTGAGCGCGAAGCGGCCCGTCAGGTTCACGGACAGCTTCGTGGTGGAGGTCAGGAGGACCCGCGTGTCGCCAAACACATCCGGGAGCAGCAGCACGTACTCGCGGAGCTCGACGCGCTCGTTGATGTCATAGCGGAACATCGCTCCGAGCGAGGGTGACCACAGGTCCACGTTCTGCAGCTCCTTCCGGGTGGGGACGTACTGGAACCTGTGGTCCCGGGCGTAGTGGGCGCCCAGGTACACCCGCAGGAGCAGCTCGTCGGTTTCCTTCTCCGTGCGCTCGAGCAGCGTGACACCCAGGCCCAGCTCCACCTCGGCGCGCAGCTCCAGGCTCGACAGGTGGTCGGTCTCCGCGCCCAGGTAGCTGTAGGCGCTGAGCAGGGGCGTGGCGCGATACTCCCCGCGCACCCAGGCCCCGAGCGCCTCCGCGACCAGCTCTCGCGCTCCGTCCTCCGTGGCGGCCTTCCCGTAGGCGCCGTCCGCCTCCAGGGTGAAGGCCCACGTCGGTGACTCGTACTCCACCAGGGCGTTGCCCGTCAGCGTGTAGGAGCGGCTGTTGCCGGTGAAGAAGGAGGCGCCGACGCCGGCGGAGCCGCTCCAGGGGCCCGGGTCCTCCTCCGCGTCCTCGGTGCAGGGGTGCTCCGGCCCGTCGTCCGGCGCCGGGTCCGGCGGCGGCGCGGGAGTCTGGGAGAGGACGGTGAGGAGGAGGAGAAGAGGGCTCATACACGCTCGGGTGTGACGGTGGTGCTCCCGGACGACGTCAGACGCGGGAGATGGGAGGAGAGAAGCCCAGGGCCAGGTCGATGAGCAGGCGGGTGCCGAAGCCGGTGGCGCCCTTGGAGCGCCAGGACTCGTCCGCGTCGACCTTCATGGGGCCGCAGATGTCCAGGTGGGCCCAGGGGATGTTCCCCACGAACTCGTCCAGGAACAGCGCCGCGGTGATGGTGCCGGCGTTGGCGCCGCCCACGTTCTTCATGTCCGCGACCTCGGAGTCCAGCTCCTTGCGGTAGCGCCTGTCCAACGGGAGCTGCCAGGCGCGCTCGTCCGTCTTCTTCGCGGCGGCGGACACCTGGTCCACCAGGGGCTGGTTGTTGCCGAGCAGGCCCGCGGTCCCCGTGCCGAACGTCCGCAGCGCCGCGCCGGTGAGGGTGGCGATGGTGATGAGCGCGTCGGGCTGCTCCTCGGCCGCGAGCACCAGGCCATCCGCGAGCATCAGCCGGCCCTCGGCGTCCGTGTTCTGGACCTCGACCGTCTTCCCGCCCCGAATCGTCAGCACGTCGCCCATCTTCATGGCCGAGCCGGACGGCATGTTGTCGGTGCACATGAGGTAGCCGGTGACGACGGCCTTGCACCCCAGCTCGGCCAGCGCGGACATCGACGCGAGCACGGCGGCGGCGCCGGACATGTCCAGCTTCATCGCCACGTGCATGTCGTCACCGGGCTTCAGGTTGATGCCGCCCGAGTCGTACATCACGCCCTTGCCGATGATGCTGAGGCGCCCCGTCGTCTTGAGCGGCTTGCCCTGGGCGTCCTTGGGCCGGTACGTCAGTTTGATCATCCGGGGGGGCTCGGTGCTGCCCCGGTTGACGCCGAGGATGCCGCCGCAGCCGAGCTCGGCCAGCTGCTCCCCGTCGAACACCTCCACGTCGAGCCCGCTGTGGGCGGCGATGGTGGTGGCGACCTCCGCCATGCGCGTGGCGGACAGGTGCGCGGGGGGCGTGTTGGCCAGGTCCCTCGCGAGCTGCGCGGCGCGGGCGAAGACACGGCCTCGCTCGACACCGCGCAGGAGCGCGTCGCGCCGGTCCGTGGGCGCCACGAGCGCGAGCCGGGTGAGCGCGGGGCGCTGGGGGGCTTTCTTCAGGGCGTCATAGCGATAGCGGGCCAGCAGCACGCCCTCCACGACGGCTTGCGCCGCCAGCTCCGGGGGCAGCCCGGCCGTGCTGGCCAGCGTGGTGGCGATGCGCGGATGGGGCTCGACGGCCCGGGCGAACGCCGCGGCCGCGTCACGCAGCCGGGCGGCGTCCACCTGCGCGGGTTCACCCAGGCCCACCGCGACGATGACTGTCTTTCCATCACCCCCGGGCAGCACCAGCGTCTGGCCTTCCTTGCCCTCGAAGCCGAGGGTCGACAGCATCGCCCGATCAACCCCGAGCTCCGCGGGGACCGGGCCCTCGGCGCCGACGGCGATTCCAAGACACGTCGTGCCCGCGGGCACCGCCTCCGAGACGACGACCTCCACGGCGCCGGCGCGTTCGATGGAGGGTGTGGGATTGAAGCCCGCGATTCCGCCCTTGGGGTTCACCAGGTCCGGCTTGAGGCCCTCCGTGTTGACGGGACTCCTGCCTGCGGGCCCTCGCTTCTGGACGTCTGCCATCGCGGTCCCCTTCACTGTGCGCGGCGCCGCCGGCTCCGTCGTGCCCGCCCATCCGTGTGATGGCTGACATGGCGATGCGCCGGGGGGCGACCGCTCGTCGGGGCATCCGACGTACTCGATGCCCTCTTGGGTTCCGTCGAACCTTCGTCACTCGGGTCTGCTCGCGCAATCGCACGCGAGTGCGCGGGAGCGTGCTCAGGGCGTCGGCCGCAGGCGCTCTCTCAGCCGCGCGGTCTTCTGGCCGGTCCATCCCTCGGGGCGAAGCAATGCCAGCCATCCGTCGACGTGCTCGCCCGTGTAGACGTGTCCGTAGCCGGGCGGCACGGCCATCCCCAGCGGCAGGTCGGCCGTCACCTGCCAGAACGTGACGAAGGGCAACCACACCATCGCGTCCACGACGTCGTCACCGCGCGGCTCGCGCAGCCAGTCCGGTCGTCGCAAGAGCAATTGGGGGCTCCACCAGGTGATGGGGTCCGAGGGGTGCAGCAGGTAGAGCACCCGGGAGTCCCCCCAGGGCGCGGAGGTGGGGGAGATCTCCTCTCCAGGGCGCCGGCTGAAGCGGACGATGCGGCCGTCGCGGTAGATGGGCTCCACCTCGGGGCTGCCGGCGTCGCGCTGGTCGGTGAACTCGCGGTACAGCGTGTTGAACTGGGGTGGGCCGACGAAGAGCGCGCCGTGGGTGCGATTGGCCAGGTCCCGCTCGCCGCTGAAGGCCGTCTCCCCGCCGTACGAGCCCAGGCTCTCCCCGAAGACGAACAGCTTGGGTCGCCGGTCCTCCGGGAGCCGGGACCAGCGCTCGTAGACGGCGTCGAAGAGGGCCCGTCCCGCCTCTCGCGCCCGCTGCTGGTCCACCAGGACGGAGAGCCAGGACCACAGATGTGAGTACTGCATGGAGACGATGGCCGAGTCGCCACGTGTCAGGAACTCGAAGGCCTCGACGGACTCCGGCACCACCCAGCCGCTGCCCGTCGTCGTCACGACCAGCAGGAAGTCGCGTTCGAAGCCGCCCGCGCGCTCCAAATCATTGACGGCGAGCTCGGCGCGGCGCTCGGCATCCGGAGCGGACGCGTAACCGGCATACACGCGGATGGGCTCCTTCGCGGGGGCGCCATGGAACGTGGACAGCTCCTCCTCCGACGGGCCCTGGGCCACGAAGCTGCGGCCCTGCCGGCCCAGCGTCTCCCACGGTACGAGGGAGTCCGGGCTCCCGGAGCGCAGCGGGCTTCGTGGAGGATGCACGCCCTCGGCGGTCGTCGTGTCCTGGAGGGCCAGGGTGCGGTCCGCCAATGAGATGAGCCCGTCCCACAGCACGCCGCTGAGGACCAGGAAGGTGAGCGTCGCCACCGCGAGCCCGCTCGTCGCCCGGGCCGCGCGGGGGCCGACGTGGCGCGACAGGCGCGTGTTCAGTCGATGGGAGAGCGCGCGCAGCCCTCGGCCCGCGGCGATGAGCAGGAAGAAGAGGAGCGCGGCGATGAAGGGCGCGAACAGGTAGCCCGCACGGCCCGGGTGCGGCATCCCCATCCGCTCCCGGATGCTCGCCTGCCAATGCCAGCCCAGCACCAGGGATGCGGCCAGGGCCACGGCCGCCACCCCGAAGTAGCCTCGCCAGGCCCGGGCGCTGGGAGCGCGCGGAGGTCGGTTGGCGAACTCGCGCCAGAGCCAGGCACCGGCCACCCCGAGCCCGTAACCGATGACCGCGCTGATGCCACTGACCAGCCCCTGGAAGGGACCGCCGCGAGGCAGGAGCGAGGGGGTGAATGACAGACACGCGAACACCAGCGCCACCCACGCGCCGGGCAGGGTGAAGTGGCGCCACCAGGCCGTGGCCCGACTCTGGTGCCACGCCTCGCGCGCGGGTGCTGCTCGCGCGGGGCTTCCGATGAGGCGCTCCATGGGACCCCCGAAAGACAGACTCGCGCTGCCCGTTCCAGGGGGAAGGGTAGGGTCGGAGGACGCGTCCCACAGCGTGCGCTCGTCGCTCCTGCCCGGCGCGATGGACGGGGCAGGCGAGCCTCCATGCTCGCGCCCGCCAGGTGTGCCCCGCGTCACGGTGGACCGATGCGCCTCGGGTCAGGCCGAGCGCAGCGCCTGGGGCGCGACCTCGCCCACCTCCAGGTCCTTTCTCAGCCACTGCGCCAGCGCCTCCGCCTGCGCCTCTTGGGTGTAGTCGCAGACGGCTTCCTGTCGCGCCGTGCCGTCGGCGGTGGCGATTTCGAGCGTGGCTCGGTAGCGCGTGTCCTTCTTCGCGGGCGACTGGGGCTCGAGGCGCAGCGCCAGCACGTCCTTCCACCGGACGTCGAGCCGCGCCTTGCGGCCCAGGATGGGCGGCAGGGAGAGCCTCCGCTCGCGGCGGTGGAGGCGCACCTCATAGTGGCCGGCCTTCTTCCGGGCGTGGATGTGGCGCCCGACGAACAGCCCACACGCGATGACGACCCCCCAGGCCACCACGCCGGCGGGCAAGGGTGGGTTGACCCCCGTGAGGATGCTCGTGAACACGACGCACAGCAGGGCGGCGGGCCCCAGGGTGAGGCCCACCCAGGTGGACGTGACGGGCGCGTCGAGCACCACGCATTCGCTACCGTCCTCCCGGGGGAAGGGGGACAGCAGCGGCGGCTCCGGCTTGAAGGACTGCACCAGCAGACGCAACAGCCAGAGCGCCACCAGGTTGAAGGGCAGCAGTATCAGGAGCACGAGCAGCTCCGTGCCCCCGAGGCCCGCTTGGAGAATCGCCTCCGACGGTTGTCCGGGCTCGTGGTGCACCGTGACGCGGGCCCCGACGGGGAACCGGGCCACCAGCGCCTGCGCTTCCTCGAGGTCCCCCGAGCGCGAGGTCATGATGCGGTACTTGTGTCCCTCCAGCTGTTGCCCGTCGACGGAGTACGTGTAGGCCAGCTTGAGGCCGTGCGTGGTGCTCTTGTTGCTGCGGACCGATTCCACCTCGCTCGAGGTGATGGTGCCTTGCGCGGTGGGCCAGCTGGCGGACTGCACCTGGCGCCTCACGCTGGAGCCGACCCTGTAGTCGGCGAACCCGGTGATGGCCAACCACGGCAACACGAACACGAGCAGCACGACGGCGGAGCCCACGCGAGCAAACATGGCGTGAGTCTACTGGAATCATCCGGAATCAACGAGGCAGGGGCCGCCGGCCGCCCGGGCCTGGCGACGCCTGGCGGCGGATTCCGACCGCTGGAGGGGAGAGTCATCTCCGCCCTCGTGCGGAGGTGGCACCTTGTGAGGGCCTCACGTCGTGCCCATCGCCCGTCGAACCGGAGACCCACCATGCGAATCTCGACTCCCAGCACCTCGTACCGCGCCGCCATCGGCCTCGCGCTCTTCGCCGTGTCCTGCCTCGTCTGGTTGAGCCTCGGTGTCGGCATCATCGGCTCGGACGGTGCCCGGGTGAACCTGCTCTACGGCGGGGTGGTGCTCATCGGCGTGGCCGGGGCCTTCATCGCGCGGCTGCGCGCGGCCGGCATGGCGCGGACGCTGGTCGCGATGGCCGTCACGCAGGCGGTCATCGGCCTCGTCGCGGTGCTCGCGGGCTGGGGCTTGCCGTGGAGTCCTCCGGCCGAGGTGCTGGGGCTCACCGCGGGCTTCGTCTCGCTGTTCCTGGGGGCGGCCTGGTTGTTCCAGCGCGGCGCGGGTGGTCGCGCCGTGGCCTCGTGAGAACTCGGGCGGCTTCGTCAGCCCACCTGGAGCGGGACGCTGAACGTCGTGAGCAGGCGGACAATCTCCCCCAGGTCGGGCTGGGTGCCGAACTTCTGCCGGCAGCGGTCGATCAACCGGCGCTGGATGAGCGGAACCCAGGTGGGCCACTTCGTCTCGTCCGAGACCTCGTTGCCCATCATCAGTCGGCGCAAGAGGTTGCCGAACATCCGGATGTCGGCTTCGACCCGCGAGGCATTGCCATCGATGGTCTTCGCCTCTCCGAAGTCGATGAGCATGAAGCGCCCGGTGGTCGTGAGCATGACGTTCGCGGGCTTGATGTCCCCATGCACGTAGTTGCTCCGGTGCATGTATGACAGGGTCTCCAGCACCGCGAGCCCCACCTGGTAGATGCGCTCCGGCTTCATGGGGATTTCGCCCTTGAGGTCGTCACCGACGACGAAGTCCATGACCAGGAAGGCCTGGTGGCGGCCGCGCACCTTGGGGATGTTCGGGTGGTCCAGGGCGCGCATCACCCGCTCTTCGTGCTGGGCCTCGGCGACCGACTGGAGTTGCTTCACGATGACGATTTCACCGTCCTGGGTCCTGGCCTGCATCACCATGCCGAAGCCGCCCTGACCCTGGATTTTCACGAACGTGAGCCCGGGCGGCAGACCCAGGCTCGTCTTCGCGCTCACCTCCTGTGGAAGCGGCTCCGGCCGCGCGCCCGAGTCCTCCTGCTGGCGCGGGGCTTGATGCTCGGCGAAGAAGGCGCTCTTGCGGAGCTTGAGCGCCGTCACGCCGCTGAGCGTCTGGACCTTCGCGACGAGCTGGGAGAGGCCCACGTTCTCGGAGTCCTGGGTGAGCTCGGTGAGCGCCGCCTCCAGGAACTCCTCGCCGGCGGGGTAGCCGATGCGTGTCGCGATGAGCCCGGCGAGCGTGTGCACCGTGGATGCGCTGATGTCTCCGACCTGGAACATTCGACCTCCACGCGGATGGTTTCATGTGCCGCGTGAAAGCGTCAATCGAGGTGCTCCGCCCGGATTCGCGCGGGCGCGGACGCGTGGTGGATGGGGAGGACGTGTGGCGTCTGGAATTGTCGCGCCCTGGACGCAACCTCTCCCATGCCGTGAGGCGCGCCCGTCAGGGTGATGGTCACCTGGCGCGGCGTGCGGTGGGCTCCTCCTGGACGAGCGGCCCGAGCCTCGGGAGGTATCATGTCGCGCCTGTTCAGGAGCCTGTGCCGCCTCGGGTGGGCCATCATGGCGTGCGCCGTGTGCGCGTGTGGCGGGAAGTCGTCGCTCGCCTCGCCGTACTGGCTGCCGGCCTTCACCGCGCCGATGCATCCGTCAGCCTCGGCCACGGTGGGAGGCGAGCTCGCCGGACCGAGCTTCCGCGACCAGACGGTGCGCATGTTCGTGCGGCCCACGCTGGCCGGCCCCCGGCTGCGGCTGGTGTTGAGCAACCAGTACGGGACGCAGCCCCTGCAGGTCGCGGCGGTCCGCGTCGGGTTGAGAGTCCAGGGCGTCTCCATCGACCCCTCGACGGACCGGCAGGTCCGCTTCGCCGGCGCGGCGTCCGTGAGCATCCCTCCGGGGAGGACCGCCACCAGCGAGCCCGTGGAGCTCGCGGTCGATGGCCTGCGGGACGTGGCGGTGTCGCTCTATTTCCTCGAACGCTCGGGGGCCGTGTCCTGGCACCTGGAGGGCACGCGGAGCACCTACGTCTCGGCCCGTGGCGACCACACGGGGGCCGCGAGCTTCGTGCCCGCGCTCACCACGCGCAGCCTCTACTTCCTCGCCGCGCTGCACGTCGACGCCGCGGCGGATGCGTCCCTGGTCGTGGCGTTCGGTGACTCCATCACCGATGGCGTGGGGACCACGGTGGACCAGGAGCGCACCTGGCCGGCGCGCCTGTCGCAACGCCTGAGGGCGCGGGGCGGACGCGCCGTGGGCGTGCTCAACGCGGGGCTGTCGGGCAACCGGTTGTTGGACGACGGCTATGGCCCCAACGGCCTGCGCCGCTTCGAGCGCGACGTGCTCGCCCAGCGCGGCGTGAAGGCCGTCATCCTGCTGGAGGGAATCAACGACATCGGTCGCCCGGGGGCGGCGTCCGGGGCCGCGCGAATCACCCAGGCCTATGAGCAGCTCATCCAGCGCGCGAGGGCCCGGGGCTTGAAGGTGTATTGCGGGACGTTGACGCCGATGAAGGGCCATTCCTACTTCACGGCGGCGAACGAGGCCACGCGCGAGGCGGTGAACCAGTGGATTCGCACGGCGGGCCGGTTCGACGCGGTGATTGATTTCGAGGCCGTGCTGAAGGATTCGGCGGACCCCGACGCGATGCGAGCGGCGCTGAGCGTGGACGGGCTGCACCCCAACGACGCGGGCCACGCGCTCATGGCGGAGGCCGTGGACCTCCGCCTGTTCGAGTGACGCGCCAGGGCCTCGGTGAGGCTCAGGGAGCGCAGATGATGACCGAGTCGACCTCCAGGTCCTGCGGGTCATAGACCGCCGCGGTGTCGGGCCCGACGTTCCAGGTCCCCTCCGGCTGCACGGCGAAGTCGATATAGGGGCGCCACCCGTCGGCGAGCGCCGTGCGGAAGGCCGCGTCGGTGACCCGGCCGTTGAAGCCAGACGTCTGGTAGGTCGCGGTCCGCACGAGGATGCGCGTCGAGCCCAGGCTGTCCCGGTAGTAGTAGCGGGCGACCGCGGGAGTCGCGCCGGCGTCCCACTCGACCTCCCAGACATGCGAGGCCGTGACCAGGTTGGCGAACGGGCCGACCTCGTTGTTCGAGGTGTGGATCATCGGGCTGGAGCCGACGTGCGTGGTGGCCGAGAACCTGTTCGGGTCATTGGCCGTGCCCTTGGGGGAGTCCCACCAGGTCTCGATGAGGTCGAGCTCGCCA
Source organism: Myxococcus fulvus (assembly GCF_900111765.1). The sequence goes on from NZ_FOIB01000011.1 coordinate 369,820, forward strand.
TAGCGCGCATCGCCGAAGCTGTTGCGGGCCCAGAGCGCGGGGAACGTGCCGGGCATGGGCGGCGGCATCTTCGCGTGGAAGGCCATCAGCCCCTTGCCGGGGGCGAAGGTGCCCTTCCCCTTCAGCCAGGCGCCCGAGTAGTAGTTCGTCCCCGCGCACCGGGCGGGGTTCTCCGGCGTGATGTTGGGGTAGGGGTCCACGCAGTGGCGCTTGGAGGACACCTTCAGCCTGCCGCCCTCGACCTTCACGTTGGCGCGGAGCATCTTGGTGAGCTGGGTGAACGCGCCCCCGCTGGGGTTGTTGTTCCCCTGGATGACGTCCCACTTCGTGGCGTCGAGGGCGCTCCCGTCGAAGTCGTCACGGAACAGCTCGCGGGTGAACCCCGCCGGGCATTCGAGCGTGGTGACAGGGCTGGCGCGCCCGGTGACGTCGAGCCAGATGATGGAAGAGACCAGCGAGCCCGCCGCCGCGCTGTTCTCGAAGAGCAGCTCGGTGCGCAGCAGCCCGGCGTCCGCGACGTCCAGGTTGGCGAACGTGTCGCTGAAGTTCCCCGGCGTGGTGCCCAGGACGTGCAGGGGCCCCGTGCCGAGCAGCGTCGCTCCCTCGTAGAGCTTCACGCGGAGCGTGCCGGTGCCGCCGTTGATGGCCCAGCCGTCGTAGTTCACGACGACGTTCGATGCGCCGCCGGGCACCGCGCTGTCTTGATAGCCCAACGTCAGGCTCGAGGACGCCCGGGCCGGAGCGCTGCGCGCGAACGAGCCGCCCCGGTCGCTCGCCGCGAAGGAGACCCCGTCATCCATCAAGCCGTGGATGGGCGCGCTCCCTCCGCCCGCCCAGATGCCGCTCATGGCCTCGTCGCGGGTGGGGGACAGGCTCGATGAGACGAGCGCCGAGGTGACGGTCTCACCCGTCTCGACGCCGTTGCCCTCCTCGGAGGGGGTGCCCTGGCACGCCGCCAGGTATGCGAGGGAGAACACAGGCAGAAGCCGGAGCGGACGTAGCGCTCTGTTCATGAAGAGGATCCTTGGTGGGCACCGCGCTGGGAATCGCAGACGTGCGACACGTCATGCAGCGCGGTTGCATGAAGGATAGTGCCCAGGGCTTTCTGACTCCGTCAAGGGACGGCTCCGCTTGTCTTCAAGTGCGCGTCGCAATCCGGAAGACTTCTCCATCAGGGGCGGAACCATTGAGGCCGGGCATGCCATGATGGGGGGATGAAATCTGCGTTCAAGGGGGAGCAGGCGAAGGCCGTGCTTTCGCGGTGGCACGAGCGCTTTCGCGGGCGCCTGCGGGTGCCCACCGAGAGTCGGATGGTGAAGACCCGCCTTGGTGACACGCATGTGCTGGTGGGCGGGCCGGAAGGAGGGCCCGAGGTCGTCGTGCTTCACGGCGCGCTCGCGAGCTCCGCCCATGTGCTCCACGAGTTGGCGCCGTTGATGGAGCGATTCCGTCTCCACGCGGTGGACGTCGTCGGCCAATCGGTGAAGAGCGCGGACGTGCGGCCCTCGGTGTCCAACAACGCGTATGGCGAGTGGCTGCGAGACGTCCTCGACGGGTTGTCGCTCCAGCGCCCGCACGTGGTGGGGGTGAGCTGGGGCGGCTTCGTGTCCATCCGGCTCGCGGCCTGCGCCCCTGAGCGCATCGACAGACTCGTCCTGCTGTTCCCCGCGGGGGTGGTGAACGGCTCGCACTGGGAGGGACTCACCAAGGTGGCCCTCCCGATGATGCTCTACCGGATGTCCCCGACCGAGCGGCGCTTGAAGGCCTTCGTGCGACACCTGCTCACGACCACGGATGACGACTGGGCGCCCTTCCTCGGTGACGCCGTGCGGGCCTGCAACATGGACATGCGCGTCCCCGCGCTCGCGACGCCCGAGGAGCTCACGCGGTTGACGTCGCCCACCCTCGTGCTGGCCGGTGACGGGGATGTGAGCTTCCCGGGCGCGAAGCTGCTCGCCCGCGCGCGAGTGCTCTTCCCGACACTCGCCGACCAGGAGCTCATCGAGGACTGTCGGCACTGCCCGCCGACGACGGACGCCTTTCGTCAGTGGCTGGCCGTGCGAATCGGTGACTTCCTGCGGGCAAGCCGACCCGTGAAGGGTTGACGAAAAATTCCCCTGTCGACGAAGGCCGGACACCTCTGACACGTCAAGTGCCCGCGATGACGCGTCAAGCGTCTGGCAGGGATTCAAAAATGCGTGTGATTGCATTGGGGCGCGCCTCGAGCGCGCTGGCATGCCTTCTGCTTCGAGCGCGGCACCACCCTCAACGGAGGAATCTCATATGAAGGTCGTGCAGCCCATCAATCCAGGCGGGAGCTACAACATCATCCAGACGGTCTACCGCCTCTCGCGGTTCTCCGGCCTGGGGGATGGAATCGAGGACACGGCCTCCAACATCGCGCTCAAGCTGGGGCCCATCATCGACGGCGCGTTGACGCAGAATGCGCAGCAATTGGGCACGTGGACGCGGGTATGGGGCCCTTGTGTCTATCAAACGGACAAGGACTGCTCGGGGAAGGGGCGCGTGTCGAAGGTGGCCGACAACGTCATGTACGTGGCCTACAACAAGCAGGCGGACTGCTACGTCGTGGCGATTGCTGGCACCAACGGGAACCAGGACACGGCGCACAACTGGTACGACACGGACTGCCTGGACAACAACGTCTCGGTCACGGTGCCCTACCCGATGGGCATCACCCCGACGAACAGCACCAACCCCAGTCGCTCCAACATCGGGAATGTCTCGCAGGGGGCGGCCTGGGGGACCACGAATCTGCTGAACATGCTGGACCCTGGGACGAATCAGTCGCTGCAGAGCTTCCTGGGGACGAAGGAGTCGTCCACGTCGACGCTGGTCTTCACCGGGCACAGCCTGGGAGGCTCGCTCTGCCCGACGTTGGCTCGCTGGCTCTATCCGAGCATCTTCGACATCAAGCGGTGGAGCGATGTCTTCGTGCTGCCGACGGCCGCTCCGACGACGGGAGACCAGGGGTTCGTCAACTACTTCGGCGGGCTCTTCGTGCCGACGTACATCACCGGCATCCCGAACTATGGCTACTGGAACCAGGTCATCACGAACGTGTACGACGTGGTGCCGCATGGCTGGACCAACCTGATGAACGTCCAGCCGCCCAGCGTGCAGAACGACGTCGTGTGGGACTACGTCAAGAACACGTCCATCCAGACGCTCTACGGCCCGCTCTCGGGCCCCTTCGGGCTCGACGCCAACCTCGCCTATGGGACCATCCACCCGCTGTACGAGCGGGTTCCGACCCCGAATCCCTACGTCAGGCTGCCTTCGCAGTTCTTCATGCCGTCGCCGCTGCCCGCCCCGCCGTCGGACTTCGCGGACTTCATGACGACGGTGGGGCAGCAGCACATCGATGCCTATGATGCCTTCTTCGGGGTGCCCGCCACCGTGGCGAGGCCGAAGGTCAGCCTCCTGAGCGCTTCGCCCGGCGCGGGGACGAAGGAGGGCTCCGCGCCGACGCGCAACATCGCCTGAGGTCGAAGACGCGAGGCGCGCCCCCGTCGTGCCATCGACGGGGGCTTGCTGTGCGGAGAGGAGCGCACGCCCCGCCAGGAGCGCGGGGCCCCGACCACCCGGGTGTGTGGGCGGGCTTGCCTCTACAGAGAAGCAGCTCATCGGCGAGCCCGCGAGGCGAGCCACCGAACGACAGCCGAGCCTCTACGGGGAGACGCTCGTCCGAGCCAGGGTGTCCACGAGCGGCAGGGTCTCGAGCGTGCTCGCTATCCAGGGCAGCTCCTCGACATACGTCCCGTCGTGGAGCAGCTGCGAGTAGTGCATATAGCGCTCGGAGAGCGCGCCCAGTCGCGCATGGGCTCCGGCAATCATGCAGTCGCCCACCGGGTCATCTCCCGTCACGCCGGGGAGGTTCGCCGTCGACGCGCGACAGACCAGGGGGGCCGACGACGGCGGCTTGGGCTTCCTGGTGTCGAGATGAGGCTGGTCCACCAGCGGGTAGAACACCCCGCCCTCACAGGGCTTGCCCACGCTCGACGCGGGCGCGCAGGCGTAGGCGTTGAACGCGATGACGAACGTGTTGCTGAGCTGTGGGCTCGAGACCATGTCGACTGGCACGGAGCGCTGGCCGAAGAGCAGGCTCGAGAGGAGGTCATCGGTGGTGAGCGCGACAGGGAACCCCAGGCGCGTGAAGGCCTGGAGCTGACGCGCCGCCCGGGTCATGTCCGCGGCGGCCACGCGGAGGGGCGTGTTGGCATTGACGAGCGCCGACCAGACCTTGGAGAAGTACTCCCGCTGCCGGCCCTGGAGGAAGGCCGTCATGCGCGTCTGCGCCGCGCCGAGCAGGGTTGCGTTGTTGGAGAGCGTCGCGGACTGCTCGAACAGCGCCCTGTCGCGGGGCCAGCGCTCGATGAGGGCCTGCTCCAGCTCCACGGGCGGCGAGGGCTGCGAGCAGCTGGGAATGTGGGGGTTCCAGCACTCGTAGCTGACGCGGATTTCAGGCCACGTGTAGGCCGCGGTCCTGGCGTTCACCCACACCTTGTCAGCGTGCGCGGGAAGCGCGGGACCGCCGGCCCAGCGGAAGCGGGTGTGTATCGAAAGCCGGAGCCTCGCGTACTCCGAGCTGGAGGTGGACGTGGTGACGGTGCGCGGATTGACCCAGGCGAGGTCGTAGCACTGGAAGAGCTCCGGCAGCATCGGGGTGTTGGTGGCCGCCGCCACCGGTGAGTAGGCGTAGTTCGCGAAGCGCAGCTCGGTCGGCAGCGTCTTGTACGTCACGTTGGAGGGACGTGAGAGCTGCGGGTTCCACGAAGTCGGGGTGCACTTGGAGAGCGTGGCGCGGTCCGCCGGCAGGGTCGTCTCGGGGATGGCCTGGCTGGCCGTGGAGAAGACGCTGTAGTCCTTGGCGGCGGTTGTGTAGGAGGCCCCCGAGGCGTCCAGCGGCTCCTGGCGCTTCTCGATCTCCTGGATACGGATGGCGGCGAGGCTGTTGCCGAACCGCTCGAGCGCCGCGCGGTAGTCCGCGATGAGGCTCTTGAAGATGGGGTTGGTGCGGTTGCCCGACCTGTCGGGAAACGCCGGACGGCTGAAGCTCGAGGCCACGTCCAGGATGCGCAGCCCCTGCAGCTCTATCTGTGTGGTGCGGGCCGGGCTCACCTGGCTGGCGTAACCGGGGTTCTGCAAGGCGAGCAGCGCATAGGCCTGGGCGGAGAAGTTCCAGACCGAGGGGTTGGCGAAGGCGCTGGTGGAGTCGGGCACGCGTGCGTCACGGAGGCTGCCCAGCCGGGCCAGATAGCTGAGCGAGTTGGACTCGCCATGGTTGTTGAGGATGTCGGTCGGATTGACGCCCGGGTCGGTGGCGAGCGCGGGTGACACGACGAAGGCCGAGTGGGTGGCGACGCCCGTCGCCGCGTAGTGGAACTCGTTCTCGGGGGCCGTGTACTCACCGTAGGTGGGAATCGGGATGCCGTAGTTCTCGACGTGGCCGATGTACCTGTTCACCGCCACCCGGGCGTCGTGCAGCTCGACGTCGCCAATGGCGGTCAGGATGGTGGCCGACAGGGCCTCCAGCCGCAGCCCCTGCTCGGCCAGCTGGTTCTGGACGTTGATGAGCGCGGCGGTGTTGCCGGCGATGGCGGCGTTGAGGCGGTCGAACTCGTTGAGCATGGCGCTGAAGATGACGTTGAGGCCCTGCTCGATGAGGTCGAAGCGCTCGCGCATCTCCTCGTGGAGCGCGCGCACCTCCTGACGCAGCGCGTGCACCTGCTCCAGGATTTGTTGGTCGAGCGAGGGACCGCTGTCTCCCAGCAGCCCCACCAGCGTCATCACGGCGCCGAGGATGTTGCCGGCCAGGACCACGGAGGCGCCGGAGGAGAGGGCGTCCGCGACGCTGAGGCCATCGACGGCGGTGTCGAACTTGTTGATGGCGGTGATGATGGAGAACCAGGCGGTCGCCACCTTCTCGATCTTCTCACCCGCCTTCAGGTCGGCGATGCGAGCAAGGCCTCCCAGCAGCTTGCCCGCGGCGGCCGCGGCATCAATCTCCTTCTGCTCCGCCTGCGCGGTGGCGGCTGCGGCGGCGCGTTGCTCCGGGGTGCAGGAGGGGGTGGTCGTGACGGGACAGATGCTCGCCAACTGCGCCAGGCGGTCACGGGCCTGTGCGCTCTCCGCGGCGAGCGCGGCCGCGACCAGCGCGAACTGACGACGAATCTCCTGCAGGAAGTCCGCCTCTGACGTCTGGTGGGCCAGCAGGGCGTCGACGTCTACATGCACGAGCAGCTGTGGGTCTGTCTTGAGCTGCGCGAGCGTGGCGGTGGCGTCGAGGTTCACCGGCTGACCGAGGCCCTCGTTCCAGCGGAGCGCGAACGTGGCATCCACGGCCGCCAGACGGCGGACGGCCGTCCACACGGCGAGCTCGACCTGGCCGCGTGCGCTCAGCCACGAGGTCATGCGCAAGGAGCCATTCACCAGGTCCTCCCGCGTGTCGAAGGTGGACACGGAGGCCCCCAAAGTCCTGTCCACGAGCAGGCGCAGATGGGGAGACGTGGCCGCCGCGCTCTGGGAGTCCGCGACGAGCAGGGAGACGAGCTTCAGCGCATGGTCGGACTCGGACCGCATCGCATCCGAGGGCAGGAGGGCCGCGGTCAGTCGCTGCTGGACGCCACTCAGGTGCAGGGCGACCTCCGTCGAGCTGGCGGTCGGGTTCTTGCGCCGCCACTCGACGAGCTCGGCCGAGAGCACCAGCCGCATCAGCCCGCTCTTGCCGCCTTCACGAACCTGCACCTGCGCGGAGAAGAGCTGTTCGGCCAGGACCGCGGGGTCCACCTGGAACTGCAACGGCGCCGCGCGGGCGGACAGGCCCACGCCACAGGTCAAGACGGCGACGAAGGCAACGACTCTCATTGTCGAATGATATACGCCAAGCAAGGTGCACTCCCGGGCAGTCCAACGCGGACCGCACCCTTTTCATAAGTCGCGGAGGTGCTGCTTGTGGTATCGCGACAAAGACGTTCACGAACGCGACACGTTTGCGTTTTGGAATGAGGCACGCTGCCTGAACATTTTTCATGATGCGAAATGACCCAGGTGGTTCGAAAGCCTCGAGTCGCCGCATCCATGTCCAGGAACCGTGAGAGGACGTCAGCCAGCGGGGCGCCTCAATGACAGAGGACCCGGAGGATGCCGATGACGGTGCAGGAGCGGGTGTCCCGGTCATTCAGCGGGTTCGGGTCTTCCGGCACACCGTCGACCCGGTGGGCCTTCACGGTATAGGGCAGGCCCAGGTTGAGCAGGTGCAGGGGGACGTGGAAAGAGCGCATCTGGGATGCGCCGGGAGCGAGCGGGCCGAAGTCGCAGGTGCCGTCGCTCTGGGGGGCTGGCGACCATGGGCATGGGCGCGCTCTGGCGCGCGGTGAAGGGGCCCGTGGGCGTGCCGGTCAGGATGGAGACGGTGACGCTGATGGCTGCGCTGACGCCGCAGAGGGGCGATGTTGAAGCCGGCTCCTGCATCCCGAAGGCGAACAGGTGGTGCCCGGAGCTATCGGCGGTGCACTGCGCGCGGACGCCACTCGCACTCGTCGGTCCAGGATGGTCGGCCCCGTAAAAGAGAGCGGGCCCGATCCCTGAGGGTGACCGGGCCCGCTATGCGAATCGAAGTTCTGCCGCCGAGGGGATTCTCCTTGGGGGTATTGGCGTGATGATGGGGGCGACCCTCTACTTCTTGTACTTGTCCCTCAGCACGTAGCTCATGAGCGCGGACTTGTCGTCGGCGTTCCTCTTCACGAGCCATACGACCAAGCCCATGAAGATGAAGCAGCTCAAGAGCGCGAGGAGCGTGAGTATTTCGATGGGAGTCAGGTCTCGGACGGTGGTCGTACCGAGGTCGACCACGTCCGGGATGAAGGGGAGGCGATTCATGGAAGTTCCATGGGAGGGAAGACTCGGGCAGGGCCAGTTCGATGCGCGGATGCCCGAATGTTCATGTGGAGTTGTGACTGCGGTAATCGGCTGAGACTTTGATTTTGTATGACAGCGGACCTCCGATCCGTCGTGACGCGTTGAATGGCTGGCCACTCCTGCGTTGAGGGGCGTCCTCCCTTTTTGTCGCCGCACAGGCTCACCGCTCACCGTATTGGACGGACTTGTGGCGGTGACTCGCGGGGCCTTTCCTGCCCGAGGGAACTCGTCGGGTGTCGGGATGACAGTGCGTGGTCTGTCTGGGAAATGCAAATCCGCGGATGGTGGCGCGGCGCGACTGCTTTGTAATGCGGGTCCGACGCGTAGAATCAGGTGAGCTTGGTGGACTGTACCGCCAAGAGATGGGGGCTCTGGACCTGTCGTGATTCAATGTCTTGTTTCAGGGGGAGGCGTCGGTTTGTTCCCCCGGTCCTTCATCGCTCCGCACACCTGATTGACGGATGCTGTCCACATCCGTCCGAACACTCGGCGTCGTGGCAAGAGAACACCTCAGTCAGCCCGGCACCCAGGACCTCTGGTTGACGCGTCGCGAGCGTTGATGGCGAAGCAGGAGTTCTTCGTTCGGGAGTACCTGAAGGACTCCATCGGGAAGCAGGCCGTCATCCCTGCCGGGTACTCGGAGCACTCCCCCGAGGTGACGGCATCGCGGTGGGCTGGGACGGCACCGTGCTGCCGCTGAAGGACATGCCCATGGACATCCACCGGGCCATCTCCAGCATCGAGGTGGAGACTGTCTCGAGCCTCAACACCCCACGGCCTGGGGAGGGCCCTCGGGCCGGGGCCGACCTCGCACCTGCGTCAGTGCAATCGACTCCCTGTGCTCGTCAGCAGGCGGACGAGTGGGTGCGTGCGGGATTCAGCGGACGAACCGTGCCTTGATGTGGCGCGGGATGACGTGTCGCTGAGGGAATGAGCGGCTCCGCGCGGGGCGGCGTCATCGTTTCGGGAGGTTGATGCCCGCCGCGCGCAGGTTCGCCTCGAGCAGTGCGGACAGGCGGACCCAACTGGGTGCGACCTCTGCCCGGTGGTTCTCGAGCAGCTCCTGCCGGAGTGCGGCTTTGGCCTTGGGAAAGGACCCGGTCAGCACCTTCAGGAGTTCAGGGTTGACGAGCAGGTGCTCGGTGGCGGCCGTGGCGAGCTCGGCGACCCGCGGGTCTTCCGGGGCCCACGCCCTGGCGTCCCACCAACGCTTGAGCAGGTCCATGTACCGGGCGTCATCGAGGGAATGCTCGACCTGGGTGAGGTAGTCGTCGAACTTCGGAACCAGGGCCTTGGCCAGGACGAGGCTCTCCCGAATCATGTCCAGGTAGTCCGGTGGGAAGCCGAGTCGCGTGGCCCGGTCCAGGATGGCGCAGGCGCGGTCGGGCAGCAGGAGCCGATTGCCGTTGGCCAGCCGGTGGAGCATGTCGCGCCGCGCGACCAGCTCCGCGATCCGCTCGGTCAGTCGCCTCTCGACGTCGGCCACATGGGCGGCGAATCGCTCGGGAGCGGCGTCGAGCATGGCGCTGATCTCGGCCAGGGGGACGCCCGCCTCGGCCAGGGCTCGGGCCTGGATGAGGCGCAGCAGGTCGGCCGAGGCGTAGCGGCGATAGCCGGACCCGTCGCGCCGTGGTTCCTCGATGAGCCCGAGCCGTTGGTAGTGCCGCACCGTCTTGACGGTGACGCTGGCGAACGCCGCCACCTGGCTGATGGTCAGACCTCGGGCCATGTCCTCAACGACTCCCGGAGTTGAGTGCTGCGACCTCACGGACGGCCGTGCCGATGGCGCGGAAGTCCTTGCGAAGGATTCTATCGTGGTTGCTCGCGACCTTCGCGCTCACCCGGATGTTCGGGTTGCGGGCGGTCACTTGGGCGAGGCTGGTGCGAATCCGCTCCTGCTCGTCACCTCGGCTTCCGAGGGACGTCCCCGAGGCGACCACATACCTCACCGGGACGGTGAGGCCGTCCAGCACGGGCGCCAGCTCTCGCTCGCGGGAGAGCATGCCAAGCTCGATGTTGCTCGTGGCCTGCTGCTCGGCGGTCATCCTCGGAACGAGCCCCAGCGGGCGCAGCGCCCACGTGAACCAGCCAATCCGCCGGAACAGCATGCGGATCCGCTGCGCCATCGCCTCGTCGAGCCAATCGTAAGGGAACGCGCCGTCGACCAGGACCGCGCCCAGCGTCCGGTCCGGATTCTGGTGGGCCCAATGCGCCGCGACGAAGGCTCCGTACGACCAGCCCACCAGCAGCACCCGATCCACTCCCCTGGCCGCGAGAACGGCATCGACATCGCGAAGCCAGGCCGCGAAGGAGTAGTCCGCCGAACGCTCCGACTTGCCGCGAGCCCGCTCGTCGTAGGTGATGTGCCGCCACCCCTCCCCGAGCTCGGCGATGACGTGCCGCCAGTACGGCTGGGTGGAGAACTGACCATTGATGAAGAGCAACGGGATGCCGGAGCCCCCGGTGTCGGTGACGGCCAGCGAGGTGTCATCGACGGCGATCCTGCCGGCCCAGGCGTTGCGCACCGCGGTGTCGTTCATGAAATCAGTGTGAACCGTGACCTTGGGTCAAGGTCAACAGCGGCACTGCGGCACCCAAACGCACTGTCAGCCCATCCCTGCGCGGAGCCGACCTCGGGTGTGCCGTCCGAGGGCGTTCGAGAGTCACGAACCCTGGCTCAGCCCGCCACCGCGACGGCCTTGGCCTTCTGGGCCTCGAGCCAGGGGAGGTAGTGGCGCTCCATGAACTCCGGCTTGAAATCGCGGTAGCTGGTGATGGCGCCGAGCCAGTGCGCGGCGCGGATGCATTGCCACGCGGGGTCGAACTGGTACGGCAGGAAGCCCGCGCGAGCGCCGTGCGGATAGAGGTGGTGGTTGTTGTGCCACTCCCCGGTGATGAGGCCCGGCCAGCGCTGGTTGATGGATTGGTCGCGCCGGTTGAAGTCCACCCCGTCGCGTCGACGGTCCTTCCCACCCCCGTGCCCGTCATAGTTGAACGTCCGCACGCCCACGACCCACACCCCGGCCCAGCCGAAGAGCGCCAGCGCCAGCGCGTGCCCGCCGAGCAGGAAGAACACGCCGTACCAGACCGCCCAGTTCGCCAGGAAGTGCGCGACCGTCCAGGCCGGGTGACAGAGCGAACCCCACTTCAAGTACTGCGCGTGGCTGTTGAGGTGCACCCCCGTGTGCTCCATCAGCTTGCACAGCTGCGCGTAATCCCTGGCGTTCAAGTCCTTGCGGATGCCCTGATGATTCACGTCCGCGAGGAAGCAGTAGAGCCAGCCGGCCTTCGCGTTGTAGGGGTCGCCCGGCTGCTCCGACCTGGCGTGGTGCACATGATGGGAGATGACGTAGGCCTCTTCCGAGATGGTCTTCACCACCAGGTTGCGACACAGCTCCCGGAAGAAGGCGTTCCTGAACTTGAACGCACGGTGGGTCGCATAGCGGTGGAACCAGATGGTGCCGTGGGTTCCCAACACCACCATGCTGTAGACGAAGCCCGCCAGGAGCAGCCACACGCTGAAGTGGTGGGTGAAGAAGAGCGTCAGCGGGATGCCGAACCCCAACGTCGTGGCCCATCCCGTCAGGGCCAGCCAGTTCTTACGGGTCCGTAGAATGTTCAGTCGGGAGAAGAACTCCGAGAAGATTTCCCGAGGGGTCGGCACATGGAGCGCGCCGTTCTTTTCGTAGCCGTAACTCGGAGGGTCGAGGATGCGATCCAGAAATGACATGAAGTCCTGAGCAGGCTGCCGGACGCGTGGGAAAGCGGGAGTGTCTCATGGAACTCCGGCGGCCGTGCCAGGTGTCACCCGATATTTGATTTCGAGGGGCAGGCGAGGAGCGTCACGGGGAGGAGACGCGCTCCCCGGCATCGTGAAACGCGCCGGGGGCCCCTCCTCATCCTGCCGGTCCGCGGTGACTCAGCCTCTTGCCTGGCGCGCGGCAGCCAGTGAGGGGTGGCCTCACCGGCTGCCCTCGGTCCGGTACGCAGCGCTTGCCTGCTGGTCCGCGTCACGCGCCAGAACAAGGTTGCGTCCGCACGGTACGCCCGAGCCCGGCGCTAGCGCTGGCGGATGCGGATGACGTTGAGCTTGTTGTTCGCGGCGCCCTGTGCACTGCGCACGGTGAGTCGGCCGTCGGACACCGCCACCACGCCCGAGCCGTGGGTGAAGCCCTGTCCCGAGGGCACACCGCTCAGCACCACGGAGTCCTCCACCTGGATGCGGTACGCGCCGTTGCGCGTGCTCGGATCTCCGGCCATCAGGTCGACCTCGTAGACGCCATTGGGGACGGCGATTTCCCAGACGCGGTCGCCGCCCTGCTGCATCCGCGCGTGGCGCTGCGCGAGGATGTCGACGTCGAAGCCCACGTCCACCATGTTGGCCGTGTTGTCCACGTTCCAGCCATAGGTGAAGCCGTGGGCCCGGCTCCCGTACACCTGTCCGAAGTCGGGGAGCATTCCGTAGATCTCCACGGGCGAGGCCGAGGCGGGCTGGAACTGGATGTCCACCACGAGCTTGCGCGTCACCTCCACGAAGGCCAGCTTGTTGTTCACCGCGAAGCTGTCGTTGCGGACGGTCAGCCGGCCGTCGTTCACGTCGACGGTGGTCACCGCCTCCACGAAGCGCTTGTCGGTGGTGGGGGTGCCCTTGAGCACGTGGCCGTAGTACTCGACGCTGAAGATGTAATCGCTGTCGAAGAAGCCCGCGTCACCGGCCACCAGCCGGACCTGGTAGTGGCCATTGGGGACGGCGAGCTCCCAGGTGAAGTCTCCGCCGTTCTGCGTGCGGATGAGCGTGTCATAGGCCTGGGAGGGCGTGTTCGCGTCGTCGCGGTCGCGCGTGTTGGCGGTGTTGTCCGCGCTCCAGCCATACGTGTAGCCATTGCCCCGGCTGCCGTACACCTGCCCCGAGTCCACCACGAAGCCCGCGGGGACCTGGGCCTGGGCGGGCTGGAAGTTCACCCGGACCTGGAAGGGCGCGAAGGGGGAGAAGGGCACGGACTGCGCCACGGCCGGGGCACCGAGCAACATCAGTCCGCCCAGGGACGTCAGGTGCAGTGCCTTCGAGAGTGATGTCTTCACGATGTGGACCTCGGGGTGGGGGGACCGCGCCACGGCGGGCCGCGTGTTGCGGCCACCGCTAGCATGTCCCTCCCGCATCGCCGCAAGCCACACATCGACCCGGCATGCCACGCACGCGGCAGCGCATAATTCTGCCGCGAGGATGGATGGATACCCGCTGCGCGAGTGCCCTATCGGACTGTCTGCCTGGCCCCTTGCAAGACCTTGTACACGGCGGCGTGCTCCTCGGCGCCAAGCCCCGCGTCGATGGCCTGGCGGAAGATGCCGGCGACGAAGCGGGGCACCGCATCGCTGATGCCATCCTCCTGCGACAGTTGCACCAGCCGGGTGATGTCGTTGCCCGCGGTCTCCAGCGTGCTCTCGGGGTTGGCGTAGCCCGCCGTCTGGAGCACCTTCGCCATGTGGCGGGCGTCCTGGCCCAGACCGGGAGCGAGCGCGTGCAGCGTCTCGCCGAAGTCCGTCACGTCCAGCCCCTCGGCGCGGCAGACGTGCGCGCCATGGGCGAAGCCAATCCAGTGCGTGGCCAGATACGTCAGCACCGCCGAGAACATCGCGCAGGCGGCGCCTATCGCCTCGCCCATGTTCGTGAGCGTGCCGCCCAGGGCACGCAGGACGCTTTCATGTCGGCGCAGCACGTCGCCAGGGCCGGAGAGCACGATGGCGGCTTCCTCGGTGCCAATCTGTCGGGGCCAGGCGAGGACGGCCCCGCAGAGCAGGTCGATGCCCCGTCCGCGCGCCCAGGTCTCCAGGTCGCGAGCCTCCTGGGGTGTACCGGAGCTGAGCTGCACCAACGTGCGTCCCGACAAGGCCGAGGTCACCTCCGGCACGTCGAGGATGGCGCGGGCGGAGGGATGGTCGGACACGCACACCACCACCAGCGGACTGGCTGCGACGGCCGCCGCCGCGCTGGGGACCAAGACGGCTCCGGCTTGTCGCAGGGGCTCGGCGCGGCTCACGGTGCGGTTCCAGACCGTCACCCGATGCCCTGCTCGTAGAAAGGCTCCCGCGAGTGCCGAGCCCATCTTGCCCAGACCAATGACGGTCACGTCGCCGCGTGTATTGCTCATGTTCGCTGTCCCTGGATGCGCTACGCTGGAGTGCGTGCGTCTGTTATTCGGATGAATCGCGGCGCGGGACAAGTACTTACAAAATGGTAAGTGCCGGATGAGGAGGAGACAGGAGCATGGCGAGAAAGCAGCGCGCCGTGGATTGTGGGCTCGGCACGGCGTTGACGGTCATCGGCGGCAAGTGGAAGCCGACCATCGTGTGGGAGCTGCACCTGGGGCCCACGCGCTTCGGCGCGCTGAGGCGCCGGGTGCTCGGCATCAGCGAGAAGATCCTCTTCGAGCAGCTCCGGGAGCTGGAGGCCGACGGCGTGGTGGCGCGCGAGGTGTTCGACTCGGTGCCGCCCAAGGTGGAGTATTCACTCACGCCGGCGGGTGTCGCGCTCAATGATGCCGTGCACGCCCTGGCGGAGTGGGGGCGCAATCATGCGGCCGTGGGAATGGCTGGGACGCTGGGACATGGGTGAGGGCAGGGTGAGAAAGCAAGCCGCCGCGGACTGCGGTCTCGGTGTGGCGCTGGGCTTCATCGGTGGCAAGTGGAAGTCGGCCATCCTGTGCGAGCTGCACGCGGGGCCGGTGCGCTTCGGCGAGCTGCGGCGCCGGGTGCGTGGTGTCAGCGAGAAGGTCCTGTTCGAGCAGCTTCGGGAGCTGGAGGCCGCTGGCGTCATCGGCCGCGCGGTGTTCGACTCGGTGCCGCCCAGGGTGGAGTATTCACTCACGCCCACGGGCCTCATGCTCGCCCAGGCCGCTCACACCCTGGCGGAGTGGGGATTGCGGTACGCGGCCCAGACGTCAGCCGAGCCGCGCTGACGACGCCTCCGGTCCGATTCGATTGAAGGCGGGAGGGCCCGCTCGCATATTGGGGGCGGACTCCACACAGGTGAATCATGGGACAGAGCGCTGAACCCTCGAACACTCCGCCGTTGGTCCTGACGAACCCGAAGGGGTTGTTCGACCCGGCGCCCTACGGCTTCTCACACGTGGCGCAGGTGGCGGCCGGCACCCGCCTCATCTATCTGGCGGGGCAGGGCGGCGAGCGTGAGGACGGCGCGCTGGAGCCCGACTTCCGCCTCCAGGTGAGACAGGCGCTCCAGAATGTCCGCACGGCGCTGGCGTCGGTGGGGGCGGGCGTCGGCGACGTCGCCAAGCTCACGATGCTCGTGGTGGACCACACGCAGGAGAAGCTCCGCATCATCGGTCCCGAGCTGGACGCGGCCTGGGGCGGCGGCATGAAGCCTACCTGCACGCTGATTCCCGTGCCCCGGCTGGCCTTGGATGGAATGCTTTTCGAGGTGGAGGCGGTCGCCGTCCTGCGGACCTGAAGCGTGTATCCAACGGGGGAGATGACATGAGGCTCTACGACGAACTGGCCGACTGGTGGCCGCTGGTGTCTCCCCCTTCCGAGTACGTCGAGGAGGCCTCCGAGTATCTGCGCCTCCTGCGCGCCTTCGAGACGCGGCGCGTGGAGACGATGCTCGAGCTGGGAAGTGGCGGTGGCAACAACGCCAGCCACCTCAAGCGGGACTTGAGGATGACGCTCGTGGAGCCGTCCGACGGGATGCGCGCGCACAGTGTCGCCCTCAATCCGGAGTGCGAGCACCTGCCGGGCGACATGCGCACCGTGAGGCTGGGGCGGACCTTCGACGCGGTCTTCATCCACGACGCCATCGAGTACATGACGACGGAGGAGGACCTGCGCGCGGCGCTTCTGACGGCGGCCGAGCACGTGGCTCCGGGCGGCGTGGTGCTGGTGGCGCCGGACGCCACGCGGGAGACCTTCGAGCCCGGGCTGACGACGGAGGGGGGCGACGAGCCCGAGGTACCCGGACGTGGCTTCCGCTCGTTGCGCTACATGATGTGGACCCTGCCCCCGACGCCGGGAGAGTCCTTCGTCGAGACCCACTTCGGGATGTTGCTGAAGGAGCGGGATGGGACGGTCCGCTCCATCCACGACGTGCACCACAACGGGCTGCACTCACGCGCCACGTGGCTGCGGCTGTTCGACGAGGTGGGGCTGGACGCCCGCTTGGAGGTGCGCACGCTGGAGGGGACGGCGTACGACACCTTCGTGGCGGTGCGTCGGGCCTCAGGGGCCCAGTAACGCCAGGCCGCTGTGGCCGTGACGGTGCCCTGCCGCACCAACACGGCGAGCCACGTCGCACGAAACACAATGGCTGTTTGTACGCGCGCCGCCCGTCTCACAGCGGGGCCCGGTTGAGCCGATCCTCCGGGCGTGATCTGCTCGGGGGATGACCCGACCGATTTCCGAGGACTTACGTCGCCGCATCCTCAAGG
>NZ_FOIB01000012.1:300000-378720 GCF_900111765.1 Myxococcus fulvus
GAAACGAACGAGTGCCTTGGACCCCAGGCACGTCTTGTTCCAGGGGGCGCAGGTGGTCAACCTGACATGGACCATGGCACTGCGACTCCAGCTCATGCCCGAGGCCCTGTGTACGCTCTGCGAGTGTTCCGCGCCGGTCCGGCAGCAGCTCCAGGGCGAGCTGGCCGCGCTGGCCGCGGGGCTCCCGCTGGAAGGTCCCCTGTCTCCGGGACAGGCGGGCCTGGTGGTCCTGGGCTCGGGCTTCCGCGTCCACTATCTGCTGGAGCAGGAGCACCGCCTGCTGCGGCTGACGGAGGTCACCGCGCCCACCTCCCCGTGGGGGTGAAGGACGGGGCGTGAAGTGTGGGCTGGATGGCGCAAGCCATCTCGGCGGTTGTCCGGGCCTGGGGGAGTGACCTAGACCCGGGGGTCCCCTCCTGTGCCCGGCCCGGAACCCCACCCCGACACGCCCTTGCCCATCCCCCTGGCTGACTTCCTGCTGAAGAACCGCGACGCCATCATGTCGGCCTGGGAGGTGGAGGTGCGCTCCATCCCCGCCGCCCAGGCGCTGGCGGGCCCCGCGCTGCGCGATGGCCTGCCCCGGTTGTTGGAGACCATCGCGTTGATGATGCGCGAGCCCCGGCCGGAGCTGACCCAGGGGCTGGGCGCCATCAGCGACCACCACGCCCTGGAGCGGCTGGGAGAGGGCTTCGACCTGCGTCAGGTCGTGGCGGAGTACCGGCTGTTGCGCTCGTGCGTGCTGAGCCTGTGGTCCTCGCGCGGGGGCGCCACGGCGCGGCCCGACGAGGAGCGCGTCTTCCACGAGGCCATGGACGAGGCGGTGGCCGCGTCCGTCAGCCGCTACACCCGCGCGCGCGAGCGCACGCTCCAGGCGCTGGACCGCATCAGCGCGGCGGCGCTGGGCAGCCCCGACGTGGCGGGCTTCCTGCCCCGGCTGCTCCAGGTGCTGCGCGAGACGGTGGTCGCGGTGGACGTGGCGGTGGTGCTGCTGCGCGAGGGCGACAACCTGCTGCGCGTGGAGAGCGCCGTGGGCGAGGGCGTGGACGTGGGGGGCCGCGTCCCGGTGGGCCAGGGCTTCGCCGGCACCATCGCCGCCACCCGGCAGCCCCTGCTGGTGCACGACGCGAGCAGCGACGTGCGCGCCCACTCGGACGTGGTGCGCACCTCCGACGTGCGCGCGCTGTACGGCGTGCCGCTGGTGCTCGACGACGCGCTCATCGGCGTGGCCCTGATGGGCAGCCGCGCCACCAGCGAGCTGTCCGAGGAGGACCTGCTGTTGTTCCGCGCGATGGCGAACCGGGCCACCGCGCTGCTCGCGCAGGCGCAGGCGCACGCCCGCGAGCGCGAGGCCCACGAGGAGGCGGAGGTGTCGCTGGGCCGGCTTCGCGAGAGCGAGGCGGGCCTGCGGCGCTGGGAGGAGGTCTTCTTCCGCCTGGGCGTGGGCGTGGTGGTGGTGGCCGGCGAGCACGACGTGCTGCTGGACGTGAACCCCGCCTTCGCGCGCATGCACGGGGCCACGCCCGAGGAGCTGGTGGGCAAGCCGCTGGAGACGGTCATCGCCCCGGAGGCGCGCGGCATGCTCCCGCGCCACGCGGCCGCGGCGCGCTCCAAGCCCTCGCACGAGTACGAGTCCTTGCACCTGCGCAAGGACGGCAGCCGCTTCCCCGCCTTCACCCACGTGACGGCCTTCCGCGACGAGACGGGCAAGGTGGCCCAGCGCGTGGCCACGGTGATGGACATCACCCAGCGGCGCGCGGTGGAGACGGACCGGCAGCGGCTGTTGTCCACCATCGAGTCGGAGCGCGCGCGGCTGGCCGCGGTGCTCGAGCAGCTCCCCGCGGGCGTGGTCATCGCGGACGCGGCCAGCGGCCGGCTGGCGCTCGCCAACCGGCAGGTCTCCACGCTCACCGGCCGCCCGTTCCAGCCCATGTCCAACGTGGACGCGTTCGCGGGCGACTACGGCGCCTGCCACCTGGACGGGCGCCCGTACGCGCCGGACGCGTGGCCCCTGTCGCGCAGCCTGCGCACGGGCGAGGTGGTGCAGGGCGAGGAGGCGATGCTGCGGCACGAGGACGGCCGCTCGATGACGGTGCTCGTCTCCAGCGCGCCCATCCGGGACAGGGACGGGGACATCATCGCCGGCGTGGCCACGCTGACGGACGTCACCGAGCGCCGGCGCGCCCAGGAGGCCGCGCTGCAGGCGGCGCGCTTCGGCGAGCGGCTCATCGCCATCGTCAGCCACGACTTGCGCAACCCCCTCAACGCCATCCACCTGTCCACCACGCAGCTGCTCCACAGCGAGGCCCTGCCCGAGCGCGAGCGCCGGCTCGTCACCCGCATCGCCCGCTCCAGCGCGCGGATGACGCGGATGATTTCGGAGCTGCTGGACTTCACGCGCGGCCGGCTGGGCGGCGGCATCCCCGTCCACCGCACCGCCGGGGATTTGCGCGCCGTGGTGCGCCAGGGCGTGGAGGAGCTGGAGGCCGCGTGGCCGGAGCGCACCCTGCGCGTGGCGGGCGGCACCGGGCGCTACGAGGGGCAGTGGGACGCGGACCGGCTGCTGCAGGTGGTGAGCAACCTGGGCGGCAACGCGCTCCAGTACAGCCAGGCGGATGTGCCCGTCACCCTCACGCTGACGGACCAGGGCGACACGGTGGTGCTGGAGGTGCACAACCCCGGCGAGCCCATTGCCCCGGACGCGCTGCCCCACCTGTTCGACCCGTTCCGCCGCGCGACGAACAACCACCCTGTCAGCGGCAACAGCGGCGGCCTGGGCCTGGGGCTCTACATCGTCGAGCAGGTGGTGAAGGGCCACGGGGGCCACATCGAGGTGACGTCCACGCAGGAGGCCGGCACGGTGTTCCGGGTGACGCTGCCGCGCGCGCCGCCTCCGCCGGCCTGAGGGGGCTTGTTCAGCCCTGGGCGCTCACCACGCGGGCCAGCGTGGCGCGCAGCTCGGTGAGGTCCACCGGCTTGGGCACGGTGCCCTGGATGCCCTCGGGCATGGCCTGGTGGTTGCCCGCGCCGGAGACGACGACGACGGGCAGCTGCTTGAGCCGGTCATCCTCGCGCACGTGGCGCATCAGCTCCCAGCCGCTCATCACCGGCATCATCAAATCCAGCAGCACCGCGTCCGGACAGGGCAGCCGTGACAGGCGCTCCAGCGCGGACTGGCCGTTGCCGGCCGTCTCCACGGCGAAGCCCTCCATGGTCAGGAACTCCTCCAGGAGCTCTCGACTGTCGACGTGGTCTTCCACCAGGAGGACGAGGCTGGGCGTGCACATGGAGACTCAGCCTCGTACCGAGGTCCGACATCCGCCAGCCGCGGCGCGTCGAGACGTCCTCGCGTGGACGTCCCGGGTGTCCGCCCGTGAACATCAGGCGGTTCGGAGGTGAGCGGAGCTCAGCCCGCAGGGTCCTCCTCCGGCAGCAGCCTGTCCTCCAGCACCTCCTGCGGGGACTCGCCCGCCTGCACGCGCAGCGCGGCGTAGCGCAGGCCCGTCACCTCCGCGAGCGCCTCCGCCCGGCCGAAGACCAGCCCCGCGCGGCGCGCGTACAGCCGCAGGGCCCGCGCCAGCTCCGCGCCCGTGGAGAAGCGCTCCTCGCGCGCCGGCGCCAGCGTGCCCCTGAGCAGCGGCTGGAAGGCCGCCGGCACCGCGCGCAGCGCGTCCTCCAGGTCGTCATGGCCGTAGGCGCGGATGCGGCGGCGCAGCTCCCGCGCGGCGGCCAGGCCCACCGCGTTCTTCATGGCGTCCTCCAGCGCCTCTCCGGAGTCGGACGGGGGCTGGGTGAGCGCGCGCTCGTGGCGGTGGCGGCGCTCGGCCTCGAAGCGGTCCGCGCCCTCGAAGAGGTGGCGGCCGGTGAGCAGCTGCAGCAGCACCAGCCCCAGGCCGAACAGGTCCGCGCGGCCGTCCAGCGGCTGGCGCGCGACGTGCTCGGGCGCGGCGTAGGCCAGGCTCACGGGGGGCGCGGCGCGCGCGGCGTCCCCGGAGAACACGGAGGTGGCGGCGCCGAAGTCGAGCAGCTTCACCGCGCCGTGCTCGGTGACGAGGATGTTGTGGGGCGCCACGTCGCGGTGGACCACGCGCAGCGGGTGGCCGTGCTCGTCGGTGAGGGTGTGGGCGTGGTGGAGCGCCTCCGCGATTTCGGCGGCGACGTAGAGCGCGAAGCCCTCCGAGAAGGGCAGGTGCGAGCGGGAAGACGCCTCCAGCAGCGAGTCCAGCCGGTGGCCGGGCGTGTGCTCGAAGACGAGCACCGGCGTGTCGTCCGGGCCCTTGAGGTGGTGCACGGAGGCGACGTTGGGGTGGTGCAGGAGCGCGGTGAGCCGGCCCTCCTCCAGCAGCCGGTGGATGGCCGCGGCGTCCTCGCCCAGCGGGCGCTTGATGACCGCGTAGCCGCAGAAGTCCGCCTCGTAGCGACGGCGGGCGAGCAGCAGCTCCCCGTGGTGCGCGGCCCCCAAGGACTTCACGAACTCATACGACGCGCGGCCGGAGCGCAGCAGGACTTCCGGAGGCATGGAGGCGTCGGACGACGGGGGCGACATGGGCGGCTCTCCTTGCGACGGCGATGGGCCCGATGGGCCCGTGGGCTCACCGTGAAAAGTATGTTCGTCCTCCGGCTGGAAGTCACCCCATGGGTAGTGCGTGCCCCGTCCACCGCGGCCCGCGCCTGGCGCCCGTTCCTTTCGCGCGCCATCCGTCCGCTGACGGTGGAGGCTCCGTCCGGGGTGCTTCCTGTTTCCGACCTTGAACAGTTTTGGGGCGAAGTCTTGATTTTCAGTTTTGCGAATGGGAGGTGTGAGGTGGGCTCCGAAGGGTGTCCAGGACCTGGGAGGGCGGTCCCGGATGGCCGGAGAAGTCCAGCGGTGGACGCTGGATGTCCCAGGTCGGATGGAGGGGGTGCCGCCGAGGGGCGGCGGGGGGAGGGAGCCGGGCGCTCCGGGCGGGGGTGGGAGGGGTGCGCGGAGGGCTGGAACCGGGTCCGAGGACTACCCGGCGTATCGGTATTTCGCCTGATGACGTGGTGGGTTATAAGCCGGTTCGGACACACGTCCGAGGGAGGCCTGAGGCGGTGCAGGCCGGGGCCTCGGTCCGAACTCACAAGGTTGACGCGGTGAAGACCCACCCTGAAGGTTCCTCCACCCCTCGCAGGTCGTCCCGAGCGTCCAGCAAGGGCCGGCCGAGCGACCGCGCCCGTCAGTCGCGTCAGCAGTTGGAGCGGCGGCTGGCGGTGAGCGTGGGCGAGGAGGCCCGCTCGGCGCGGATGCGCGCGGGGCTGACCCAGGCGGACGTGGCCGAGCGCATCGGCATCGCCGCGGAGGTCTACGGGCGGATGGAGCGCGGGAAGATGATGCCCAGCGTGCCCACGCTGTTCCGGCTCTGCCTGGCGCTGCGGCTGTCGGCGGACGTGGGGCTGGGGCTGGTCACGGCGGCCTCGGTGGGGGCGGCGCTGTGGGAGGAGGACTCGCGGGACAAGGACCACCTGCCGGAGATGCGGCGCCTCTTGCGCACGCTGCGGCGCATGTCCCGGGGCCAGCTCAAGCTGGTCAACCAGGTGGCCGCCGCCATCCTGCCGCAGCGCTGAGCTTCAGCGGCTCGGCAGGCACAGCGTGTCGACCGGGCAGCGCTCGGGGAGCGGTGCTCCGGGGCGCACAGGCTCCCTCAGGTGCATGGGCGTCTCACGGGGGGCCAGGGTCTGCTCCGCGGTGAGCGCGCCCCGCGGGGTGGACTCGGCCGAGGCGGCGGGCATGAAGCTCAGCGCCACCAGCACCAGCAACACGCCCAAGAGCAGCTGGAGCAGGCGAGCCCGGAGGATGCGGAGGGAAGGCGGGGCGATCATCTCGCGGGCCTCCGCGCGGCGCACGCTCGAGCGAGGACGACGTCCCGGCCCACCGGAGAGGCCGAGGACACGAGGCGAGACGGGGACGACGACGGGGCGAGGACGGCCCGCCGGCACCAGGACAGGGACAGACGAAAACGCATGACGCGGGGCTCCGGAGTGCGGGGAAGTTGGTGAGCCCACCCCCGGGTGTCCTCCCTCCCTTCAAGACAGGTCCGTTGTTCACCCCAGGACGTGCCGCGTCGCCTCCGTCGGGCACCGGACGCGGGGCGCGCACGACGATTGCCCGTGCTCTCCGGGTGACGCCTGGGCGGCCTGGGTGCTTGTCACCCTGCCGGGTCCCTGGCCTCATGGGGCCTCGAGGGGCCGACGAGAAGCGACGTGACGGATTCGATTCGGGGAAGGCGGCGGCAGGGACGCTGGCCGCGCGCGCTCATGGCGGTGTGGCTGCTGGTGCTGTGCGCGCCGGTGGGCCGCGCGAGCGCCCAGGCCCCGTCCACCCCCGACGCGGGAGTGCCCCCCGTGGCCGCCGAGGTGGACCTGGCGCGCACGGACGCGGGCTGGACGGTGGACACGGGGCCCTCCGACGCGGGGTCCGTGTTCCTGCCGCCCGCGCTCGCCCAGGACGCTCCCGCGCCGTATCCGCCCCAGCTCGCCGCCGAGCGCGTCTCGGGCGTCGTCCGGCTGGAGCTGCTCATCGACGCCTCCGGCGAGGTGGAGTCCGCCACCCTGGTCCAGGGCATCCACCCGCTGCTGGACCGGGCCGCGCTGCACGCCGCGCCCCACCTGCGCTTCACGCCCGCCACCGTGGACGGCCAGCCGGTGCCGGTGCGGCTGGGCTTCGAGTACCGCTTCGAGGCGCCCGTGCTCCCGCCCGACGCCGTGGCCCAGGCCCCCGTCACGCTGAGCGGACGCGTGCGCACCAAGGGCAACCGGCGCCCCGTCGTCGGCGCCACGCTGGTGTCCGAGGCCGTCCCGGACGCGCCGGTGCAGACGGACGCGCAGGGGCACTTCCAGGCGCGCTGGCCCGCGGGGGAGCACCGCGTGCGGGTGTCCGCGCCCGGCCACAAGGCGGGCACCTTCCGCGAGGTGTTGAAGGCGCAGGAGGCGCTGGAGGTGGTGTACGGGCTGGAGCCGCTCGTCATCAACCCGTACGAGACGGTGGTGCGCGCGGACCGCGAGCGCACCGAGGTCAGCCGCGTGACGCTGCACGACGCGGAGTTGCGCGAGGTGCCCGGCACCATGGGCGACCCGTTCCGCGTCGTGATGCTGCTGCCGGGCGTGGGCAGCATGCTGTCCGGCGTGGCCTACCCGGTGGTGCGCGGCAGCCAGCCCGCGGCCACGGGCTACTTCCTGGACGGCATCCGCGTCCCCATCCTGTTCCACCTGTTCCTCGGCCCCGCCGTCATCCACCCGGACTTCATCGACACCATCGACTTCTTCCCGGGCTCACCGCCGCCGCGCTACGGGCGGCTGCTGGGCGGCGCCATCGAGGGCCGGCTGAGTCGTCCGCGCGATGACCGGGTCCACGGCAGCGCGTACGCGGACCTCATCAACGCGGGCTTCTTCCTGGAGACGCCGTTCCCGTCCACCGGCACCAACGTCAGCGTGGCGGGCCGCTACTCCTACACGCCGTGGCTCATCGCGCTGGCGGCCAACAAGCTGCAGGACCCGCCCGCGCCGGGGCGGCTCAACGAGAAGGTGGTGCTCGACTTCTGGGACTACCAGCTGCGCGTGGAGCAGGACGTGGGCCAGGGCAAGCTGCGGCTGTTCGCGTTCGGCTCGTCGGACACCTTCGGCACCGAGGCCCAGGACGCGTTCGGCGACACCGCGATGCAGTCCATCGTCTTCCACCGCATGGACCTGCGCCACCGTCACCCGCTGGGGGGCGGCGAGCTGGAGCTGGGCGTGACGTGGGGCCTGGACCGCTTCGCCATCGTCAGCAGCGACCCGCCGGACGACGCGACCGCCATCCACATCGACCAGGGCACGTGGGCCGCGCGCGCGGGCTACACCCTGCCGTTGGACTCCACCGCGACGCTGCGGCTGGGCGGGGACGTGGACCACAAGCGCGCCATCGTCGACTTCTACGAGCTGACGCCCGACGAGGAGACCGAGCAGCGGGCCCCCGTGGCGCTGGCCACGTTCATGGGCGCGTGGGCGGAGCTGGTGTATCAGCCCTCCCCCCGGTGGTCCTTCGTGCCGGGCCTGCGCGTGGACAACTACCACCTGTCGCCCGGCATCGACCACGCGGCCATCGAGCCCCGGCTCACCGTGCGCCACCAGTTCAATGACTCACTGGTGCTCAAGGGCTCCGCGGGCCTGTTCCACCAGCCGCCCACCTCCCTCATCAGCCTGCCCGTGGTGGACGTGGGCAGCCTGCTCTTGGGTCTGCAGCGCGGCGTGCAGCTGTCGCTGGGCGCCGAGTGGAAGGCGTTGAAGGGCCTGGAGCTGGGCGTGGACGCGTACGTCAACCCGCTGGTGCGCACCATCGAGCTCACGCCCTTCTCCGACGAGGGCCTGACGGACGAGGAGACGCCGCTGCCGGACCCGGAGCCCGGCATCCCCGACCGGGGCGACATCGACTTCCCGGACTTCCAGAGCAGCGGCGTGGCCTACGGCCTGGAGCTGCTCATCCGCCACCCGCTGGGGGACAACTGGTTCGGTTGGCTGTCGTACACGCTGCAGCGCAGCGTCCGCCGCACGCGCTTCTACCGGTACGACTTCGAGGGCAACGTGATGGGCGAGGCGACGGGAGATCTGCCCTTCGCGTTCGACCAGACGCACGTGCTCAACCTGGTGCTCAGCTACAAGTTCTCCAACAGCGTCACGCTGGGCGGGGTGCTGCACTTCAACACCGGCCGCCCCGAGTACGGGACGCTGGGCACCCAGACGCACCGCCCGGGGCGGGACGGCTCGGGCAGGCCGTCGTGGGTGAAGGCGGACCGGGACGCGGTGGACCGGCTGCCGCCCTTCTTCCGCTTCGACATGCGCCTGTCCAAGGCCTGGGTCTATGAGACGTTCAGCCTGGAGGCCTACCTGGACATGCTCAATGTCACCATCAGTCAAGAGACGGTGAGCTTCGAGTACGACGGGGGCGGCGGCCGGCCGCTGTCCAAGAAGGCCGTGGGGCTGCCCATCGTCCTGCCCATCCTGGGGATGAAGGGGCGATACTGAACCCCGCGATTGATGGATAGCGCACGCTTGCCGGCCCTCCCCGCGAGCGGCTTGCCCCAGGAAGGGGAGGGCACGGTTTGATTCAGGCCCGGAGCGTGTTGAAGGGAGCCGACCTGCCCCCAGGACGGATGGACACTCCCAGGCTCCACGGTGGACCGCCCGACACCAGGTGAAGACGCCATGTTCCACGAAGGAATTGCGACGACGATGTCGGAACGGCCGCCGCAGCGGGAGACATCCCCGCGTGGTGTGTTGGGGCTGGCCAGCCTCCCCGCGCCGCGGGACGACGCCTCCGACAACACGGTGACGCGGGGCTCCGAGGCGCCCGGCGTGCTGGTGGTGGACGACAACCCCGCCAACCTGGTCTCGCTGGAGGCCATCCTCGAGCCGCTCGGCGTGCGCCTGACGAAGGCGAGCTCGGGGGAGCAGGCGCTGCGCTTCCTGCTGCGCGAGGACTACGCGGTCATCCTGCTGGACGTGCGGATGACGGGGATGAACGGCTTCGAGACCGCGTCCCTCATCAAGCAGCGCGAGCGCACGCGCAACGTGCCCATCATCTTCCTCACCGCGTACGGCCGCGACGACACGGAGCTCGTCACGGGCTACTCCACCGGCGCGGTGGACTTCCTGCAGAAGCCCTTCCCGCCGGAGGTGCTGCGCTCCAAGGTGTCCGTCTTCGTGGAGCTGTTCCGCGCGCAGCACCAGGTGCGGGCGCAGTCGGAGCTGCTCCGCCAGAAGGAGGCGGAGGCGCGCGAGCTGGCGCACCGGGCCGCGGGGCACATCGACCGGCTGCGCGACTTCACCGCGCGGCTGTCGGAGGCGAGCACGGTGGCGGAGGTGTGCCGGGCCCTGTTCGAGCAGGGGCTGGTGGCCGCGGGCGCCAAGGCGGGCGCGGTGAACCTCTTGAGCGATGACGGCGAGGCGCTCGAAATCGTGGACGCGGTGGGCTACCCGGAGCAGGTGCTGTCGCGCTGGCGGCGCATCCCCCTGTCCCAGCGCGTGCCCCTGACGGAGGCGGTGCGCGAGCAGAAGCCCATCTGGCTGGGCTCGCTGGAGGAGTGGACCGAGCGCTACCCGCACCTCAACGCGCACGGCATCCACGAGTCCGCCATCGCGCTGCCGCTCCTGGTGAAGGGGCGGGCGCTGGGTGTCATCGGCCTGTCGTTCGCGCGGGCGCGGCTGTTCACGGAGATGGACCGGGCGTTCTTCTCCGCGCTGGCGCACGCGTGCGCGCAGGCGCTGGAGCAGGTGCGCCTCATCACCGAGGAGCGCCGCGTGCACGAGGAGCTGCGGCGGCGCTCGGAGTTCGAGCAGCAGTTGGTGGGAATCGTGTCGCACGATTTGCGCAACCCCCTGGCCGCCATCGCGATGTCGGTGGGGCTGCTGGAGAAGAAGAACGAGCTGTCCGACAGCCAGAAGCGCACGGTGCAGCGCATCGGCCAGGCCTCCGAGCGCGCGGCGCGGATGATTCGCGACCTGCTCGACTTCACCAAGGCGCGGCTGGGGGGCGGCATCGCCCTGCACCGCCAGCCCACGGACCTGAAGGACGTGGTGACGCAGGTGCTGGACGAGGTGCAGCTGGCCCACCCCGGGCGGCATGTCGACGTGGAGGTGGCGTCGGACGTGCGCGGGGAGTGGGACCCGGACCGCATCGCCCAGGTGGTGACGAACCTGCTCTCCAACGCGCTGGCCTACAGCCCGCAGGGCGCGCCCGTGCGGCTGCGCACCTTCGCGGAAGGGGGGCACGCGCTCCTCAGCGTCTACAACGGCGGGGACCCGATTCCGCACGAGCTGTTGTCGCGCCTGTTCGAGCCGATGACGCGCGGGTCGCTCAAGGAGGGCCAGTCCAGCCGCAGCATCGGCCTGGGGCTCTACATCGTCCGGGACATCGTCCGGGGCCATGGGGGCAGCGTGGACGTGGTGTCCTCCCAGGACGACGGGACGACCTTCACGGTCCGCCTGCCCCGCCTGACGGAGTGAGTCGCGCCCTGCACCCTGTGGGTGCGGCGCCTTCCTGCCCCGGGGGGCAGTGGCGGGTGTCGCCCGGGGTGCACTTTGCTTCGGGCGTGGGTCGGTAGGGGGCCGCGCCCGTCGGGACAGCGGGGCCGCGGGGCGGAGTGTCTCTCGCCAGCGCAGTGCTTACGGGTGAGCACTGCGGGATGGGCTGTACCCGAGGACAAGTTCGCGACACCTCGGACATGGCACTCTCTGCCAACGCGCGGTGCGCGCCCCGGTCCCCGCACGTGGGCTCCAGGGGTGCCGCTCGCCGGGGGGAAGTCGATGGTGAGCCTGTCGTCGCTGCCAGGGCATGCCCTGGCACGGTCGCTCCATGCCGCAAGTCCCGCACCGTGCATCCGCCTGGAGGCCGTGCGGGGGAACTCGGGAGAGGTGCTCGACTTCGAGTGCGCGTCGCTCAACGCGGCCGCGGAGCACCTGGTGCGCGACTGGGGCGTGCCCTCCCGTGTCTCGCGCTGGGCCCAGCACGGGCTTGGCGGCGTGGACCTGGAGGCGTGCGTGCGCGCGGCGTCGTCCGGCGTGCCCCTGTCCGCGACGCTGCGGCTGACGCGCGACGGGCTCCACGGGCGCTTCCAGGTGGTGGGCGTGAGGGAGGCGGACGCGCTGGTGCTGTGGCTGCTGGAGCCGGACGGGGAGGACCCGGCGGTGGCGGAGGGCGCGCTGGAGCGCGAGCGCGAGGCGCGGCGCCGGGCGGAGGCGGCGCTGGAGTCCGCGCGCGCCGCGCTGGCCCGCGAGGAGCTCCTGCGACAAGCCTTGTCCAAGGCCCGCATGGTGGCGTGGGAGTGGACCGAGGCGCGGCGCGCGGTGACCTGGTCCCAGGACGCGGCGGCCTTCTTCGGCCAGTCGCCGGGCGCGCTGGGCGGCTCGCTGCCGTCCTTCCTGTCCTGCGTCGTGGTGGAGGACCGGCCCCGGGTGGCGCGGGGAATCGAGCAGGCGCTGGCGATGGATGGCGCGTACGCGCTCAAGTTCCGCTGCCGTCACCAGGACGGCTCCACGCACTGGTACGAGGCGGTGGGCCAGAGCTTCCACGAGGGGGAGCGGCCCCACCGCATGGTGGGCGTGGTGGCGGACTGCACCGAGCGGGAGGCGGCGGAGGCGGTGCTGCGCGAGGCGGAGGAGCGCTACCGGCTGGCGGCGCGCGCCACCCATGACGTGTTGTGGGATTGTGATTTGGAGACGGGCCGGGTGCGCTGGGACGGAGGCCAGGAGGAGCTGTTCGGCTACGGCCCGGAGGCGGCGGACCACGACTTCGCGTGGTGGAGTCAGCGGCTGCACCCCGACGAGCGGGAGTGGGTGTCGCGGGGGCTGCACGACTTCATCGCGTCCGACGAGGACGCGTGGCAGGCGGAGTACCGCTTCCGCAAGGACGACGGCGGCTGGGTCCACATCCTGGACCGGGGCGTGCTGTCGCGCGACGCGGCCGGGCGGCCGGTGCGGATGATTGGCTCCATGATGGACATCACCGAGCGAAAGCGCACGCTGGAGCGGCTGGCGGAGGAGGCGGAGTTCCGCGAGCGCTTCATCGGTATTCTCGGTCACGATTTGCGCAACCCCCTCAACGCGATAACGCTGTCCGCCCGCGCACTGCGTCGGCGCGCGCCCCTGAGCTCCACCCAACAACAGATGGCCCAGCGAATCGAGGCGAGCGCCGAGCGCATGGGCACCATGATTTCGGACATCCTCGATTTGACGCGCGCCCGGCTGTCCGGCGGCATCCCCTTGCAGGTGGCGCCGGCCAACCTGTCCAACGTGTGTCGACAAGTGGTGGAGGAGCTGTCGGCGGTGCACCCGGACCGCTACATCGCCTTCGACGTGGACGGTCGCTCCGACGGACTCTGGGACGCGGACCGGCTGGCGCAGGTGCTCAGCAACCTGGTGGGTAATGCCCTGGAGCACGGCGCCCAGGATGCCCCCGTGCTGCTGCGATGTCTGGATTTGGAGACCCGGCAGGTGGTGGAGGTCCACAACCCCGGAGCGCCCATCCCCGCGCCGCAGCTGGCGACGCTGTTCGACCCGTTCCGTCAGGCGGGCGCCGCGCGCGAGAAGGGCCGGCGCCGAGGGGGCCTGGGCCTGGGCCTGTTCATCGTCCGGGAAATCGTCCACGCGCATGGTGGCAGCGTGGACGTGCGTTCCTCCGAGCTGGACGGCACCACCTTCACCGTGACGCTCCCGCGCGACGCGCGACGCGCGAGCCGGTAGATGTTTCACTCACGGCTCGCGGTGTGTCACGGGCGGTGAATCATCGTCCACCGCGAGGCGATACACGGCGGAAGCGTCAGCCGTCTCACGCTGACGCTGTCTGGCGAAGGACTTCCTCCCAGGAATTGGACGTGAGGACACCTGTCACCCTTGGCGACAAGCACTACCCGTTGACCTAGCCGCGAAACACCGCGGTGACCCCCAACGCGGAGCCTGTCCCATGCGCTTGTCCTTCATCCGTTCCCAGTCCCGTGGTTTCTCGTCCCGTCTCGTCCGCGCGTGGGCCCTGCCCGCGCTGCTCGCCGGCGCCGTCGGCTGCGGCCCCGAGGGCCTGGGCGGCGTCGACCCGAGCGAGTCGGTGGCCACCCATGAAGACGGCCTGGTGTCGACGAACGGGTTGTCGACGAACGGGCTCTCCACCAATGGCTTGTCGACGAACGGCCTGTCCACCAATGGCTTGTCGACGAACGGGCTCTCCACCAACGGGCTGTCGACGAACGGGCTGTTCAATACATGGTTCAGCTCGAACCCGGCGGCGGGCGACCAGCTGATGCGCTACGTGGCGCGCTGCGCTCTGTCGTCCTCCCAAACCCTGACGTACACCCATAACGGAACGACGTACGCGTGGCCCGGCTCCCTGGGCCTGGCGCCGACGTGGTCCACCACGAACCAGCCCGCGTCGGTGGCGGAGCAGCAGGTGGTGTCCGCGTGCCTGGCGGCGCACGCGAACAAGTTTGGTGTGCACGTGAACATCTCCGTGCAGGGGCGCGGCGCGACGAACGTGAGCATCCCCACCACGACGGAGGAGGTCCAGACGTACAGCCAGAAGGAGGCGTGCTTCTTTGGCAACCTGTTCAACAACGAGGGCCTCTTCGCGGCGAACGACGCCAACTACCTGGCCTATGACCAGAGCACGGTGCGCACCTGCGGCCTGTCGTCGTGGAGCGGCGACACGGCGTGCGCGCCCACCATCCAGCACGTGGGCTCCTGCCTGGACCACTGCCAGCTGGACGCGACGCGCACGCACTACTCGCGCTGCACGTACAACGGCGTCGAGTACAAGCCGCTCGTCACGCGCATCCGTCCCCAGGACATCTACCGCTGCGGCGACGGCGTCTGCCAGGTCTCCGAGAAGTGCGGCACGGGCGTGACGCCGGACAGCTGCAAGGCGGACTGCGGCACCTGCCAGTGAGCTTCCTGGCGACATGCCCATGACTCGCGGCTCCCCGCGCCGCGCGGAAGCGTGAGGCCCAACCCCGGGTGTCCTCCCCCTTCCCGATGAAGCACCCCGCGCGTCTGTCCCAGACGCACGAGTCGAGCCTTCCCCCATTCAGCACGCCCAGGTCTTCGCGAGGGACTTCCCCCGAAGTCTCCGAAGCCCGGGTCCCCCTCCTCGGCGAGTCGACGGCCCCTGGTTCCTGACCAGGCGGGCGGACGTGTGCGCCGGGATGACGGGGGGGACCCGAGGGCGCGTCTGGCGGGGGCCGGCGATATGTCCGGATTCCGGCGGCGTTAGCGACCCCGGGGCTTTGCGCCCGAGGGGCGGACATTCCCGCCGCGACAACATGCCACAGCCGGCGGGTGTCCCCTTGCTGGTACCCATGCCTCATCGCTGAGTCACCGTCCTGGAGGTCATCTCGATGAACGCCGTCTGGAAGCCCCTGTCGCGAGCCCTGCTGCCCGCCCTGCTGCTCGCCGCCCAGGGCTGTGGCGGAGATGATGACGTCGAGCCCAAGACGTACACCGTGCGCTTCAGCCCGCAGGTCCGGCAGGAGGCGCTGTCGTGCACCACCAGCTTCACCGACATCGGCACGTCGCGCGGCGTCATCGAGCTGCTGGACTTCCGCATGTACGTGCGCGACGTCACCCTCATCCGCGCCAACGGCGAGCGCCACGCGCTGAAGCTCGCGCAGGACGGCGAGTGGCAGCGTGACGCCATCGCGCTGCTCGACTTCGAGGACGGCACCGGCACCTGCCGCACGGGCAGCCCCGGGACGCACCGCGCGGTGACGGGCACGGCGCCCGAGCACGACGACTACACGGGCCTGGAGTTCAAGGTGGGCCTGCCCCCGGACAGGAATCACCTGGACGTGGAGGCGGAGGCCGCGCCCCTGGACGTGCGCGACATGTGGTGGAGCTGGCAGGGCGGCTACAAGTTCGTGAAGCTGGACATCCGCACCCAGCAGAACGCGGCCTACTACTTCCACCTGGGCGCGTCCGGCTGTCAGGGCTCCAACGCGGATGGCTACACGTGCGGCGCGGCCAACCAGGCCACCGTCGCGCTGGACGGCTTCGACCCGGAGACGAACCAGGTGGTGCTGGACGTCGCGGGGCTGCTGTCGGAGCTGGACGTGAATCGCACGCCGGCGGGCTCGGACATGATGCCCGGCTGCATGTCCGGCCCCACGGACCCGGAGTGCGCGCCGCTGCTGTCGCAGTTCGGCCTGAACGCGGATGGCACCCCCAAGGCGCTGCCGAAGACGTTCTTCAAGGTGCGCTGAGAGAAGGAGCGGGCTGATGTCTTCGCGTGCGGGGAAGCTGAGCGTCGTGGTGGCCCTGCTGTCGGCCGCGGGTTGTGGGGGTGACGAGCCGGGACTTCCGGCGCCGCCTCCTTACGCGTGGAGCCTGCCCGCGGGCTTCCCCGAGCCCTTCGTGCCCGAGGACAACCCCATGTCCGTGGAGAAGGTGGAGCTGGGGCGCCACCTCTTCTACGACGCGCGGCTGTCGGGCAACGGCACCATGTCGTGCGCCAGCTGCCACGAGCAGGCGCGGGCCTTCTCCGACGGCATGGCCACGCCCAGGGGCTCCACGGGCGACCACGTCGCACGCAACTCGCCGGGGCTGGCCAACGTGGCGTACCTGAGCACGTACACCTGGGCCAACCCGCTGTTGGAGACGCTGGAGTCGCAGGCGCTGGTGCCGCTGTTCAACGAGTTCCCCACGGAGCTGGGGCTGACGCCGAAGCTGGAGGAGGCGCTCGAGCGGCTGCGCGGTGACGCGAAGTACCCGGAGCTGTTCCGCGCGGCGTTCCCGGACGCACCGGAGCCGGTGAGCCAGGGCTCCATCGTGAAGGCGCTGGCGTCCTTCCAGCGCACGTTGCTGTCGGGCGGCTCGCCGTATGACCGCTACCTGCAGGGCGACAACGCGGCGCTGTCGCGCTCGGCCCGGCGGGGCATGGAGCTGTTCTTCGGCGAGCGGGCGGAGTGCTACCACTGCCACAGCGGCCGGCACCTCTCGAACTCGTTCCGCGCCAAGGACACCAAGCCCCAGGTGGCGCAGTTCTTCAACACGGGCCTGTACGACCTGGACGGCCAGGGCGCGTACCCGCCGGACAACCCGGGCCTGTTCGAGTTCACCCACGACGCGCTGGACCACGGCCGCTTCCGCGTGCCGCAGCTGCGCAACGTGGAGCTGACGGCGCCGTACATGCACGACGGCAGCATCCCCACGCTGGAGGCCGTCATCGAGCACTACACGTCCGGTGGCCGCAACGTGACGGAGGGGCCGCTGGCGGGTGACGGGCGCAACAACCCGAACAAGGACCCGCTGGTGCGACCCTTCGAGCTGTCCGACGAGGAGAAGCAGGACCTCATCGCCTTCTTGAAGAGCCTCACGGACACCGACTTCACCACGGACCCGCGCTTCTCCAATCCGTGGAGGTGAGCGCCTTGGCTCAGCGCGACTCCGTGGGCAGACCCCACAGGCCCACGGTGCCGTCGTCCTCGCCCCACGCGATGACGGTGCCGTCCGGGCTGAAGGCCGCGTTGGCGGCGTAGAAGTCGTTGTCCACCTCGTGGCGGAACACGCGCGCGCTCGTCCGCGCGTCGAGCACGCTGAAGCCGTACCGGGTGACGGTGAGCAGCCCCCCGTCGGGGCTGAAGGTCGCCCGGCTCGAGCCCGCCACCGGGCCCTGGAGCGTCCCGGCGAGCCCGCCGTCGCGCAGGCGGAAGCGCTGGATGCGCGGGCCGGTCGTCGTGGCGACCAGCTCCGTGCCCTCGGGGTGGAAGGCGACCGAGACGAACTGCTCGTCGGCCTCCACGTGCACGAGGATGGGATTGCCGCTCGCCACGTCCCAGACGACGACGTGGCCTCGAAGACAGGCCGCGGCCAGCAGCCGCCCGTCCGGTGAGAACGCGAGCCTGGCGACCTCCTGCTGGGGCCCCTGGAGCTGACCGAGCGACGTCCAGGTCCGGGTGTCCCACAACAGCACGCTGCCGGTGAGGTCGTGCATCGCGAGCCGGGTGCCGTCGGGGCTCACCTCCAGGCCGCGCACCTCGTAGTCCGGTACGCGGCCCAGCCGCAGCGGCCGGCCGTCCTCCAGCGAGTACAGCCCGACCTGGAAGCGCGCGTCCGTCACCGCGAGGCCGCCGAGCGAGGGCAGCACCTGCACCGCCACGCCCTGGGAGACGGTGACCTCGCCCAGGGGCCGCTCGTCCCGCCAGCGCCACCAGCGCAGCCGCTCGCCGCCCTTGTGCTCCAGCGCCACCAGCAGCTCGCCGTCGGAAGAGAAGGCGACCTGCTGGAACTCGACGCGGCCGGGCGCGGGCGTGCCCAGCCGGGAGCGCTGTGTCCAGCGCGAGCCATTGTCGGAACGGAGGACCTGCGTCATTCGGCGGACTCCCGATACAAGAGACACGAAGGCCCCGGGCCGCC
The DNA here is from genome assembly GCF_900111765.1 of Myxococcus fulvus. The sequence goes on from NZ_FOIB01000012.1 coordinate 317,884, forward strand.
CGTGGTGTGTCACGGACGGCCCGGGGATTCATCATCGCACTACGGCAGCAGGTCGAAGTGCGTCTGCTTCATCCAGACCTTCTCCAGCTCGTTGATGGCGTCGGGGTACTTGCTCAGCACCTCGTCGGGGCGCACGTTCATCGTCGCGGCGAACCAGTTGCGGACCTGGTTCATGGCGCCGGCCGAGTCCGTCCATTCGGGCGGACTGAAGACGTCCTCGTCGATGGGATACCCGTCGTCGTCGAACTTCTTGGCGCCCGTCACCTTGGCCACGATGGCATCCCGGTTGATGTTGCCCGCGGGGTCCGCGATCTCCCGTCGGAAATAGGCGGGCCGGGAGGGGGTGGCCGCTTGGATGCGGACGACGGAGCCATCCACGTGGACCCAGTTGCCGGACCCCGCCGGAGCCAGCTCCGTGAAGTTCAATTGCTGCAGCCGCGTCTTGAGCTCCGCCACCGTCTTGCCGGGCATGGTGCCCAGCGCCTTGACCGCCTGGCCATGCGTCAGGGCGTACTGGCGCTTCAGCGCGGGGAGGCTGAGCATGCTCATCTCCTCCAGCTCCCGCAGTCCCTTCTTCTTGAGGAGCTGGGCGAGCTTGCTGACGTGCTCCTCGCCCACGTTGACCATGATGCGTTTGACTTCCTTGCCGGTCAGCCCGCCCACGTGGGGGATGGCCTGGGGCCCCAGCGCCTGCACCATGTGCATGCGGGTGAAGTTGTCCGGCAGGTCGTTCCAGGCCCGGATGAGCGACTCGCACTCGTTGGCGATGGCCTTGCCCAGGGGCGCCACGGCATCGGCCACGCCGCGCCAGAACTTGCCGCTGCCGACGATGAGGCCCAGGCCGGAGAACATGCGCTCCCCGACCTCGAGCCGCCTGCCGCCGGGGATGCAGTGCTCCCAACCGGTGACCACCTCACAGAGGTCGATGAAGTCGCCGACCGGCGTCAGCGCCAGGCCGAAGAACGCCACCTCCTTGATGATGACCTGGGCCTCCTCGCCGATGCCGAACAGCCGCGTGATGATGTTCGGGTCCTCGGCCAGCGCGCCGTTCTCCACCGACTGCCAGCCGCCGCGCAGACCGTCGAGCGTCTCCAGGATGGCGTCCTGCTGCGCGGTGGGCGAAGCGCCCTGCCAGAGGTTGAGGTTGGCCTGCAGCCCGTCCGCCTGGTTGCGCGTGTCCGCGCGTCCGCGCAGGTACTCGATGAGCGCCTTCGTCGACGGACGCACCGGCGTGTCGAGGAACCAGCCCTCCTCGTCCATGTGCTGCCGCACCGTGTTCAACACCAGGGTGCGGGCGTTGATGAACGCGCCCACCTCCTCCTGGGACACCGCCGAGCCACGGGTCTGGATGGCCTTCTCGAAGATGTCCTGGTTCTGCCGCCAGGAGCGGGTGATGCTCATGAAGCCCGAGCGGTTGACCACCGCGCCGTTCTGCCGCGTCGTCTCCAGCTGCTGGAGCACCTGCTGCGCGTAGGCGAGGTACGGGTCGTTGTCCGGGTCGAAGTCGTCGGGCACGTTGAGGTCCGGCAGCTCCACGTCCGGGATGTCCTCGGCGTCCTTGCCCGGCTGGTAGGTGCCGGAGTCGCCCAGGTCCGGGCCGCTCGGCGGCGGCGTGCCCGCGAGCCAGTCATCCAGCTCGCCCATCTGCCCGCGGAACTCCGTCATGATGCGCGTCAGCTCCGTGCGCAGCGCCTCCAGGTCCTTCTTCAAGTCGCGCAGCAGCTGCTGGAGCGCGCTCCTCACGCGCGGGTCGATGTCGCCGTAGCGCGAGAGGATGTCGTTGAGGTCCGCCTCGGTGATGGAGTCGAGCGGGCGCTTGGACAGCTCGTCGATCTCCGCCTTCAGCTCGGCGAGCCGGTCCAGCTCCGCCTGCGCGGCATTGAGGTCGCCGCCGAGGCTGAGCAGCTGCGCCTTGCGGTCCTGCAGCGTCTGCTCGAGCCGCTCCAGGTTCGCCGACAGCCCGGGGTTGATCTCCTTCAGGTCGAGCATCACCGAGGACTCGCCCTCGAAGTGGGTGCCCCGGCGCTTGACCATGAAGAGGGGACGGGCCGACAGGCCGCCCGTCTCCAGCGTGACGAAGTCATCCGCGATGACACACGTCTGCGTGGAGCCGGTGACGGCGGCGCCGAAGTAGAAGTGGTTCGCGCCCCAGCGCAGCAGCGTGGCGTTGAAGCCCGCCGTGAAGATGTTGGAGTCGTCGCCGTTGCCGTAGAGCACGTAGCGGTTCGGCGCGGTGTACGTGGGCAGGGGGACGGCGTTGACGGAGAAGTTCGCCTGGCCCTCCTGCGCCAGCCCGGTCGTGACCTGGCAGCTGCCCTGGCTGCGGAAGGACGTGGACTTCCAGGCGATGGCGTAGTTGCGGTAGGTGGCGTCCGCGTGGTCGGGCGCCAGGGCCGCGCCCGCGAGGAGCAGGGTCAGGGCCCGTGACAGGAATGGTCTCATGGGTGGGGTCCTCACAGGTCCGAGGCGCGCAGCGCGACGTCGTGCGAGAGCACGGCCTGGCGCAGGTTGCCGTTGTTGAGATGGGTCTCCACGTCCACCAGGAGCGCCTCGTTGACGCCGGCGCGACGCATCTGGGTGACGTTGAGCCGCACCATGTTGGGCAGCGTCGTGTTGAGGTAGTTGCGCGCGCTGGTGAACTGGCGCCTGAGCGCGATGCAGCCCGACTCCATCCAGCCCGTGGCGTTGGGGCCCACGTGCAGGCACAGGGGCTCCAGCTGGAGGATGCTCTCGAAGTCCACGTGCTTGGTGGCGAGGAAGAACAGGTTGAGCGTCTGGCTGCGGGGCGGCAGCTGCCACAGCGCGGTGGTGCGCGCGTTGGCGCTGGCGAGGAACTCCTGGGAGGCCTTCAGCGTGGCCGCGTTGGCCATCGTCTGGCGCGTGGCCAGGTCCGCCTGGGCCGCCACGAGCGCCGTCTGGCGCTGGGTGAGGCCCTGCAAGAGCTTCTTCACCACCTCCGCGACGCGGGCATAGCGCGCGTCCGAGTAGCCGGCGATGTTGTTGAGGATGACGCCGGAGCGCTCCGTGAGGTTCACCTGGGGGATGGCGTGCCGGGTGGTGAAGTCCGCGTAGTGCGCGAGCCTCGCCTGGTGCAGCGTCTGGAGCTGCGACAGCGCGTTGCCCAGCCGGCGCGACTCCATCCAGAGCGCCTGGGGCCGCTGGCTCTCGGTGCGGGCGAGCGTCACCAGCTCCAGCTGCAGGGGGCCCATCTGGGCGATGGTCGAGGTGGAGGCGCGCTGGGCGATGTCCTCGAGCTGCGCGAAGACGGCGGCTTCCGTGCCGCGGTAGGTGACGAAGTCCTCGTAGACGTCGGTGATGGCGGGCGCCAGCGCCTGCACGGCGGATTGATAGGCGTTGAAGGTGGCCTCGTAGGCGGAGAGCAGCTCGCGCTGCTCGGCCAGGTCCGCCTTGGCGGTGCCCTGCTCGGCGGCCGCGCGCGCCTTGAGCTTCTCACCCAGCTGTCCCCGGCGCTCGGTGATGCGCGTGCGCCGCCGCTTGAGCTCCTCCTCGGACGGGCCGGTCATCTCCGAGGCGAGGTCCGCCATCTTCGACAGGCTCTCCTCGTAGATGGTCATGGAGGCGCCCATCGACAGCCGGAAGTAGGACTGCACGCTCTCCACGTCGGAGATCCACTGGAGCGGCGCGGCGGGGTTGCCCTTCGGGACGAAGACGTAGGGCGACTTGTTGAGGCACTGCTGCCGCAGCTCGGCGTTCTGCTCCTGGTTGCACATGCCCTCCTGCAGGGGGCGGAAGTCGGCCAGGAGCGTGTCGATGCTGGTCGGCAGGGGTTTGCACAGCTTGCGGTCCCTGCCCCAGAAGAACATCTGGACGCAGACGTCGCTGTTCGACAGGGATTGCTCCTGGGCGGTGGGAGTGGAGGGGGCCTGGGACTCGGCGGCGGGCGGGGCGCTCGCGTCGGTGCCGCAGCCGGCGGCCCCCAGGCAAAGCAGTAGCGTTCCGAGGACGCGAGTCCTCGCGGGTCTTCTCGACATGGTGTGACTCCGATGTTCGGGAAAGGGGGTTACAGGCAGGCGCCGCCGTTGGCGAAGTCCGGGTAGCACTGGGCGCCGAACATCCGGACCTTCCACAGCAGGTAGCGCATCTCGTGGTCCGCGCGGCCCTTGCCGCTCACCACGAAGCGCACCTCCTGGTTCGGGTACACGACGGCCTGCAGCTCATGCATCTGGCGCAGGTTGGTGATGGCGACGTGGCTGGTCGCCTTGTTCACCCAGGCGCCGTTCTCCTGGACCTGCAGGGCGAGCGTGATTTCGCTGGTGGCGGTACCGGGCAGCGGCCACTGGTTGGGGACGAGGAGCTCCACCGAGCCGCGCACGAGACCCGGGAGGTTCTGCGGGTGGCTGTAGTAGCCCATCGTCTGCGCCATGGGCACGAAGCCGTCCGTGGCGGGCAACTGCGTCATCAGCCGGCTGTAATAGAAGATCTCCTCCTGGTACCAGCTGTCCCGGCTCGCGTGGAACACGGTGTTGCCGCCGAGCCAGTCCATGGTGGCCTTGCCCGCGCCGTTGCACGGCCAGATGTGTCCACCTGCCTCGACGTAGACGTAGCACCAGCCCGCGGGCAGCATCGACGGCCTGAACAGCGGCAGGTCGATTTCATAGCCGTGCACGACGATGGGCGGCGGCGGGTCCTCCTCGCCGCCTCCGCCGCCACCGCCCGGGCACGTCTCGCAGCGCGCCTGCTGCTCGGTGGTGTCGAGCGACGCGCCCGTGTCGGAGACGTCGGTGGAGGAGGGGGCGCCGCACGCGGTGGCGCCGAGGAACAGCAGGGTGCACAGGCCCTGGATGAGCGTCTTCATGAGAGTGATGTCCTGGGAAAAGAGGGGTCAGGGGTTGAGCCAGGGGGCGAGCTGCGCGGTGGCCAGGTCGACCTGGGCCTGGGCGGCGGCGGCCTCCTGGGCGGCGACCAGGTACTGCGCCTGGTACTGCTCCTTGGCGCCGGCCTCGGAGAGCTGGGAGAGCTTCTGGATGACGGGCAGCGCCGCGGGGCCGATGAGCTCCTCGAGCGTCTTGGGCGAGCCATCCGGGTGGTGGTACTTCGTGGGGTCTCCCAGCGAGCCGAGCACGAAGTAGAAGTTGGTGAGGGTGATGCTCTCCTCGGCGGTGAGCACGCCGCCGCAGCCCATGGCCGCCTGGAAGATGACGGGGCCGGCCTCCAGCGCCTGGACGTGCAGCGCGTGCGCCGTCTCGTTGTTGAGGTCCACGAGGAAGCTGTTGGACAGCGTCTTCATGTAGTCGAAGGCGGCGCTGTACTCGACCAGGCTGGCCAGGTGCTCGCGCTGCGCGATTTTCGTGGCGAGCGTGCCCTGCAGGCCCTGGAGGATGGTCTGCGCCTGGGCGGCGGAGTCCACGTCCACCTCGTTCCAGGTGATGTTGAGCGACACGCGGCACGTCTCGTTGAACGCGGCCGCGTTCGTCCAGGGCGAGGAGTCCTTCAGCTCCAGCGAGGCGATGAGCTCGCGGTCCAAATCGCGCAGGACGAGCTCCGGGGTGCCCAGGAAGGTGTAGCGGGTGCCGGGGTTGCCGGGCGGCGTGAGCGTCACCTCCAGCGGGTACTGGGTGGAGCAGTTGCCGGTGAGCACGCGCCGCACGGTGGTGCGCAGCGGCACCGCGCTGGTGAACGGCGTGGCGTTCAGCGTCTGCGTGGGAATGGCGCAGCGGGTGAGCCGGCCGCCGCTGAGCGTGCAGCGCGACGGTGAGATGAGGTCCACGACGGACGTCTCCGCGAGCGCGGGCGCGCTCCAGACGAACGTGGACAGGACTCCGACGGAGAGAGCAGTGGTGAGTTTCATGGCTGTCTTTGCGCGCGCTCCCGCTGACCGGACGGGTCAGGAAAAAGCCGCGTGGAATGGCCCCCGCCGCTATACGCGCCGATGCGGCCGGGTTGGTCGTGGAGGGGGTCGCCGGGAGAGTTCCGGGCGGTGGACAGTCGGGGTGGTGGGTGGCGCACACCGGGCCAGGTCCGTGGGGTGGTGTGAGCGTCCGTCAGCGTCGCTTGCGCGCGGGGCCGGATGGGCTTGCCGGGGCGGGCTTCCTATCTGGGGGGAGCAACGCGAAGTCGGGAGTGGTGGCCATGCGCAGAAGTCTGTTGGCGGCGGTGATGGTGCTTCTCTCCGCGCTCGCCCTCACGTCGACCTTCGATGTGTCGGCGGGGAGCGAGGAGGAGGAGCGGGGGGCGTCCCGGGAGCCGGTGGCCGCCGTCGCCGAGCCGAGCGCGAAGAGCGAGCTGGGGTCCGTGGTCGTCACGTGCCCGGTGGGGGTGAGCCAGGCGTCGTACCTGCCGGGGCTGTCGGAGGGGGCCAAGGACGTGACGGTGGCGGGCGCCACCACGTTGAGCAACTGCGTGACGATTCCGGCGTCGGGGGTGAAGTCCGCGAGCCTGCCGCTCGAGTCGAGCCTGCTGGCGGGCTACTCGTGCGCGGACCTGCTGACGCCCCGCACGGTGCGGCAGGTGGTGCGGTGGAACACGGGGGAGACGTCCACGTTGGTGTTCAGTCAGTCGCGGGAGCTGGCGCAGGGGCCGCTGACGGTCTTCACGCTGACGGGCACGGTGGAGGCGGGGGCCTTCATGGAGTCGATGGCCATCCTGACGGTGACGTACCTGAACGCGGACATCGAGAAGGGCTGTGACTCGCCGGGCGGGCTCATCTGGTTGAGCGGGCCGGCGACGCTCGAGCTCATCCGCACCGTGACTTGAACCAGGGGGATGCACATGCGTGGGACGTCGGCGTGCGCGGTGTTGCTGCTCGGGGTGTTGGCCTGTGGGGGTGAGGGGCGTCAGGCGGCGGGGCCGCTGATGGAGGGCACGGGGGGGAGCGGGATGACGCTCGAGCGTCCGTTGGAGAAGGTGCTCATCACCTGTCCGCTCGGGCTGGGCGAGGCGAAGTACGGCACGGGGCTCAAGGGGGAGCCGGGGGACAGCGAGGTGTCGTTCCTGGCGAGCGTGAGCGGGTGCGTGACGGTGCTGGGCTCGGCGGTGACGTCGGCGACGCTGGGCTCGGAGACGCCGAGCCTGGTGCGGGGGCTGTCGTGCGCGGACCTGTCGCGCGCGGGGGCGGGCCGGCAGGTGGTGACGTGGAACACGGCGGAGAAGTCCACGGTGTTGATGGGGCAGTCCCACGTGTCCGTGCAGGAAGCGACGACGCTGGTGACGCAGACGGGGAAGGTGCTGTCGGGCAAGTTCCAGGGCGCCACCGCGGTGCGGACCACCACGTACCTGACGGCGGACGTGGAGAAGGGGTGCCGCTCCCAGGAAGGCTTGAAGTACCTGAAGGGGCCGGTGACGTTCAGCGTGACGTATCCCTGAACCGGTCGCTATCGTCCGGCGCGATGACGACCGCCACGCGCCCCAAGGATGTCTCCGCCAACGCAACGTTCGATGCAGACGCCAGGCTCTGGCGGGAGGGAGAACCCGGCGCTGACCGCGAGCGCCTGTGGATTCATCCCTCGGGCCTGTTGTTGCTGGATGCGCGGCGCAAGAACGGGAAGCTCGATGGGGAGGTGAAGTGGTCGCTCGGCATCCACGAGATGTCCGAGCATGCGCCGCGCGTGGCGATGCAGAAGGCGCTCGGGCTGCCGTCGGGGCCGCACGCCACGATGCTCGCGACGTTCGAGGAGGGGGTGTTGGTGGAGGCGCGCTTCCGTCCTGGCTTCGACTTCGAGGACACGCTGCGCGTCCCGCTGCGTGACGGGGTCATCGACGGCGAGGTCGAGTGGGTCGTCGGTCCGGTGGACGGCGCGCTGTTCGAACTGGGTGACCTCAAGCTGTTGCACAAGGTGTTCAAGGTCCCGAAGCCGTGGCCGCATCGGCTGAAGGCGGTGTTCGCCAAGGGCAAGCTGAAGAGCACGGAGTTCTTCGACAAGAAGGGCAACGTCCTGGACGTGAGCAAGCCGGTGGTCCTCACCGAGTGGGGTGAGGCCACGGAGGCGGGCGCGCTGGACGGCTACGTCGAGCGCGGAGACTTCGCGGCGGACGCGGCGCGCTTCTTCCCGAAGGCGGCGCGGGTTTCGAATCCGGGCAGCAAGAAGGTCCGCGGCGCGGGTCCGGGGCGGGTGCTGGATGACGTGGTGAAGGGTGGGGGCGTGCCGGTGATGACGGTGGCCTTCGACTTCAGCAGCTACGGCTTCGACGCCAAGAAGGAGGAGCTGTACGGCGCGGCCGAGGACAGGTACGTCGGCATCGCGAGTGATGGCTCGGGTGAGATGTTCCTGCTCGACACCGACACGGGGAAGGTTGTCCGCTACGCGCACGAGGAGGGCACGGTGTCGCCGGCCTTCGACTCGCTCGATGAGCTCACGTTCGCGCTGCTGCGAATCGAGGCCGCGGCGAAGAAGCTGATTCCCAAGCCGAAGCTCGCCGCGCTGTTCAAGAAGCTGGGCCTGAAGACGGCCGAGACGCTCCTGAAGGAGTACTGAGCACGGGGGCGGGACGCCCGGCCTCATCCCGAGGGCTGGGTGTCTCGCGGGCCGCGCGCGCCGGGCGGAGCGACGCGCCCGGCCCCATGGAGACGGGCTCGAACGCTTCGTGGGTCACCGCGCCGGAGGGTGGAGCGACGCGCCCGGCCCCATGGAGACGGGCGCGAGCGCTTCGTGGGTCACCGCGCGGGCGGGTACTTCTGGAGCTTGCGCTGGAGCGAGCGGCGGTGGATGCCGAGCTTGCGCGAGGCCTCGGAGATGTTGCCCGCGCAGTCCGCGAGCACGCGGTGGATGTGCTCCCACTCCGCGCGCGCGAGTGAGGGGGCCTCGAAGGTCTCGGGCGCGGCGAGCGAGGGCTCACCGCTCGCGCGTGCGAAGGCCGCGAGGATGTCGTCCACGTCCGCGGGCTTGGGCAGGTAGTTCACCGCGCCCAGGCGGATGGCGTCCACCGTGGTGGCGATGCTTCCGTAGCCTGTGAGCACGATGGCCTTCGTGGACGCGTCCACGGCAAGCAGGTCCTTCACCACCTCGAGCCCGCTGCGTCCCGGCATGCGCAGGTCCACCACCGCGTACTCGGGAGACTCACGCTTCGCCGCCGCCAGCGCCTCGTCGTAGTCGCCCGCAGTCGTCACTTCCCAGCCGCGCTCCCGAAACGCCCGCGCCAGCCGCTCGCGCAGCGTCGCGTCGTCGTCGACGAGCAGGAGGCTCGGGTGGTGGCCATCACCGACCGCGGTGCTCATGACGCCACCTCCGTGACGACGGGCGCACCGAGCGGAAGCGCCAGGCTCGCCACCGTGCCCTGTCCCGGCGTGGAGCGCAGCTCCAGCGAACCTCCGAGCTGCTCCGCCAACGTGCGCGCCAGGAACAATCCCAGGCCCATGCCCTCGCCCGGCGCCTTCGTGGTGAAGAACGGCTCACCCGCGCGCGCCAGCACGTCCGCGGGCATCCCCGCGCCACCGTCGCGCACCTCCAGCCTCGCGCCGCCCTTGCCCTCCACGACCCGCAGCTCCACCGCCTTCGACGGAGGCGACGCCTGCAGCGCGTTCTTCACCAACCCGCGCACCACCCGCGCCAGCGCGCGCGGCGGCCCCTGCACCCACCGCCCGCTCAGCTCCGTCGGCAGCTCCACCTTCACCCGCTCCACGCCCGACAGCTCCGCCAGCGAGTCCTCCACCAGCCTGCCGAGCGCCATCGGATGGAAGGCCTCGCCCGTCGTCTGCCCAGCGTCCGCGGACATCTGCACCAGCACATCGCGGCAGCGGTCCACCTGCTGCCGGATGAGCCTCAAGTCCTCGCGCACCGTCTCGCTCGTCCCCGCCGACGCCAGCGCCCGCTCCACCTCCTTCGACACCACCGCGATGGTCGACAAGGGCGTGGACAGCTCGTGCGCCGCGCCCGCCGCCAGCGTCGCCAGCGAGGCCACCTTCTCCCGCCGCGCAGCCTGCACGCGCGCCTGCGCCAGCTCCTCCTCGCGCTCCTCCAGCGCCCGCGTCACCCGCTGCACGAAGTACACGATGAAGCCCGCCGCCACCGCGAACGCCACCCACATGCCGCTCAGGTGCAGCCGCATCAGCGCCGCGTGGTCCGGCCGCGACAGCCCCGGCACCAGCTCCACGTCCTGCAACACGAACAGCGAGCCGAACGCCATCAACGTGAAGCCCAACAACCCCCACATCCACCGCGCCGGCAGCAGCACCGTGCCCAGCGCCACGTTCACCAGGTACAGCGTCGTGAAGGGGTTGTGCGTCCCACCGCTGAGCGCCAACAGGCCCGTGAGCACCAGCGTGTCCCACAGCATCAGCTTGCCGATGGTGGCCTCGCTCACCCGGGCCCGGCCGAGCCACGCGCGCACCGCCACGTTCGTCGCGGCCTCCAACCCCAACAGCCCCGCCAGCACCGGCACCGGCAACGCCAGCTCCAGCCCGTACGCCGCCAGCGCGATGACCAGCGCCTGCCCCAGCAACAGGCCCCAGCGCAGCCGCAGCAGCCACTCCAGGTTGATGCGGGCGCGAGAGGCGGGCTCGTTGGCGACAGGAGGCGTCATGGCACGACAGGGGATTGCAGCGAGGCGGACCGGGCAACGTTGCCCAGCATGTCCACGTTGCGCGGCGACTCGCCGGGGCCCACGCCATCCAGCCACGAATCCCACGCCAGTGTGAAGACCCGCTCCGCCCTCGGCGAGTCCTCCGACAGCTCCACCCCGTCCAGCAGCACGTCCACCGACGAGCGCCCGCGCGTCTCGAACTCGAAGTCGCGCGCCTCGCCATCCTCGAGCGTCCCACGGACATGCAGGCTCAACCCCAGCATGTCCACCGGCCGCGCGCCCTGGAGCGCCGCGCCCAGGCCCTCCGCGTCCGAGTCCGCCGGCTCGAAGGTCAGCCGCGCTCGGCAATAACGCCCCGGAGGAGGATGCAGCACCCCGAGCGCCACCACCGTGCCGTCCGACTCACCCAGGGACACCACGTGCGGCGTGCCCAGCCGCAGCGCGTTCGACGTCGTGTGCGCCCACGCGGTGCCCACCGGCGACAGCTCCTTGAGCCACCGACGAAGGCCCGTCTCCTCGCACTTGAACAGCTCCACGCTGCCCAGCGTGACGAGCGCCCCGGAGAGCGTGGCCCGGGCCCCCTCGTCCGTGACGAGCGTGCGAGCCCCCGCCGCCTCCGGCAGGCTCCGCGCGCGGCCCGTGGTGAGCCCCAGGCTCAGCTGCATTCCCTCGATGCGCTCCCCGCCACCACAGCCGGTGAGACACACGAGCAGCACGAACGGCTTCACGACAGAGGCCATGGCGTCAGAGGTCGTACGCGACGGACAGCATCGCGATGGGAGTGGGCGCCACGCGACCGCGGAGCCGGTTGAAGAAGGGGACCCGCACACCCGCGGCCACCACCAGGTCCATCCGAGGGCTGAAGAGGACGTCGGGAGACGCATATCCGATGACGCCCCCGCCGTTCTCCTCCTTCTCGCCGTCGATGTCCGACGCGGCCTCGATGCGCCCGTCGAGCCCCAGTCGCAGGGCCCACCGCTCCGCCGGCTGGTACTGCGCCGCCATCGTCGTGCGCACCGACGCGCCCGCCCGGTAGCCGAGGATGCCGCGCGTGGGGAGGAATCCCGTGGCGCTCGCCAGGAACGACCAGCTCCCCCGGAAGTGCTGGTACGCGATGCCCGCGAGCGGGTCCACCGAGCCGCTGCCCAGCTGCGTGTCCAGGTCCATCAGCGTCCCATCCTCCAGCCGCAGCTTCGGCGCGGTGGGCAGCTTCACGCCGACGAGCACGCTGAAGAGGTGGTCCGCCGAGAACGCGCGGTCCTGGTACAGGAACGCCTTCGCCGTCAGCTCCACGTCGCCCACGCCCCAGCCCCGCTCGCGCGCCAGGCTCACCGAGCGCACCTCGCGCGCCTGCAGCGGCAGCGTGGCTGACAGGAACAGCCAGGGCAGGGGGGCGTACGCCACCGCCACGTCCATGCGCGCCTCGCGCAGCCGCAGCGCGTCCACGTTGTCCTGTCCCACCGTGTGCCCCCAGCCCCGCAGGGTGGAGGAGAAGCGCAGCCGCCCCGAGAACGGCTGCTCGGTGCCCATGGACATGAGCGTGGGGTCGCCACACGCACAGGTGGCACACGCCCAGGCGGACGACACGGGCGCGAGGGCCAGCACCGCGCCCAACAGGGAGGACAGGAGGGAGAGTGGGGCTTTCACGACGAGGAGCACCCTACGCCCCCGGCCCTTCCCCCGCGTGTGGCGTGTTGTCGCAGCTGTCCGGGACACGGGGCGGCGGCCCCCAGGGCCCGAAGGAGGGCAGGCAGGAGGCCAGCCGCTGGCTGCCCCGCGGGAAGTCATGGGCAGGTTGAGAATGACTTCCACGCCCCGGCGTTGGTGGGACACAGGAGGCCATCCATGGGAGTGCTCGTGCCGCTTGCCCGGTTGCTGTTCTCAGCCATCTTCATCACCAGCGGCTTGAACCACTTCATCCAGCTCGACGCGCTGACCACCGTCGCCCAGAACGCGGGCGTGCCCGAGCCCCGCTGGGCGGTGCTGGTGTCCGGCGCGGCGCTGGTGCTCGGGGGGCTGTCGGTGCTGCTCGGCGTGCTCGCGCGCCTGGGCGCCGCGGCCATCGCCATCTTCCTGGTGACCGCCGCCTTCATGGTCCACCGCTTCTGGCTCGTCGCGGACCCGGTGCAGGCGCAGGACCAGCTCATCCACTTCATGAAGAACCTCTCCATGGCGGGAGGCGCGCTCTTCATCGTCTACTTCGGCTCGGGCCCCTTCAGCCTCCGGCGCGGAGGACGACAGGAGAGCGGCCTGGGCGGTGGACGGCTGGGCTCGCCCTTGAGGCACTGACCTCGCCCCGCGCGCGAAGGCTCCACGGCCCTCGCGCGCTCGGGCGAGTGTGTTCAGCTGGCCACGGCCACGTGCGCCTGGGCGCGCAGGGTGAAGAACGCGACCTCCGGCTCGCTGCCCCGGCGCAGGTACGGCCCGCCGAAGCCGAAGCCCAGGCCCCGGTTCACGTACAGCTGGTTGCCCCTCACGTGGTAGTGGCCGCGGATGTACGGCTGACCCGCGCGGCGGAAGATGGCCTCCGTCAGCCCCTGCACGATGAACTGGCCGCCGTGCGTGTGCCCGGAGAACTGCACCAGGCCCGCGTGCGCCGGCAGCTTGTCCACCGTGGGGGGCGTGTGGGCCAGCACCAGCCGCGTGCCGGACTCCGGTGCGCCCCGGAAGGTGGCCTCCACGTCGTCGCGGCCCGTGCGCCCGTCGTCCACGCCCAGCACCGTCACCGGCGCGCCCTTCACGTGCACCACGCGGTGCTCGTTCTGCAGGACGGTGTAGCCCAGCCGCTCGAAGCTCTCGCGCAGGTAGGGCGCGTTCACCTGGTGGTCATGGTTGCCCAGCACCACGAAGACCTGGCCCTTGAGGCCGCTGAGCACGTCGCGCACGCGGGGCAGGGGCTTGGGGCTGTGGGTGACGTAGTCGCCGGTGAGGAAGACCAGGTCCGGGGCCTCTGAGTTGACGGCCTCCACCGCGCGGCGGATGCGCACGTCGCTGGTGGCCTGACCTACGTGCACGTCGGACAACTGCGCCACGCGCAGGCCGTCATGGCGGTCCGTCAGGTGCGGCAGGTGGAGCAGGTTCTCCGTGAGGGAGAAGTGGTCCCTCCAGCGCAGGCGTCGCTCGGGACGCAGTGGGTCCGCGCCGCTCCAGGCCACCACCTCGTTGCGTCTTCCGGCGACGGGCTCCAGGGAGGACTCACTGGACGGGGAAGCGGGGCGACGGCGGGCCAGACGTCTCAAGCGCATGCGGTGCGGTTCCTTTCCGGGCCGGGGAGGGACGGCGATTCTACGAAGCCAGGGGAGGTGGGTTGAAGCAGGTGTCCCGCGCACGCCTGCCCTCCTGTCGGCCGGCTCACGGGGTGAGGGAAAAACCCCAAGGATTCGAGGAAGATTCCGGACGAGCGTGGGAGCTTTCTTCCACCATTGGACACACGGCCAGGGGGCGAGCGGTGACGGCGTCGAGCGACGTTGGTACACAGCCGAGGACGATGAGCCCCCGGCTTGGAGTGGCCCCTGATCTCGGCCCGGATGTGACGATGCCAGCCGGTGAGAGACCGCGGAATGCATCGCTCGGTCCGGGCTCCGTCTGCCTCGCGGACCTGATGTCCACCATGCCCGTGGGCATGGCGGTGGTGGACCGGGAGCTGCGCTTCGTGGAGGTCAGCGAGACGCTCGCCGCCCTCAACGGCCGGCCTCGCGAGGCCCACCTCGGGCGCCACATGGACGAGGTGATGAACCCCCACTCCTCGCTCGGCGACACCTCGCGCCGCGTGCGCCGCGTGCTGGAGACGGGTGAGCCGCTGGACGGCGTGGAGATCATCCACCGCGAGCCGGGCGGCGGCGTGGAGCGCACGCGCGTCTTCCGCGCCAGCTACCACCCGGTGCGCCGCGACGGCGTGGTCATCGCCGCGTGCCTCTACGTGGAGGACCTCACGGAGCGCCGCCGCGTGGAGGCCCAGCGTGACGCGGGCGCGGCCCGGGAGCGCGCCGTGCGCGAGCAGGCCCTGCGCGAGACGCAGGAGGCGGTGCGCGCCCGCGACGAGTTCCTCAGCGTGGCCGCCCACGAGCTCAGGACGCCGCTCACCAGCATGCGGTTGCACCTGCAGCTGCTCTTGCGTCAGGTGACGGGCGCGCAGCCCGAGCTGGGCCAGGAGCTGGCGCCCCGGGGCCAGGTGCTGGAGCGGCAGCTGTCGCGGCTGGGCAGCCTGGTGAACACGCTGCTGGACGTGTCGCGCGTGGCGGCGGGCAAGCTGAGCCTGGAGCCGCGCGAGCTGGACCTGGTCCAGGTGGTGCGGCAGATGGTGGACGCCTTCTCGGAGGAGTTCGCCCGCGCCGGCTGCGAGCTGTCCGTGCACGTCTCCGGCACGCTGCCCGGTCAGTGGGACCCGCTGCGCGTGGAGCAGGTGCTGGTGAATCTGTTGTCCAACGCGGCCAAGTACGGCGCGGGCCGGCCGGTGGAGGTGTCGCTGGTGGGCGAGGGCACCATGGCGGTGCTGGCCGTGAAGGACCACGGCATCGGCATCTCCGAGGACGGCATGGCGCGGCTGTTCGGCAAGTTCGAGCGCGCCGTCTCCGAGCGCCACTACGGCGGCCTGGGCCTGGGGCTCTACATCACCCGTCAAATCGTGGAGGCCATGGGCGGCAGCATCACCGTGCGCTCCGCGCAGGGCCAGGGCTCCACCTTCATCCTGCGGCTGCCCACCCAGCCCCGCGCGGCCACCTCACAGGGCGCCTCCGTGAACCGGGCCCGCTGACCCCGGAGCGCGCCAGCGGGCGCCCCCGGAGTGTCCGGAAGGCGCCCGCCGTCACTGCCTCACGCTTCAGCGCGTCTTCAGTGCCCGCGCAGCACGTACACCTTGCCGTCGACCAGCACGTACAGCGCGCTGGGCGTCACGCGCGGGTCGTAGACCAGCTGCTGCACCTTGGAGCCGCCCACGCCCGGGACCTTCTCCAGCTGCTTCTGCGGCGTCAGGCGCCACAGGCCGCGTCCCTCCGTGCCCACGAAGAGCGAGCCGTCGTCGGTGGCCGCCAGCGCGGTGAAGCGGTCCGTGCCCGCGCCGTCAATGCGGACGTAGTCGGTGTCCGCGCTCTTGGTCGGGTCGTGCCGCGTGGGCTCGGCCTTGAACTGCCACAGCCCGCTGCCGAGCCCGGCCACGTAGTACAGGCCGTCCTTGGTCTGCTGGAAGCCGCGCCAGCGGTTCTGCGGGGCGACCTCCCAGCGCTTGTCCTCGGCCCCCGGGTTGACGGGGTCCACGAAGGTGTTGAGCCGGTAGATGGACAGCTCGGTGCCCTCGGGGATGCCCGCCTCGGGCTTCTCACGGTCCCACCACTTGAGGTCCTGGTTGGGCGGGAGGATTCCAATCTTCCAGTCGTTGGCGATGAGCAGCTCGCCGGCCTGCGAGTAGCCCAGGCCGTAGGTGAAGCCCGCGCGCTGCGACTCCTTGACGACTTCCTGGTTCGGGTCCGTCGGGTGCGGCGTCCGGGTGAGCAGCCACCAGGCCGGGTGGCGGTGGCTGCTGTACTCGAGGTCGCGGATGCGCGTCACGCCGTGGTTGGTGCCGATGTAGACCTCACCCTCGTACGGGCCCTTCATGACCCGCATGCACGAGAGGACGGAGCGGTCCTCGTCGTAGTGGAAGTCGTTGCTGTTGCGGATGCCGATGGCCTCGTTGCGGCTGGGACGGCTGGTGCCCACCGAGCGGTACAGGTGCTCGCGCAGCACGATGTCCGTGCCGTCGCCGTTGAGCTGCACCAGGTCCATGTCGCCCTTCTGGAACTCGAAGTAGCGCGCCTCGTCGAAGTCGGCCTCGCCCCGGCCGGCGATGCGCTGGCCTCCCGGCACGTTGTCGTACGTGATGTAGCCCACGTACGCCTCGCCCGCCTTGCCGCCGCAGATGACGGTGGAGCCGGTGGCCAGCTGGTGCGGCTCCGAGCCGAAGCCCAGGCTGGCCTGACCGATGGGCTGGCTGGTCCACACGAGCTTCTGCGTGTCCGCGCGAAGCACGCCGATGCGGTCCCCATCCAGCACCCAGATGTTGTGCGCGCCGTCCACGCCCACCGAGGCGACCTTGGGGATGCCGTACTTCGACGAGTAGTCCGTCAGTGCGTCCGTGGGCCAGGGGCCCTCGGGCGTGGTGGGCACGACGCCCCCGTCCGGCACCGGGTCCGTGCCGCCATCGCCCTCGCCGGGGATGGGGTCCGTGCCGCCATCCTCTCCGCCCGCGTCGGGCACGGGGTCCGTGCCTCCATCCCCCGCGTCCGGCGTGCCCGCGTCATCCGGAGGAGCCTGGACGTCGCCGTCCGTCGGCCCCTTGCCGGTGCCGTTCGAGCTGTCGCAGGCCACCGCCGTCATCATCACCGCCACACCGACACACGCGCCCAACAGTCGTCGAATCACCGCTTCCTCCCGTCCCCGGTGTGGAGCAAGCGGCGTACCGGCCGTTGCGCACATCCACCGTCATGGAAAGAGGGAAGCGGGCTTCCCACCGTGGGCACCCGGGCGGCGTGACGTGGCGCCGGAAATGACCAGGCCCGCCCCCGTGAGGGAGCGGGCCCGCGGAGGCTGTCGCATGCGCGACGGCGCCCGGAAAATCAGTGCACGGCGTCGTCGACGTCCTGCTTCACGTCCTCGCCGGCCTCCTCCACCTTGTCGCCGGCCTTCTTGGCGTCCTTCTTCATGGTGTCCACGGCGCCGGAGCCGCCCGTGCCCTTGGGGCTGGTGGCGCGCAGCTCCACGGCGACGGCGTTGTCACCGTCCAGCTGGAAGCTCGCGCGCACCTCGGAGCCCTCCGGAATCTCCTCCACGCGCGCCTTCTTGCCGTCCAGCATCACCACCGTCTGGGCCTTCACGTCCAGCTCGGCGTCGGGCAGGTCCTTGCGCGTCAGGTTCACGCTGTCGTCGTCGGCCTTCTTCAACGTGCCCTTGAGGCTCAGCGAGTGCTTCTTGTTGAAGAGGTTCTCCTGCGCCTGCGCGTTGGAGGCCTCGCGGGTGGCGCCGTTGATGCCGCGGCCCACGTCGGTGGCATTCACCCCCGTGTCCACGCGCGTGCTCGGGCTGGGAATCTGCGTCTGCGACGGCGCCGGCTGCGCCGGCGCGCTCTGTGCGAAGGCGGCGGTTCCCAGACACACGGCGAACGTGGCGATGAGCTTCTTCATATGAGCGTCCCTCTCCCTTGGGTCCATTGGATGACTTCTGGGAGCAAGGGTGGGGAGGCTGCCTCCCTCCGCCAACCCGCCCCGCGCGGCCGGAGGGGTGGCCCGTCTGGAGAGCAGCCGGGCGAAGCAGGGACGACCTCAGTCGCCCTGGCTCAGCCGCTTCACCGTGGACAACAGCTCGTGCAGGTCCAGGGGCTTGCGCAGGCAGCCGGCCACGTCCAGCTCGCGGGCGGCGGACTCCAGGTGCAGGTCCGCACTGGCCACCACGACGGGGATGTCCGCCAGCGCCGTGTCATGGCGCAAGGCCTCGCGGAAGGCGAAGCCGTCCATGCGGGGCATCATCAGGTCCAACAGGATGAGGTGCGGCGGCGTGTCCTGCTGGCGCAGCTGCGCGAGCGCCTCCAGGCCGTCCGCGGCCAGGAGCACCGCGTAGCCCTCCAGCTCGAAGGCGTCCTGCAGCGCGTCCCGGATGTCCAGGTCGTCGTCCACGACGAGCAGTGTCTGAAGCGCTTGCACCGGTCTCCCCACCCTGGTCGGGGCCGACTCGCTCCCACACCACCTCAACCATGGGGCCGCTGGTGTCAGGACGGAAGCTTCTGGCGGCAGGACGGGGTGAATCACGGTTCACCAGCCGACGCACGCCCCCTCTACGGCCCTCCCGGAGTGCGGGATTTGCAATGGAGTTGCTTTAATTGAGATACACGGAATTGCGTTCTATTCATGTTTGCTCGTATTCCCGGAAGCCGTGAAGATGGCGGCGGCGGCCCGTCTGTCAGGTGGGCGCTCATTTCCAGGGAGCAGTCCTCATGCGAACCATGTCTCGAGTTGCGAGCAGGAAGCTGTTGGGAACGATGCTGTGCGCGCTGACGATTTCGGCCTGTGGTCCGGCGCCGGAGCAGCAGGGCGAGCCGCAGCCGGAGCAGCCCCAGACGGACAGCGCGAAGCAGCCGGTGGTGTATGGCACGGATGACCGCCAGGACGTGTACGCGCACCCGGACGCGACGCTGCGCCAGCGCGCCGAGCAGTCCACCGTCGCGCTGATGACGACGTCCGACTACACGGTGGGGAGCAACGGCAACGTGACGTTCAACGCGTCCACGCTGCAGTCGGCGTACAACCTGTGCTCCAACCAGCGCTTCCTCACCGACCTGACGCCGGCGTTCTGCTCCGGCACGCTCATCGATGACGACCTGGTGCTGACGGCCGGCCACTGCATCACCAGCGCCTCGGCCTGCACCAGCACGCGCGTGGTGTTCAACTTCTACAAGACGGCGGCGACCACGCTCAAGCAGGTGACGAGCGCGGACATCTTCTCCTGCCAGTCCATCGTGGTGCGCCAGCAGACCAGCGGCACGCCCAACCTGGACTACGCCATCATCAAGCTGGACCGCGCCGCCACGCCGCGCTTCGTGCCCGCGCCCATCCGCGCCGGCAACGCCGCGCTGCCGGTGGGCACGGGCGTGACGGTCATCGGCTCGGGCAGCGGCATCCCGTTCAAGATTGATTCCGGCGGCAAGGTGCGCGACGCGCGCGCGGGCTCGCTGGACTACTTCATCGCGACCACGGACACCTTCGGCGGCAACTCCGGCTCCGGCGTGTACGAGAACACCGGCTACACGGTGGCGGGCATCCTGGTGCGCGGCGAGACGGACTACGTGTCGAGCGGCAGCTGCCGCATCGTCAACGCGTGCGCGGAGACGGGCTGCAGCGGCGAGGACATCACCTACGTGCGCCCCGCGGTGAACGCGTACTGCGCGGTGGCCGGCAGCCTGCGGCTGTGCGGCACCACCCAGCCCCCGCCGTCCACCACCTTCACCTTCACCGCGTCCAACACCAACAACGCGCAGCAGAACACCACCAACCGCGCGGTGACGCTGGCGGCGGGCCAGACGATTCGCGTGGGCACCTGCTCGGTGAGCGGCGCCTCCGGCACGGGTGACACCTACCTGCGGCTGAGCAACGCGGCGGGCACGTCGGTGGCGAGCAACGACGACTCCTGCGGCACGCTGTCGTTCTTCTCGTACACGGCCACCACGGCGGGCACGTACACCATCCGCGCGGGCTGCTACTCGAGCAACAGCTGCAGCGGCACGGTGGCGTACACCATCCAGTAGTCCGCCGTCCCATGGGCACGGGGCCAGCAAGCGCCCGTGCCTCGTGTCACGCGCTCGGGCCGCTCCTCGTTCACTCAGGAGCGCCCGGGCGTTTCTTCATCCCGGCCGGCACGTGGCGGCGCGAAGGGATGGGCTCAGGCGCAGCGGTCGCAGAGGCCGCGCAGCTGCACGTCCACGCTCTTCTGGGCCACCGCGCGCGGCACGCCCTTGGACGCGGCGATGCGGATGGACTCCTCCGGCAGGCACGCGACGGTGCCGCAGTCGGTGCAGGTGAAGTGCGGGTGGTTGCCGCTGTGCTCGTCGCCCGAGCGTCGCAGCTCGAAGCGCCACACGTGGTCTCCCAGGTCCGCGCGCACCACCAGCCCGGCCTCCGTGAGGTCCGTGAGGTTGCGGTAGATGGTCACCCGGTCATAGCCCTCGTCACCCAGCGCATCCACCAGGTCGGCGTGGCTCATTGGCGCGGTGGCCGACTCCAGCTCCCGGAGCACCGCCACGCGGGGCGCGGTGCTGCGCAGACCCGACGCGCGGATCCTCTCCTGGAAATCAGCGAGCTTCGGCTGCACTGCGATTCGTTTTGCTCCCATGATGTCTTTTCGCATAACCCATCTGCGGGACACTTTCACCTCGCCCGGAGTACGACGTCCGGTCTCGAGGACTGGAGTGGCTTGCCCGCCGGGTCCCCCCAGACTCCTGGATACGAGAGTGAGCACCAGGAGTCCAGGATACTGGTGCAATCCTTGTGCGTAATGATTCACCGCGCTTCCCGACTTCCGGTCAGTCACGCCTGGACGACGGTGGACCCCCACTGCCTCGAAGCGGCCACGCCAGCGTCGCGAGCCGGCGCGCGGATGTCCGGCGCAGGACAGTCGCCACCGGCTGTCCTGGGGACTCCCAGCGCGCGGGAAGGCGTCCGGGAGTCCAGTGATTCCAGGGTGCAGTTGCAACTCATGAGTCACCGGTGACGCGGTGCCCCGAGTCCGGCGGCGTCCGGGTGGGTGCGGCCGGGCCCGGGCGCGTCGCGCTGGCCCCGGCTGAGTGGAGCGAGGGGCGATGGGGCGGGTGGTGACGCGGGGGCGGGGTGGCCGGAGGGGCTTCATTTCGTATCTGAGTTGTAAAAGCATCCTAGGTGTTCTTGTCGCGAGATTCCGCTGAGAAGAGGAGGGGAGGGCCCCCTGGGGTCGCCTGGAGGGCGACGGCGGGTGTTGGACCGGCGAACAGTCCATCCCGCGCTCCTTGACTGGGAGCGACGAGTGCCCACACTTGCGCCTTTGTCGTTCCGTCGGGGCCTCGACAGGCCCTGTTGCTCGTGTCTCCGGGTCCCCCTCGCCGTGACGAAGCCCAGTCTCCTGCTCATCGAAGAAGCCACTGTGGCCCGGGAGCTCCAGGTGCTCGCGCTGGAGAGCCAGGGATGGCAGGTCGTGGCCCTGGCGGACGTGGCGGCCGCCGCCTCGCTCATGCAGACGCAGCCGGTGTTGCTCGTCGTGGCGGCGGCGGGCGTGCTGGCGGCGGGCAAGGAGGCGCTGGAGGCGTTCCGTCGGGCGCTGGAGGCGTCGTCGTCGGTAGGGCTGTACGTGCGGGCCTTCCCGGCGGAGGAGGAGGTGGTGCGCAGGCTGGCGCTGCCGCTCACCGGCTTCTTCTGGCGGCCCCTGTCCCTGGGCGGGCTGGTGGAGAAGGTGCGGCGCGTGGTGCCGGAGGAGGGCCCCCCGGAGGCGCGGCCGCTGGTGCTGGTGGCGGACGACGACCCGGTGTCGCGCAAGCTGTTGCAGCTGATGATGGTGCCCTTCCGCTTCCGGGTGGTGTCCGCGGACGACGGGGCGCAGGCGCTGGAGGTCGCCAGAAGGCGGCGGCCCGACGTGGTGCTGGCGGACGCGCTGATGCCGCGCATGGACGGCTACAAGCTGTGCATGGCGCTGCGGCAGGAGTCGCGCTTCGCGCGCGTGCCGGTCATCCTCACGCACGCGCTGACGCCGGACGAGCTGGATTTGCGCATGGCCCACAACGTGGGGGCCAACGGCTTCGTGCGTCGCGCGCAGGATGGGGACGAGCTGGTGGGCGTGCTGCTGCGCGCGCTGAAGGCCGGGCCGCCCACGCCGCTGGCGTCCGCCCCGCCGGCGGGGGCCCCGGTGGAGCTGAACACCGAGGACCACCTGTACCGGATGGTGCGGCAGCTGGAGCGGCGCGTGGGGCTGCTCGAGCAGGCGGAGCGCGGCACGCGCGAGAGCGAGGAGCGCTTCCGGCTGGTGGTGGAGGGCTCCTATGACGGCATCTGGGACTGGGACCTGCGGCGGGGCACGCTGTACTGGAGCCCGCGCCTGTTGGAGATGCTGGGGCTGACGCCCGCGACGTTCGCCAGCACGCACGAGGCCTTCGTGGAGCTGCTCCACCCGGAGGACCGCGCCGGCGTGCTCGCGGCGATGACGGAGCACCTGGAGCGCGGGGCGCCGTACGACGTGGCCTTCCGGCTGCGGCACGCGACGGGCGGCTATCGCTCGTGCGTGGGGCGGGGGCGCGCGCTGCGCGACGAGCAGGGCCGGCCGGTGCGCATGGCGGGCATCATCGGCGACGTGACGGAGCAGCTGCGGCTCTACCGCGAGGCGCACGAGGCGGTGCGCGTGCGCGACGACTTCCTCAGCGTGGCGGCGCACGAGCTGCGCACGCCCCTGGCCGCGCTGCGCCTGCGGGTGCAGGGCGCTCAAGGGGCGCTGCGCATGCTGGGCGCGGCCCAGGCGGCGCCCCGGCTGGAGCGCGCGCTGGAGGCCGCGGACCGTCAGGTGCAGCGGATGTCGGACCTGGTGGAGTCGCTGTTGGACGTGTCCCAGGCACAGGGCGGACCGCCGCGGCTGCAGCTGGAGGTGGTGGACCTGTCCAACGTGGTGCGCGACGCGGTGACGCGCTCGGAGCCGGCCGCGGCGCGCGCGGGGTGTGAGCTGGTGCTGGGGCCCATGCCGCCCACCCCGGGCCGGTGGGACGGCGCCCGGCTGGGGCAGGTGGTGCGCCACCTGCTGTCCAACGCGATGAAGTTCGGCCCGGGCCGGCCCGTGGAGGTGGCGCTGGAGCAGCAGGACGCCACGGCCACGTTGGTGGTGAAGGACCACGGCATCGGCATCTCCCCGGAGCGAGTGGACGGGCTGTTCCGCCGCTTCGAGCGCGCGGTGCCGGTGCGGCACTACGGCGGCCTGGGGCTGGGCCTGTACCGCCTGCGCCGCATCGTCGAGGCGCACGGCGGCCAGGTGTCCGTGGACAGCACGCCCGGCGAGGGCTCCACGTTCCGCGTGCGCCTCCCGCTGGGCGGCCCCCCCGTCGCCCGCGCCTGACTCAGAGCGAGTCGAGGAAGGCCACCAGCGCCTCGCGCTCCCCGCGAGAGAGCGCCTTCACCTTCTCGCGCGAGGACTCGGCCTCGCCCCCGTGCCAGAGCACGGCCTCCAGCGGCGTGCGCGCCCGTCCGTCATGCAAGAGGCGCGAGTGACCGCTCACCGTCCGCGTCAGCCCCAGGCCCCACAAGGGCGGGGTGCGCCACTCGCGGCCGTTGGCGAGGAAGTCCGGACGTCCGTCCGCGAGCCCGTCGCCCAGGTCATGCAGCAAGAGGTCCGAGTACGGCCAGATGAGCTGCCCGGACAGCTCCGGGTAGCCCTCCAGCGTGCCGGTGGTGACCGACGGCTTGTGGCACCGGGCGCAGCCCACGCGGTGGAACACGGCCTTGCCCTGGAGCACCTGGGCGTTGTCGACGCCTTCGCGCGTGGGGAGCGCCACCGTGTGCGAGTAGAAGTCGAGCGCCATCAGCTGCCGGTCCGTCACCTCGGGCTCGCCGCCCTGGGGCGCCGCGAGGCACACGGCCTGCGCCTGGGTGCACGTGTCCTTCGGGAACAGCGTGGTGGTGAGGCCCAGGTCGCCGAGCAGCGCGGACGCGTTCTGGTGCTCGATGTCCGGCTGGTTCGCCTTCCACCCGAAGCGGCCCAGCGCCACGCGGTTCGTGCGCCCGTTCCACACGCGGTTGACCCGGCCCGACACGCCGTCGCCGTCCGCGTCGTCCGGGTCCGCCCACGCCAGCAGTGTCTCGTTGGGGATGGCGGCCAGGAGGCCCAGGCCCACCATGTTCTGGGCCACGCGCGCGGACGTCATCGTGTCCGCGGACAGGGGCCCGTGGGCCAGGTCCGTCAGCACCAGCGTGGGCGACTGGAGCGTGTAGGGCTCGCCGTCCGCGAAGGTGCCGGCGATTTCGGTCCACTCCACCCGCGCCTGTCCCTCCGCAGGCACGCCGGGAATGCCCCGGGGCTGGAGCTGGTCTCCATAGGTGGGCTCGGGCACGGGCTCGCCGTGGGGGCCGGTGCCCGGCACGGACAGGCGCACGAGCAGCGTGTCCGCCACCTCGTCGCCCTCGGGCGGACGGCCGCGGCCGTTGCCCAGGTGGCAGGCGAGACACGAGACGGAGTGGAACAGGGGCCCCAGGCCGTCCCGGTCCTGCTGCGAGTTGCTGGGCGCGCGCACCCAGTCCGCCTCGAAGACGGACTCGCCCACGAAGAACTCCGAGCGCCGGGCCAGGCTGAGGTTGGCCGCCGGCTGGGTGAAGGCGCCCCTTCCCGTCACCGTCACGCTGGTGGCTCCGCCGGGGTGGTCCTCCCCCTCTTCCACCACGTCGAAGCGGGGCGGAGGGGGCGGCTCGGGAGGAGGCGGCTCGGGGGGCGGCTCACCCGGAGGCGTGATGGAGGGCGGGGCCCCGGAGTCGCCGCACGCGGCGGTGGCCCCGAGGAGCGCCAACAGCAGACCCAGACCGACGGCGTGTTTCACGGCAGGGGGACCGGGATGGGGTCGGTGTAGGACCAGCGGTCGATGACGCCGTCCGGGCCGAGCGAGCCGTTGAGGTTCCAGCCCCAGGCGAACACGGAGCCGTCCTCGCGCACGGCGATGACGTGGGTGGCGCCCATGCCCATGGCCGTCAGCGGCGTCAGCGTCCCGGAGGAGGCCCGCGCCTCCAGCTCTTCAGTCTCCTTGAGGCCGATGCCCAGCTGGCCGTTCCAGTTCGAGCCCCAGCCCAGCAGCGAGCCGTCCGCGCGGCGCGCGAAGCTGTAGTTGCCGTTGGCGAACACGGCCGTCGCGTCGGTGACGCCCTTCACCTTCAGCGGGGTGGCGCTCTCGCCGCCCGGGCTGAGCACGCCCGCGCCCAGCTGTCCGCTGGCGTCCAGGCCCCACGCGGACACGGTGCCGTCCTTGTGCACCGCGAGGATGTGGTCGCGGCCGTTGGCGATGTCCACCACGTCGGCGATTCCGGGGACCTGGTGGGGCAGCGGGTGGCTGTCACCGTCGACCACGCCCGTGCCCAGGTTGCCGTAGTCGTTGCGGCCCCACACCCAGACGGTGCCGTCGGCCTTGAGCGCCACCGAGTGCATGGAGCCGCCCAGCACCTTCACCACGTTCGTCAGGCCCTGCACCGGCATCGGGTAGCCGCGCGCCACGGTGGTGCCGTCGCCCAGCTGGCCGTTGGCGTTGTTGCCGAAGCTCTGCACCGTGCCGTCCTCCATCAGGATGAGCGCGTGCCGGAAGCCGTTCGCCACGGACACCGCGCCCGTCAGGTTGGGAATCTTCGTCGCCACGTAGCGCGGGGTGATGTCGGGGGTGCTCGGCGTCTCGCCCGAGGGCGGGGTGGACAGGCCCAGCTGGCTGTCGTTGTTCTCGCCCCAGGACCACACGCTGCCGTCGGCCGTCAGCGCCATGGCGAAGTTCTGGTTGAAGGCGATGGCCGTCGCGTTCTCCAGGCCCGGCACCGGCTGGGGCTGGGTCTGGTCCGTGCGCACGTCGTCCCCCAGGCCCAGCTGGCCCCGGTTGTTGCGGCCCCACGTGTAGACGCGGCCGTTCTTGAGCGCGCCGCTGTGCAGGCCGCCGGCCGAGGCAATCTGGCCGAAGTGGAACGACACCGTCTGCTCCGCCTCGTTGCCCGCCGCGTCCCGGGCGTGCAGCACCACCGTGTTGCGGCCGGCGCGCGGCGTGACCTCGAAGGACACCGGCTCGCCCGCGGTGGCCGGCAGCGCGAGCGCCTGCTCCGTGCCGTCGTTGAGCGTGTACGCCAGCGCCGTCACCGCCACGTTGTCCGTGGCCGCGAACTCCACGTGCATCCGGCGCACCGTGGTGGCCACGCCCTCGCGGGGCGAGCGCACCTGGACCACCGGCGCCTCGTCGAAGCGCAGGGCCACCGTGCGCTCCGTGCGCGCGCCCGTCTGGTCCACCGCGGCCAGGATGATTTCGTTGTCACCCTCCACCAGGGTGAGCTCCAGCGTGAAGCTCGCGCTGGTGGGCGTGCTCGTCTGGAACTCCACCGCGCGGGGCTCGCCGCCGTTGAGCCGCGCCGTGAGCTCCGCGAGCCTGCCCGGCGCGCTCACCGAGCCTCGCAGCTTCACCGCCGCGCTCTCGGCGCTGGCCCCGGAGACGTGGGAGTGCAGCTGGACGTACGGCGCCACGGGCACGCCGGGCGTGGTCTCCACATCCGACCCACACGCCGCCAGCCACACGGCCGCCAGCACGAGGACACAGGCTCGGAACTTCATCGGGACTCCTGGTTTGTTGGGTTTTGTTGAGATTGATTTGCAGAGTCAGAAAGTGCCCGGGCTCATACCCCCCGCACCTCGGGGCACGCAAGCGGCCGGCGACTCAATTTGACGTTTGCTCCCGGGGATTTCCCGAGGGAGAAGCACCTGCCGGAAAGCCGGTGAAGTGCTTCAGCTTCCACGGGGTGGGGCTGAAGTCGGGGTACGCGGGGCTGAAGAGACGGGCGGGCCGGTCTCGTACGGGAAGCATGAAGCCTGCCGAGGGCTCGTACTGTGGGTGCCTGTCCCAACGTACGATTGTCAGCCACTGGAAGGTGGCGGACGGGGGGCCTCGCCGTTCTCTTTCCCGCCCGGGAAATCGCTCTAGGGTCGCGGTTCGTCTTCAGGGGAATCCATGGCAGAGGTGCTCGTCGTCGATGACAGCAAGGTGATGCGGGACATGGTGGTGGCCTGCCTGCGGCCCTACCCGGGGCTGAACTTCACCCATGCCTCGAGCGGGTTGGAGGCCATCGAGCGGTTGTCGCTGAGCCCGTACGACCTGCTGGTGCTGGACCTGAACATGCCGGACATCGGAGGCATCGAGGTGGTGGAGTTCGTGCGGGGGCAGGACAAGCTGCGCGCGCTGCCCATCATCATCGTGACCACGCGGGGTGACGAGGCGTCGCGCGCGCGGGCGCTGGAGGCGGGCGCCAACCGCTTCATGACCAAACCCTTCACCCCCGACGCCATCCTCGCGGAGGCGCGGGGGCTGCTGGAAGAGACGCGGGCTTGACCGCTTCCGTGGACCTCGCGGACTTCCTCCCCGCCTATCTGGCGGAGGTGGAGGAGTTGCTCGACTCGGCGCACCGCCACCTGCTCGCGGTGGAGGCCAGCGCGCGTCGGGGCGCGGCCCACCCCAAGGCCGTGCGGGAGCTGTTCCGGGCGCTGCACACCATCAAGGGCCTGTCCGCCATGGTGGACGTGGAGCCCATCGTCTCCATCTCCCACTGGATGGAGACGTCCTTGCGTCAGGCGGACCAGGCCGGCGGCCGGCTCCCCGAGTCCAGCGTGGAGCCGCTGATGGAGGGCCTGCGCGCGGTGGAGCAGCGCATGCGTCAGCTCGCCTCCGGCAAGCCCGCGGCCGCGGTGCCCTCGGGGCTGTTGGAGCGGCTGGAGGCGCTGGAGGCCTCCGAGGCGGCGCCGGGGGCCACGCGGCCCGTCGCGGTGGTGCTCGACGAGACGCTGGCGCTCGGCGCCAAGCTGACGCCCACCGAGCGCGAGCAGCTCACCACCACCGCGGGCGGCCGCCGCCCCGTGCGGGTGGACTTCATCCCCGGCGCCGAGCGCGCCGCCAAGGGCGTCACCATCAACAGCGTGCGCGAGCGGCTGGCGGCGCTGGGGGAGCTGGTGAAGGTCGTCCCGCTGTCGGGGCCCGTGCCCGGGGGCGGCTCGCTCACCTTCGTGCTGCTGCTCAGCACCGAGGCCGCGGACGGCGTGTTGATGGACGCCGCCGGGGGCGAGCCCGCGCTGGTGCGCCCGCTGGCCGTCGAGCAGGCCGAGGTGCCCGTGCCCGCGGTGGGCACGCCGGCGCGGCTGGATGGGGACCTGGACGAGGAGCCGGAGGAGCTGCGGCGCGGGGGCGGCACCCTGCGGGTGGAGGTGTCCCGGCTGGACGAGGCGCTGGAGCGGCTGGCGGCGCTCGTGGTCAACCGCTCGCGGCTGCAGCGCGCGGTGGCGGACCTGACGGCGGCGGGCGCGCCCACGCGCGAGCTGCGCGCCATCCTCCAGGAGAACGCGCGCCAGCTGCGCGACATGCGCGCGGCGATTCTGCGGCTGCGCATGGTGCGCGTGGGGGACGTGCTGGAGCGGCTGCCCTTGCTGGTGCGCGGGCTGCGCCGGGCCACGGGCAAGGCGGTGCGGCTGGAGCTGGACGTGGGCGACGCGGAGCTGGACAAGGCGGTGGCGGACCGGCTCATGCCCGCGCTGGTGCACCTGGTGCGCAACGCGGTGGACCACGCCCTGGAGTCGCCCGAGGAGCGCCGCGTGCTGGGCAAGGCCCCGGAGGGGCTGGTGCGCCTGGCGTGCCACGCCCAGGCCAACGGCTTCGTGGAGCTGCTCGTGCGCGACGACGGGCGCGGCGTGGACGGGGCGGCGGTGGCGAAGCGCGCGGGCGCGCCGGCCCCGCGCTCGGACGATGACGTGCTGGAGCTGCTCTGCCGGCCGGGCTTCTCCACGCGCGAGTCGGTCACCGCCACCAGCGGGCGCGGCATGGGCATGGACATCGTCCGGCGCATCGTCGTGGACCAGCTGGGCGGGGAGCTGCGCATGGAGACGCGGCCCGGCGTGGGCACGACGTTCCGGCTGCGCGTGCCGCTGACGATTACACTGCTGGACGCCATCGTCTTCGAGTGCGCCGGCGCGCGCTACGCGGTGGCGGTGTCGTGCGTGGAGGAGCTCTTCGAGGTGGACGCCTCCCGCGTGGTGCGTCCCCCGGGCGGCCGGGGCGTGGCCCTGGTGGAGCGGCGTGGACAGGCGGTGCCGCTGGTGTGGCTCGAGCGGCTGTTGGGGCAGGGGACGGCCAGCGCGGCCGACACCGTGCCCGCGCGGGCGCTGCTGGTGCGCCAGCGCGGGGAGCTGGTGGCCTTCGGCGTGGGGCGGCTGCTCGGGCAGCAGGAGATCGTCCTGCGCCCGCTGGAGGACCCGTTGGTGAAGGTGCCCGGGGTGTCGGGCGCCACGGACTTGGGTGATGGCCAGCCCACGCTGGTGTTGGACCTGCCCACGCTGGGCGCGTCGCGCCGGCAGGGGGGCGGGGGACGAGAGGAGCGCGCGACATGAGCGTGCTGCACGTGGTGTTCAAGGTGGATGGCGCCGAGTACGTGCTGCCGGCGTCGGATGTCCTCCAGATGGAGTCCTTCAACGGCGCCACGCCCGTGCCGGGCGCGCCCTCGCACGTGGCGGGGCTGGTGCAGGTGCGCGGGCGGGTCATCCCGGTGGTGGACGCGCGGCGCAGGTTCGGCCTGCCGCCCATCGAGCGCTCGCTCGACACGCGGGTGGTGGTGGGGCAGCTGGGCACGCGCGTGGTGGGGCTGCTCGTCGACAGCGCGCGCGAGGTGCTGAAGGTGGACCCGGGCCAGTTCAAGCCGCCGCCGCCGCTCGTCAGCGAGGGCGCGCAAGGTTTCGTGAAGGCCGTGGCGCAGGTGGGGCCGCGGCTGGTGATGCTCATCGATTTCCCCCGAGTCATCGGGGAGGAGACGCCGGATGGCGACGCAAGACACTGACGCCCCCAAGGGGCAGGACGACGCGCGGGGCCTGGCCGAGCGCCTGGCCCGGAGCCTTCGCGAGAGCACCACGCTGCTGCAGGAGCTGGAGGCCATGGCCTCACGCGTGGCGGGCAGCGGCAACGAGCAGGCCGCCGGCACCGAGCAGGTGCGCGCCGCCATCGAATCGGTGGCGAGCCACGTGGAGCAGACGGGGCTGGCGGTGCAGTCGCTCGTGCGCACCCAGCGCACGGTGAGCGACTCCTCGCGCCAGCTGCAGCAGGAGTCGGAGGCGACGGCGGGCTCGGTGGAGGAGGTGAGCGCTTCGGTGTCGTCGGTGCGCAAGGACGCCGCCCACCTGGCGACGGAGGCGGACACCACCGCGGCCACGCTGGAGCAGGTGTCGCGCTCGGTGAAGGGCGTCAGCTCCAACGCCGAGGACCTGGCCGCCTCCAGCGAGGAGCTGCTCGCGTCCATGACGGAGATGAACGCCACCGTCGCGGACCTGGTGACGCGCAACCAGTCCGGCGCCGCCTCCGCCGAGCAGGTGGGCGCGACCATCGAGGAGATGGCCAAGGGCATCGCCCGGCTCGCCTCGGACGCGCAGGGCGTGGGCGAGCGCGCCACGCAGGTCGCCCACGCGGTGGGGCTGCTGGGCCGCTCGCTGGGGGACGTGGCGCGCGACTCCTCCTCCATGGCCTCCAGCGTGGAGGAGGTGGCCGCCACCGCGGAGGAGCTGGCGCGCAGCGTGCGCGGCGTGGCGGAGAGCGCGCGCGTGCTGGAGACGCACGCGACCTCCAACGCCTCCGCCATGGAGGAGGTGGCCGCCAGCGTGGAGGAGGTGGCCGCCACCGCGGAGAAGAACGCCGCCGTGGTGGACGCCAACGCCTCCACCATCGAAGAGCTCGCGCGCTCGGCCCAGTCGGTGGCCAAGGCCGCCGAGACCATCAACGGCCAGGCCGCCTCCGGCGCCTCGGCCTCCACCCAGCTGGAGACCTCCACGCGCCGCGTGGCGCAGATGACGGAGGAGGCCCGCGCCACCGCGGACCGGGTGGGCACCATCGCCCGCGAGGGCGGCGCCACGGTGGGGCGCTCCATGGCGGGCTTCGGCCGCATCCGTCAGTCCATCGTCGAGTCGTCGAGCGTGATGAAGGAGATGGCCAAGCGCGCCGAGGAGATTGGCGACATCGTCCAGACCATCAACCTCATCGCCGACCGCACCAACCTCTTGTCCCTCAACGCGAGCATCGAGGCGGCGCGCGCCGGGGAGCACGGCCGGGGCTTCGCGGTGGTGGCGGAGGAGATTCGCGCGCTGGCGGACCGGGCGGCGGCGGCCAGCTCGGACGTGGCGAAAATCGTGCGCGGGCTCCAGACGACGGCGCGCGAGGCGGCGGCCGCCACGGGCGAGGGCATGCGCGCCGCGGACGAGGGCTCGGCGCTGGCCTCTGAGGCGGAGAAGGCGCTGACCACCATCCTCAAGGGCGTGGATGACCTGGGGCAGAACGTGCGCGAGGTGAACCGCGCCACGGGCGAGCAGGTGCAGGCGGCGCAGGCGCTGGCGCAGGGCAACGTGCGGATGAGCGAGCAGGGCCGCGTCATCGCCGCGTCCGCGACGGAGCAGGCCCAGGCCGCGCAGTCCCTGTCCCAGGGCGGCTCGGAGATGCGGCGCATGGCGCGCCAGACGATGCAGGCCTCCGGGGAGCAGGCGCGCGCGCTGCGCGACGTGGTGCGCGCCAACGGGCAGCTCGCGGAGGTCTCCCAGAAGGTGGCGCGCGCGGTGCAGGAGCAGGCCGCCGCGTCGGCGGACCTGTCCAAGGCCGCGGCGCAGATGCGCCAGCTGGTGCAGACCGTCAGCAACGTGGTGGGGACGCAGAGCAAGGAGACGACGGGCGTGAGCGCGCTGGCACAGGACATGGCCAGCTCCACGCAGCGCACGCTGGCGGGCCTGTCCGAGCAGGCCAAGGCGGCGGCGGAGGTGACGCGGGCCATGGACGCCACGCGCAAGGAGGTGGCCCAGTCCGCGCGCGGCATGGCGGAGCAGGCGCGCGCGCTCAAGCAGGGCGAGGCGGCCAGCCGCCAGGTGGCGCAGCTGGCGGGCTCGGTGACGCGGGCCACCGACGAGCAGGCCCAGGCGCTCGTCGCGCTGGTGAAGGGCGCGGACGAGGTGCGCCGGGTGGCCAAGAGCACGGCGCGCGCGCTGGACGAGCAGGCGGAGGTGCTGGGCTCGCTGGCGGTGTCCGCGCAGCGGCAGGCCACCGGCATCGCCTCCGTGGCGCGCGCCAGCGCGGAGGCCACCCAGGTGACGGAGGGGCTGGCCCGGGGCGTGGAGGAGATGCGCACGCGGGCGCGGGAAATCACCGTCACCACCGCGCAGCAGGTGCGCGCCGCGGCGGGCAACGCGGCCGAGGTGCGCGAGGTGTCCAACCGGCTGGGGCAGCTGTCGCGGATGCAGGTGGAGCAGCTGGAGAGCCTGTCCCGGATGGGGGGCTCGAGGCCCCCCGAGCCGGCGGGCGGCGTCGAGTCGACGAGGGAGCGGCAGGCATGACGGCGATGACGTCTTCGGCGGTGGGCGCCTCGCCCCTGTTCCTCTCCGCGGAGGACCGGGCGCAGGTGGACGCGGTGGAGCAGCTGGCGCGCGGCGGCGCGGACAACCTGCCGCGGCTGGTGGCCGGGCTGGACACGCCGAGCTGGGCGGTGCGCCGCGCGGTCGTCGCGGCCCTGGCCCGCATGGGCACCCAGGCGGTGCCGCCCCTGTGCGAGGTGCTGAGGAGCCGCCGCGACAGCGAGGCGCGGCTGGCCGCGGCGGTGGAGGCGCTGGTGGCCTCCACGGGCGCGGTGGAGGAGTCGCTGGAGGTGCTGGCGGACAACCCCGTCGCCGCCATCGTCTGTGACGCCGCGCAGGTGCTGGGCCGCAGGCGCAGCCGGCGCTCGGTGCCGCTGCTCGCCCGGCTCACGGTGCACCCGGACGACAACGTCGCGGTGGCGGCGATTGAAGCGCTGGGCCGCATCGGCGGCGGCGCGGCGGTGGACGCGCTCCTGGCGGCCCTGGGCAGCGGCAACTTCTTCCGCATCTTCCCCGCCATCGACGTGCTGGGCCGCTGCGGCGACCCGACGGTGGTGCCCGCGCTCCTGGGCCTGCTCGCGGACCCCTTCTATTCGCTGGAGGCCGCCCGCGCGCTGGGCCGCACGGGCCAGGACGCGGCGGTGCCCGCGCTGGTGGGGCTGCTACGCCGGGGCAACGACAGCCTGGTGCGCGTGGTGGCGGTGGCGCTGGTGGACATCCACGAGGCGCAGGTGCAGCGCTTCGGCGGCGCGCGCGCGGTGCAGGCGGCGCTGCGCTCCGGCGGGGACCTGTCCGTGCTGGGCCGCAAGCTGGCGCAGGCCATCAGCACCGCGGACTCCGCGGAGCGCGCCGCGCTGGCGCGGCTGCTCGGCTGGATTGGTGGCCAGGACGCGGCGGCGGGGCTCTTGCGCCTGCTCGACGCGCCGGACCCGACGGTGGCGCGCGCGGCGGCGGCGGCCCTGGCGGAGCTGGGCTCGGACGCGGACGAGCAGATTCTCCACGCGCTGCGCGACGGGGACAGCGCCCGGCGCCGGGTGCTCTTGCCGCTGGTGGGGCGCCGCGTGGCGTCCGTGCCGGAGGTGCTGGTGTGCCTGGAGGACCGCGACGCGTCGGTGCGCGCCATGGCGGCGGACACGCTGTCGCGCATCGGCGACCCGTCCGCGGTGGGCGCGCTCTTCGAGCGCCTGGTGGACGACGACCCGCGCGTGGTGCAGGCGGCCACGGGCGCCATCCAGTCGCTGGGCAGCGACGACACGGAGGCGCTGGCGATGCAGGCGGCGCGCTCCCCGGACGCGCGGCTGCGCCGGGCGGCGCTGCGCATCATCTCCTACTTCGGCTATCCGCGCGGGCTGGAGGTGCTGCTGTCGGCCATGCGCGACTCGGACGAGCGGCTGCGCGACGCGGCCATCTACGGCCTGCCCTTCATCGAGGACCCGCGCGCGGTGGACGCGCTGCTCACGGCGGCCACGCACGAGTCGGAGCGCACGCGCGCGGCGGCCATGCGCGCCCTGGGACAGACGCAGAAGGAGGCCCGCATCACCAGCATGCTGCTGGGCGGCCTCAACGACCGCGACCCGTGGGTGCGCTACTACGCGTGCCAGTCGCTGGGGAAGCTCAACGAGGAGGCCGCCGCGGACGCCATCGTCGCGCTGGCGGACGACGACGCGGGCCAGGTGCGCGTGGCCGTGGTGGACGCGCTGGCCCACATGCACACGGAGAGCGCCATGACGGCGCTCCGGCGCGCGGCGGCCAGCGCGGACGCGGACGTGCGGCGCGCGGCGCTCCTGGGCCTGGGCGTGGCGCGCCGGCAGGACGCGCTGCCGGTGCTCCTGGAGGCCTCCTCGTCCGAGGACGCGGCCACGCGGCTGGTCGCCCTGTCCGCGGTGGCCGAGTACGAGGCCCCGGAGACCCTGCCCGCGCTCCTGCGCGCCGCCAGTGACCGGGACGACAGCGTGCGCAGCGCGGCGGTGGGCTTCCTGGCCACGCGGCCGGGCATCCCCTCCACCCAGGCGCTGGTGTCGCTCCTGGGGGATTTGACGGTGCGCGAGCGGGTGGTGAGCGCGCTGGCCCTGCCCATGGAGGGGCGGCTGCCAGGGCTGCTCGCCGCGCTGGACGCGGCGGACGAGGTGACGGCGCCCCTGCTGGTGGCGGCGCTGGCGCGCATGCGCCGGGCGGACGCGCGCGCGGGCCTGCTCCAGGCGCTGGAGACGGCCAGCCCCGCCGGACGCCGCGCGGTGGTGCCCGCCGTGGGGGCGCTGGGCACGGTGGAGGCGCGCGACGCGCTGGAGCGCGCCTCGCTCAGGGACGACGACCAGGAAGTGCGCCGCGCCTGTCTCGTGGCCCTGGGGCGGTGACAAGGACGCCATGCCCTCGTTGCCGATGTCTCCCCAGGTGTTCGCCATCCTCGCGGCGCTCATCGAGCAGCGCGCCGGGCTGCACTACTCGCCCGAGGACCGTGAGTTGATGGCGGACAAGGTGTCGGACCGCGCGCTGGAGGCGGGGTTCGACTCGCTGCTCGACTACTACTACTTCCTTCGTTACGACCCGGCGGGCGCCGAGGCGCTGGACGCGCTGGTGGACTCGCTGCTGGTCCACGAGACGTACTTCTTCCGCGAGGCGCCGCCCCTGCTGGTGCTGGTGGAGGACGTGCTGGTGCCCCTGGTGAAGCAGGGGCGCAAGCCGCGCGTCTGGTGCGCGGCGTGCTCCACCGGCGAGGAGCCCCTGACGCTGGCGATGATGCTGGCGGACCGCGGCGCGCTGGCGGGCGTGGAAATCGTCGCCAGCGACTTGAGCTCCCGCGCCCTGGAGCGCGCGCGCTCGGGAGACCACAACCTGCGCTCGCTGCGCGCGCTGCCTCCGGGCGTGGAGGGCCGCTGGCTGGAGCGCGGCGTGGAGGGGCGCGTGCGGGTGAAGCCCGAACTGGTGGACGCGGTGCAGTGGAAGCGCGTCAACCTGGTGGACGAGGCCGCGGTGGCCCGGCTGGGCGCCTTCGACGCCATCCTCTGCCGCAACGTGCTCATCTACTTCCAGGACGACACGGCGCGCCGGGTGGTGGTGTCGCTGGCGGGCGCGCTCAAGCCCAGCGGCCAGCTGCTGGTGGGCACCTCCGAGTCGCTCATGCGCTTCGGCACCGCGCTCTCCTGCGAGGAGCGCCGCGGCGCCTTCTTCTACACCAAGGCGGACTCATGATGACCCCGGCCCCCATCCGCGTGCTGGTGGTCGACGACTCGGCCTTCGCGCGCAAGGTGCTCAAGCAGGTGTTGTCCAACGCGGACGACATCCAGGTGGTGGACACGGCCCGGGACGGCCTGGACGCGCTGGAGAAGGTGGCGGAGCTGTCGCCGGACGTGCTCACCCTGGACCTGGTGATGCCCAACCTGGACGGGCTGGGCGTGCTGCGCGCCCTGTCCTCCATGGAGCGCGCGCCGCGCGTCGTCGTGGTCAGCAGCGCGGGCGACGAGAGCGAGCTGGCGGTGGCGGCCCTCCAGAACGGCGCGGTGGAGCTGGTGCACAAGCCCACCGCGCTGGCCACGGACCGGCTCTACGAGCTGGGCGCGGAGCTGGTGGAGAAGGTGCGAATCGCGGCCCGCGCCGCGCGGCGCTTCGTGGCCTCGCCCGTGACCCCCGCGTCCTTCGCGTCCGCGGACGCGCTCGCGGCCTCCCGGCACCTGGTGGTGGTGGGCACCTCCACCGGTGGCCCGCAGGCCCTCACGACGCTGTTGTCCCAGCTGCCCGCGGACTTCCCCGCGCCCATGGCGCTCGCGCTGCACATCCCCCCCGGCTACACGGAGGCGGTGGCGCGTCGGCTGGACGCGCTGTGCCCGCTGGAGGTGCGCGAGGCCGAGGACGGCATGGAGCTGTTCCCCGGACGCGTCATCCTCGCCCGCGCCGGCCAGCACCTCAAGGTGGAGCGCCACGGCACGCTCGGCCTGGTGCGCCTGGACCGTCACCCCCTGCGCATGCCCCACCACCCCTCCGTGGACGTGCTCTTCCAGAGCGCCGCCCGCGTCTGGGGCAAGGACGCGGTGGGCGTGGTGCTCACCGGCATGGGGGACGACGGCCGCGACGGCGCGCGCGCCATCCGCGAGGCGGGCGGCGTGGTGCTCACCGAGTCGGAGAGCTCCTGCGTCGTCTATGGCATGCCCCGCGCCGTCGACGAGGCGGGCCTGGCCACCGCGAGCGCGCCCCTGGGCGGCATGGTGGAGCTCTTGCGCTCCCACCTGCGCTGAAATCCCTGGAAGCGCGGGTGGGGGAAGCGTCGCCCGCTCTCCTACACGGCGAGGGGGAGAGGGAGGCCTTGTTGGAGGGCGAGCGATAGATTTGGGCCTTCACCGAGGCGTAAGGCACACTGCGCGCCATGCTCCGTTACAGCGCCGACATCCGCACCCTCCTCTGGTGCCTGGCGATGCCCGTGGTGGCCCTCACGATGTTCTGGGACCCCGGGCTCATCCCCTACCTGTGCCCGCTGGCGTGCTACCTGGCGCTGTCGGCGGGTGTCATCGCCCACAACCACAATCACTGCCCCACCTTCCGCAACCGGAAGATGAACGAGGGCATGGGCATGTGGCTGTCGCTGTTCTACGGCTACCCGACCTTCGTGTGGATTCCGACGCACAACCTGAACCACCACAAGTTCGTGAACAAGGCGGGCGACGCCACCATCACCTGGCGCTACTCGAAGAAGCACAACTTCCTCGTCGCCTTCCTGTTCCCCTTCGTCTCCACCTACTGGCAGCAGGAGCCGACCAAGGCCTTCATCGACAAGGCCCGCGCGCGCAACCCCGCCCTGTTCCGCCAGATTGTCCTCCAGTACGTCGTCTGGGGCGGCACCCACGCGGCGCTCGTCGCGCTGGCGATCTACCTGCACGGCATCGGCGGCGGCCTGCGCGTCTGGGCCTTCGCGTTCCTGATTCCGGCGGTCTTCTCGCTGTGGACCATCATGTTCTTCAACTACATCCAGCACGTCCACTCGGACCCCTGGAGCGAGCACGACCACAGCCGCAGCTTCACCGGCCGCCTCATCAACTTCTTCCTCTTCAACAACGGGCTGCACGCGGTGCACCACGAGACGCCGGGGCTGCACTGGAGCCTGCTGCCCCAGGCGCACGCCAAGATTGCCGCCTCCATCGACCCCCGCCTCAAGCCGGTGAGCTTCTTCGGCTGGTGCTTCCGCTCCTACGTGCTGGCGCCGCTGTTCCCCCGCTTCGGCACCACCCAGGTCGGCCGCGCGCCCTATGACCCGCCCCAGGGCGGCGCCGTGGACGTGTCCTTCGGCGACGAGCTGCAGGCGGTGGACTCGGGAGTGAATGTCGCCCGCGTCTGACGTCGCCCGCACCGAAAGGTCGGGCTGATTCTCTCTGTCCTGTATTCCTCACCTCTCCCTGGAATCCGACCAGGGGGAGTATTCACCGTGTGGCTGTTTCCCATATCTCGCCAACAACGCGAGTGGCGGGGACGGGGGGAACCAGACACGGAGAATCCGAATGAGGATGGCCTCAGGCCCGGTCCGGCCCGTCATTGGCGAGACGCCCGGCGCGCCTCGTGTCCTGTGGGTGGGCGTGGTGGGTGAGGCGTGGCTGTGTTTGTCCCGCGCCGCCCGGGCGCTGGGGTGTGAGCCGGTGCAGGCGGCCGTCGCGGGTGGAGTGGCCGGTGAGTCCTCCTCGCGAGCGCGGCCCCGGCTGGTGCTGGTCCACTGGCGGCAGGTGCGTGAGCGCGGCCCTGGGGGCCTGGGTGGGCTGAAGGCGCGCGTGGGCGCGTCCGGCGCGCCGCTGGTGCTGGTGGCCGAGCCGGAGACTCCCGCGGAGGTGCTGGAGGCGGCGGACGCCGAGGGCATCGAGGACTGCCTGGTGACGCCGGTGAGCGAGGCGGCCGTGCGCGCCCGGCTGTCCGCGCTGCTGGGCAAGAGCCCCGTGGCCCCGCCGAGCGAGCGCTACAGCCCGCGCGTGGTGCTGCTCGCGGGCGCGGGCGGCGCGCGCACGTGGACGGGGCTGGGTTCGCTGCTGGAGGCCTGTGGCCATCACCTGCTGTACAGCGCCACCGTGGAGGGCGCCGCCTCGCGCGTGGAGGAGCACGGCGCCCGGCCCCACCTGCTCGTCGTCGCGGGTGACGGGGCCTGGGGTGGGGTGTGGGCCCGCGCGAGCGCCACGGCGCGCGCGCTCCTGGACGGGGTGCCGTCCCTGTCGGTGACGCCCGCGGAGTGCGCGCGGGCGGGGGCGCTGCTGCCGCGCGTGCACACGCTGCTGGGCCGCGACGGCGCGTCGCTCCGGGTGGAGGAGCGGGTGCCCTTCTGCTGCCCGGTGGAGTTCGCGGAGGGCGAGAACAAGGGCGCCTCCTGGACGTCGGGCGTGTCCTTCGCGATGAGCCCCGCGGGCCTCTTCGTGCGCACGCTGGTGCCGGCGCGTCCCGGCGCGGCGGTGACGCTGCGGCTGCACCTGCCCACCACGGGCGAGCGGCTGGAGTCCCATGGCGTGGTGGCGTGGGCCAACCCCTGCGCGCAGAGGGAGAGCCTGTGCGCGCCCCACGGCATGGGGGTGCGCTTTCTGGGCATGGGCCCTCCGCGCCTGATGCACCTTCGTCAGCTCTGCCAGGCCACGTCCCCCGCGTGAGCCCTGGTCCCCTCGAGGAGACGTCATGCGGCGCAAGAAGGTCCTGCTCGTCGACGACTCGCACACGGTGTTGATGCTCCACCAGATGATGATGGTGGAGCGCGGCTACGAGACGCTCATCGCCCGGGACGGGCTGGAGGCGCTGGCGCGCGTGGAGGTGGAGGCGCCGGACCTGGTCGTGCTCGACATCCACATGCCGCACCTGGATGGCCTGCAGACCTGCCGCGCGCTGCGCGAGCGCGAGTCCACGCGCCACACGCCCATCATCCTGTGCAGCACGCGCATGGAGCCCGCGAGCGTGCAGGCGGGCTTCGACAGCGGCTGCACCGACTACCTCACCAAGCCCTTCGCGGGCTCGGAGCTGGCGGCGCTGCTCAACCGCTACCTGGGCTCGGAGCGCGGCACGCGCGGCGACTGAGCCTGGGGCCGGGCGGGCAGCGAGCGGCGCGGCAGCGTCACGGTGAACGACGTGCCGTCCTCCTCGGTGGAGCCCACCTCGATGCCCCCGCCGTGCGCCTGGACGATTTCCCGCACGATGTAGAGCCCCAGCCCGTAGCTCATCTTCAGCGTGCGCGTCGTCTGCGGGCCGCTGCGGAAGGGCTCGAACAGGTGCGGCAAGAGGTGCGCGGGGATGGGCCGCCCGCCGTTGTGCACCTCCAGCACCACCTTGTTGCCGCGCGTGGCCCGCACCTCCAGACGCACCGGCGTGTCCGAGGGGCCGAACTTCAGCGCGTTCTCCAAGAGGTTGCTGGCCACCTGGCCCAGCCGGTCCGGGTCCCACATGCCCTGCGTGTTGCCCTTGTGCTCCACCTCGATGACGCGCTCGGGGTAGGCCACGCGGAACTCGTGCGCCACGCGCAGGGCCAGGTCCTTCAAGTCCATGGGCCGGGGCTCAATCGCCACGCCGCCCATCAGCCGGGTGCGCGTGAAGTCGAGCAGGAGGCGCGTGAGCCGCTCGATTCGCACCGCCGCGGTGGCGATGCGCTGACTGGTGCGCCGGGCGTCCTCGGCGGTGCCGGACTCGGCCATGACGCGCGACCAGTTCATGATGGCGCCCAGGGGGCTCCTGATGTCGTGGCTGACGATGCCCATCAGCTGCTCCTGGAACTCGGAGTGGCGGCGCGCCTCCTCCTCGGCCCACTTGCGCTGGGTGATGTCGCGGCTGATGCCGAACAGCCCCACCACCTTGCCGTCGCCGTCGCGCAGCACGCCCTTGGTGCTCAGCCACACGCGCGGGCCCTCCACGCCCGGCTGCGCGTCCTCGTAGGTGACGGTGCGGCCGAAGGCGAGCACCTCCCTGTCGTTGGCGGCGTTGACGCGGGCGACCTCGGGCGCGAACAGCTCGTGGTCCGTGCGGCCCACCATCTGCTCCACCTCGTAGCCCACCGCGCGCGCGCCCGAGGCGTTGATGAGCTGGTAGCGGCCCTCCAAGTCCTTCGTGTAGACGGAGTCCGTCGTCCCCTCGTGGATGGCGCGGAACACCTCGCTCGCGCGGCGCAGCTCCTCCTTCGCGCGCTTCTCCCCGCTGATGTCCCGGCAGTGGACCAACAGGCCCCCGGGCACCACGCGCGCGCGCACGTCGAACGTCGAGTCCCGCTCCGGCCAGCCGTGCTCGAAGCGCGTGGCGGGCTGCTGGGTGGCGGGCTGCTCGAAGCGCAGATGGCGGCGCAGCTCCAGGAGCTGGGGGCACGCGCGGCGCACGTCGTCGCCCACGCCGGCGATGCCTTCCAGCAGCTCCGCCATGCGCGGGCTCACGTAGGTGAAGCGCCAGCCGGCGTCGAGCGTGAAGAACGCATCCGGCAGTCCCTCCAGGAGCGCATGCAGCGGTACGCCGGCCGACGCCTCGGAGGGGAGGGCCGGGGCCGGGGATCGCGGGCGCTTCTTGGCGGGGGTGGAGGGCATGCGTCGTGGTTTTCGCGGGGGGAGCTGGAGGTCGAGGAGAGGAGGAGGGGCCGTGTCAGGAGGGAGGACAGGCTGCCTCGGGATTCTCCGGGCTCCTCGTCGAGAAGGTGCTCCGCGCAAAGGGGCGGCGTGGCGCGGCGCCCGTCCCCCGCGCACGGGGTGACGTCGTCAGCGCGTGGCATCCCCGAGCTTCCGCGTGGGCCGAGGCGCGGAAGGGGGTGGGCTTGAGTGCTGCGGTGAGGCCGAAACGCATCCGGGCAGAACCATACTCCGCTCCGTGTCTGGCGCGAGCGGCCCCCGCTGCTCCTTCCTCGCTCGGTGCGCTCCAGGTCCCTGCCTGCCGTTCCGAACGGCCGGTTCTTGCAGCGTGACTGCAATTCGGCCGGCCGGATGCGCCCAGGGTGAATGCGGGTTCAGATAACCCGGGAAACGGGGTGGGTCTTGGATGTGGCGTTTTCGTCTGGAGTCCGGAATCCCGGGGAGGTGGGTCAGTCCGGGTCGGGCGTGGTGAGGGGCGCTGTCCGGGAGCACCCGGCTGGCGGTGTCGGGCGGCTCAGGCGGACTTCTTCTGCTCGGCGTCGTCCTGTTCGAAGAGGCGCTCCAGCTCCTTGCGGGCGCGCGCGGCGGCCTCCACCAGCTTCGCCTCGTCGCGGTGGAAGCGGGCCGTCTCGCGCAGGAGCTTCTCGTCGTGCTCTCTCAGGCGCTCCATGACGCGGTGGCTCTCGGAGAAGGTGAGGCCCATGGTCTGGAGGATGTCGCCGCCCAGCTCCATGCTGCCGGCGAAGGTCTCTCGCATGACGTGCTCGATGCCCAGGTCCAGCAGCTGGTAGGCGTGCACGCGGTTGCGGGCGCGGGCGAAGATGACCAGGTGGGGGAAGTGCTCCTTCACCGTCTTCGCGGTGCGCAGGGAGGCCTCCATGTCGTCGATGGCGAGCACGAAGACGCGGGCCTTGTCGGCGCGGGCGGCGCGCAGCAGGTCGAGCCGGGACGCGTCGCCGTAGAACACCTGGCTGCCGAAGCGCTTCATGAAGTCGATGTGCTCGGGGCTCGCGTCGATGGCGGTGAACCCGATGCGCTTGGCGCGCAGCAGCCGGCCCACCACCTGACCCACGCGGCCGAAGCCGGCGATGATGACGGGGTGGTCCTCCTGGGGCGCCACGTCGAACTCGCGCGTCTGGGCCTTCTTCTGGAAGCGGGGGCGGACGTAGCGCTCGTAGGCCGCGTAGAGCACGGGGGTGGTGGCCATGGACAGGCCCACGACGACGACGAGCAGGTCCGCCTCGTGGGCGCTCATGACGTGGAAGGACACGGCGAGCGCGAAGAGGACGAAGGCGAACTCGCCGCCCTGGGAGATGACGACGCCCAGGCTGAGCGACGGCTCGTTCTCCTTGAGGCTGAAGCGGCCCAGGCCGTAGAGCACGGCGCCCTTGAGGGCGACGAGTCCCAGCACGAGGGCGGTGACGAGCACGGGCTGCTCGACGATGAGGCGCAGGTTCACGCTCATGCCCACGGCGATGAAGAACAGGCCGAGCAGCAGGCCCTTGAAGGGCTCGATGTCGGCCTCCAGCTCGTGGCGGTACTCGGACTCGGACAGGAGCACGCCGGCGAGGAACGCGCCGAGCGCCATGGACAGGCCCACGGCGTTGAGCAGGGCGGCGGTGCCCACGACGACGAGCAGCGCGGTGGCGGTGAACAGCTCCTGGCTGTGGAACGAGGCCACGGCGCGAAAGAGGGGGCGCAACAGGAAGC
The DNA here is from genome assembly GCF_900111765.1 of Myxococcus fulvus. Next base: position 360,219 of record NZ_FOIB01000012.1, read on the forward strand.
GGCCCGCGAGCACCACGCCCGTGAGCACGGCCACGACCTTGAGGCCGGTGAGCCAGCCGGGCTCGGGTGACGCGGTGCTCGTCTGGCCGAGCAGGGGCAGCAGCGCGAGCAGCGGGATGACGGCCAGGTCCTGGAACAGGAGGATGCCGAAGGCGAGGCGTCCGTAGCCGGTGGTGAGCTGGTTGCGCTCGGCGAGCAGCTGCAGGGCGAAGGCGGTGGAGGAGAGCGACAGGCCGAAGCCCGCGATGATGGACGCGCCGGGGGACAGGCCGAACAGCCAGCACGCGCTGGCGAGCAGGGCGCCGGTGACGAGCACCTGCGCGCCGCCGATGCCGAAGACGGAGTGGCGCAGGCTCCACAGGCGGGAGGGTTGGAGCTCCAGGCCGATGACGAACAGCAGCAGCACCACGCCCAGCTCGGAGAAGTGGAGCACGTTCTGCACGTCGCCGATGAGCTTCGCGCCCGAGGGGCCGATGACGGCGCCCGCGACGAGGTAGCCCAGCACCGAGCCCAAGCCGAGCCGCTTGAACAGCGGGACGGACACCACCGCGGCCGCCAGGAACACCAGCGCCTGATGCAGGAAGGACATGGAGCCGCTTCCTGTCACGGACGCCTGGGACGAGCAATCACAGCCACGGCGGCGTCCCGATGATTCGAAGGCAAAGGATCGCCTCCGGGTCGGGGTGGACGTAAGGAGGCGGGCAGGCGAGAGCGGGGAGCCTCGGCTCCGCCGCGCCGCGAACCACTCCGGCAATGGACGGGGCGCATGGGTCGTTGTTGCCAATCGCTGGTTGGCGACCTCGTGGCCGGAGCCTCCCGCTTCGACCACCGCCCGCTCTCACGGGTGCCCATGTCATCGGGCCGATGCCCCGCGCGCCGCTGTCGGCCACCTTCCGGAGGTGCCTGGGAGGGCCGAATGAGCAAGGACAAGCGTGGGAAGAAGAACGGCAACGGCGGGGACTCCACGACCGACGCCAAGACGATGAAGACCTATCGGGAGGGCGAGCGGTTCCCCGGGCGCATCGGACGCACGTACGAGGAGTCCACGCCCGCCTTCCCCATGCCGCCCAAGGCTCCGAAGGACGCACCCAACATCCTCTACGTCATCCTCGATGACGTCGGCTTCGGTTGGTGTGAGCCCTTCGGCGGCATGATTCGCACGCCGACGATGATGCGCCTGGCCGAGCAGGGCCTGCGCTACACGCACTTCACCACCACCGCGCTGTGCTCGCCCACGCGCTCCTGCCTCGTCACCGGCCGCAACCACCACTCCGTGGGCATGGCCAACATCACCGAGCTGGCCACGGGCTTCCCCGGCTACAACGGCCGCCAGCCGCAGGACAAGGCGGGCATCCCCGCGATGCTCCACCAGCACGGCTACACCAGCTACTGCATCGGCAAGTGGCACAACACGCCGTCGGAGGAGACCACCATCGCGGGGCCGTATGACCGCTGGCCCACCGGCTCCGTCTTCGGCTTCGACCGCTTCTACGGCTTCCTCGGCGGCGACTGCGACCAGTGGGAGCCGAAGCTCTTCCTGGACCGCGAGGCCGTGGACCCGCCGCGCACCCCTGACGAGGGCTACCACCTGTCCGAGGACCTGGTGGACCGCGCCATGAGCTGGATTTCGCAGCACCACTCGGCGGACCCGGACAAACCCTGGCTGACGTGGCTCGCGTTCGGGTGCGCGCATGCACCCCACCACGTCGCGCCCGAGTGGGCCGACAAGTACAAGGGCCAGTTCGACCTGGGGTGGGACGCCTACCGCGAGAAGGTGCTCGCCCGTCAGAAGGAGCTGGGCATCATCCCCGAGGAGGCCCGCCTCGCGCCCATGCTGGAGGGCGTGCAGAAGTGGGAGTCGCTGTCCGCCGACGAGCGGCGGCTGTTCGCGCGCATGGCGGAGCTCTACGCGGGCTTCATCGAACACGCCGACGCACAGCTCGGCCGCCTGATGGAGTTCCTCGAGCGCACAGGCCAGCTCGACAACACGCTCGTGTTCGTCTGCATCGGCGACAACGGCTCGTCCGGCGAGGGGACCTTGTCGGGCCTGTTCAACGAGCAGTCCGTGGCCAACAACGTCCAGGAGACGGTGGCCCAGAACCTGGCGCGCATCGACCAGCTCGGTCAGCCCGGCTCCTACAATCACTACCCCGTGGGCTGGGCCATGGCGGGCAACACGCCCTTCCAGCTCTGCAAGCAGTACACGCACTTCGGCGGCGTGCGAAACCCGCTCATCGTCCACTGGCCCCGAGGCATCCAGGCCAAGGGAGAGCTGCGCACGCAGTACCACCACTGCATCGACATCGTGCCCACGATTCTCGAGGCCATCGGCATCGACGCGCCGCGCTTCATCAACTCCGTTCAGCAGGAGTCCGTCGAGGGCTTCCCGATGAACTACTCGTTCGATGACGCGAAGGCCCCGTCCAACCACGTCACCCAGTACTTCGAGATGCTGGGCAACCGCGGCCTGTACCACGACGGCTGGAAGGTCGTGACCTACCACGGCCGCAAGCCCTGGGAGAACAAGGCGAGGTGGGGCTTCGACGAGGACCACTGGGAACTCTACAACCTCGCCGAGGACCCGACCGAGTCGAACGATTTGATGAAGGGGCGGGACCGCGCGAACCTGGATGACCCCCTGGTGAAGAAGCTCATCGAGCTGGTGGGCCTGTGGTGGGCGGAGGCCGGCCGCTACCAGGTGCTGCCGCTGGATGACCGCTTCCAGATGCGCGCGCTGGGACGCGCGGGCCTCTACGCCGAGCGCTCGCGGATGACCTATTACGAGGGCGCCGTCCGCATCCAGGAGTTCGCCGGGCCGGACACCAAGAACCGCTCCTGGGAGATGACCGCGGAGGTGGACGTCCCGGCGGGTGACGCCAGCGGACCCATCGTCGCGCTCGGCGGCTCGGCGGCGGGCTGGACGCTCTACCTCAAGGATGGCGTGCCGGTGTTCTGCTACAACTTCCCTGGCCCCCAATACACATACATCCGCGGCAAGGACGCCCTGAAGCCCGGCCGGCACCTGCTCCGCTACGAGTTCGAGAAGACCGGACCGGAGCCCTTCGGCGCGGGCGGCGTGGGGCGGCTCCATGTCGACGGCATGAAGGTCGCCGAGGCGCCCATTCCCAGGACCGTGTCCGTGGGCTACTCGATGGACGAGACCTTCGACGTGGGCTGGGACAAGGGCACCGCCGTGAGCCCCGAGTATCCCTCCAACGCCCGCTTCACCGGCCGCGTGCTGCGCGTGGACTTCGACCTCAAGCCGGATTTCCACCCGGACCACGCGGACCCGGCGAAGAAGGCCGAGGCGAAGTTCCAGCACGAGTTGCTGCGCCAGTAGCCCGTCACCCACGGCCTGCTCGGAGCGCGTGCTCTCCGGGCGGGCCCACCCCGCCTACTCGTCCTCCTGCTGACCGAAGAGCAGGCGCAAGAGCGGCAGGTCCTCCGCGTGGCCGAAGACATACACGTGGTCACCGGGCTGGAACACCGTGTCGCCCTTGGGCGCGAGCAGCTCCTGCCCGCGCACCAGCAGCATCGCCGCCGAGCCCGGTGGGAAGGGCAGGTCCGCCAGCCGCTCGCCCGCCACCGCCGACGCCTTGTCGATGTAGAACGAGCTCAGCTCCCCCTTGAGCAGCTGCGTGGACGCGATCTCCAGCACCGCCTGCGGCGGCTCGGGCACGTTGGCCGCCAGCCCCAGCTTCTTCGTCACCCACGGCACCGTCGCCCCGGGGATGAGCCCGTTCACCACCACGATGAAGAACACGATGTTGAAGATGTCCCGCGAGCCCGGCGCGTTCGCCAGCACGGGGAACGTCGCCAGGATGATGGGCACCGCGCCCCTCAGCCCCACCCATCCCGTGTAGACCATCTCCCCGAAGGGGAACCTGAACGGCAGCAGGCACAGGAACACCGCCAGCGGCCGCGCCAGGAAGGCGAGCACCAACCCCAACCCCAGCCCCTCCCACGCCACCTCCACCAGGTTTCTCGGATACACCAGCAACCCGAGTACCAGGAACATCAACACCTGCGACAGCCACGCCAGCGCGTCATGCACCCGCAGCAGGCCCGTGCGGTAGCGGATGGTCTCGTTGCCCAGCGCGATGCCCACGATGTACACGGCCAAAAAGCCGCTGCCGTGCAGCAGCGTGGGCAGGCCGAAGGACAACAGCGCCAGGGCCAGCGTCATCACCGGATACAGCCCCGCCACGCGCAGTCGCAGGCGCTTGAGCAGCATCCTCGCGCCCAACCCCATCGCGAGCCCCAGCCCCGCGCCCACCACCATTTGCACCACCGCCTCCACCGCCAGGTCCCACCCCGGAGGCTTGCCGCTCGCCAGCGTGTGCGTCAGGCCCGTGGTGAGGATGACGGCCATCGGGTCGTTCAACCCCGACTCCAGCTCCAGCGTCGTGCCCACCCGCCGCTTCAGGTGCAGCCCGCTGCCGCGCAGCACGGAGAACACCGCCGCCGCGTCCGTGGACGACACGATGGCGCCGAGCAGCAACGCCTGCGTCCACCCGAAGCCGAAGATGAAGTGCGCCGCCGCGCCCATCAGCGCCGCCGTCGCCACCACGCCCACCGTCGCCAGCACCGCCGCCGGCTTCAGCGCCGAGTGGATGGCGGCCAGTGGCGTGTTCAGCCCACCGTCGAACAGGATGAGCACCAGCGCCACCGTGCCCAGCCGGAACGCGAACCCGTAGTTGTCGAAGTCGATGCCGCCCGGGCCGTCCGAGCCCGCCGCCATGCCCACGCCCAGGAACAAGAGCGCCACGGGGATGCCGAAGCGGCCGGACGCCCGGCTGAACAACACGCTGAGCGCCAGCAACGCGCCGCAGACGGCGAGCAGGAACGCGGTGGGGAGCGGCTCCGTGGTGATGGGCATGACCGGGCGAGGACTCTAGCCGTCCCCGTCCCGTCTCATGCGTCCAGTCGCGTGCGCGACGCGCTGGAGTGCGGCGCGGTGGACACGCCCGTCAGCGGCAGCGTGAAGGAGAAGGTGCTGCCCTCTCCCTTCGTGCTGCGCGCCTGGATGTGTCCACCATGCGCCTCCACCAATCCCTTGGCGATGGCCAGGCCCAGCCCCGTGCCCCGGCTGGCCGCGTCGCGCGCCTGCCAGTACCGGTCGAAGATGTGCGGCAGCGCCTCCGGGTCGATGCCCGAGCCCGTGTCGCGCACGTGGATGCACACCTCGCCGCTACTGCGCACGGACACGCCCGTCTCCAAATCGCCACCCGGCGGGGTGAACTTCACCGCGTTGCCCAACAGGTTGCCCAGGACCTGGAGCACCCGCGTGCGGTCGCACTTGGCGCGCACGTCGTCCTCGGTGGAGCGCGTGTGCAGGTGCAGCCCCTTGGCCTCGGCCAGCGGTCGGATGGCGTCCATCGCCTCCGTGACGAGCGCCGTCATCGAGTGCTCGCCCAGCTCCAGCGGCAGCCCGCCCGCCTCCAGCCGTCCCCAGTCCAGCAGGTCCGAGATGAGACGCGACATCCGGTCCGTCGCGTCCTGGATGCGCGTGGCCTGCTTGGCGACCATCTCCCCGCCCGGCCGCGCGCCCGGCCCGCGCAAGAGCAGCGCCGAGCCCAGCTGCACCACGCCCAGCGGATTCTTCAGGTCGTGCGACACCACCGCGAGCAAATCCTCGCGCGCCCGGGCCGCGCGGCGCGACTCGCCCACCAGCCGCGCGTTGTCGATGGCCAGGCTCGCGCGAAGGCACAGGTCCTCCGCCAGCGCCAGGTCATCCGGCCCGTACCGCCGGCCCGAGCCCGAGGCCACGAAGGTCACCGCGCCCAGCGTGTTCCCCCGCGCGCGCAGCGGGATGATCATGTACGAGCGCGCCTGCAGCGTGCGCAGGAGCGCCGGGTGCGCGGGCTCGGCCGCCGCCGCGCGCAGGAGCGAGTCCGTCACCGCCGGCACCAGCTCCGGCTCCCCGGTGCGCAAGACGCGCAAGAGCCCCACGGGGGCGTCGTCGCGCCGCTCCATGCGCTGGGGCAGCGCCGCCGCGCGCTCCTGCTGCGTCGGGTCCAGGCACGCCACCGCGACCCGCGACACCCAGTTGCCCTGCTCCAGCGCGTCCACCAGACACCAGTCCGCCAGGTCCGGCACCGCCAGGTGCGCCAGCAGCGTGTACATGCCGTGAGGGTCGGGCGGGTGGGTGAACAGCGTCGTCATCGCCTGGTAGAGGAACGAGCGTCGCCGCTCGGCCTGCTCCACCTCCGCGCGCGCCAGCTGCTCCAGCTCCAGCGCGCGCGAGTACACCGCCTCCGCCTCCGTCAGCGGCCGCGCCGTCACCAGCACCAGGCCCTGCTCGCTGTCGGACGCGGGCAGCGGGGTGAGCACCAGCGCGTGCCGCCGCAGGCCCGAGTCCATGGGCCAGGGCAGCTCCACCGTGACGCTGTCCCCCAGCGACGAGGCCCGCGCCCGCGCGGACTCCAGCCTCGCGGCGTCCTCGAGCGGCAGGCCCAGCTCGCTCCAGCTCCGTCCCACCAGCCCCTCGGGCCCTTGTCCGAACGCCCGCGCACCGGAGGCGCTCGTCGCCATGAGTCGCCCCGCCGCGTCCAGGACGTAGGCCGGGTCGGGGAGCGCCATGAAGGCGCACACGAAGGAAGGCAGGGATGTACTCATCGGAACAAAGGATGGGGCCTGACGGGATATTGACACCCCGCGACGCGAAGACCATTCCTCCGTCTTCAGTCAGGCTCCAAGTTTCAAGAAGCGGATACTTATGGCTCACCCCGACTGTGAGCCTGCCCGGACGGCGAGCGTCAGTCGGGCGGGCAGGGAGGCCAGGGCGACGACCTCGTCCGCCAGCCCCGCCCCCACCACCACGCCCGGCATGCCGAAGACGACGGAGGACTCCTCGTCCTGCGCCAGCACCCGGCCCCCCACCTCACGCAGCTCGCGGATGCCCTCCAGGCCGTCCTGTCCCATGCCCGTCAGCACCACCGCGAGCGCCTCCGCGCCATGCGCCCTGGCCACCGAGCGGAACAGCCACGTCGCCGAGGGGCGGAAGCCGTTGACGGGCGCCGCCTTGGACACCTGCGCGCGGCCGTCCTGGACGCCGAGGTGTCGGTCGTCCGGCGCCAGATAGACGTGGCCGGGCAGCAGCAGCTCTCCCTCCTCCGCCACCCGCACGGGCAGCGGCCCCGCCGTGGCCAGCCAGGACGCCAGGCCCTGGCCGAAGCCGAGCGCGATGTGCTGCACCACCAGCACGGGCGCGGGGAAGTCCGCGGGCAGCTCCGACAGCAGCCGGAACAGCGCGGCCGGTCCGCCCGTCGACGCCGCCAGCGCCACCACCGCCGTGTGCGGCGGCTGCATGCGGGGCGCGGGCGTGGCGAGGGGCAGGGGCACGGGCGTCGTGCCCCGGTCCGGCCAGCGGCGCACCACCTTCACCTCCGCCATGGCCTTCAAGGTGTCGCGCAGTCGACGGCTCTCCGCGTCGAAGTCCGGGGACTCGGGGCCCAGGGGCTTCTGGAGCACCGCGAGCGCGCCGGCGCGCAGCGCGGCCATGGACGTCTGGATGTCGCGCTCCACCAGCGTGGACACGACGACGACGGGGGTGGGCACCTCCGTCATGATTCGGCGCGTGGCCTCCAGGCCGTCCATGCGCGGCATCTGGATGTCCATCGTCACCAGGTGGGGCCGCAGCCGCTGGGCCAGCTCCACCGCCTCCACGCCGTCCTTCGCCTCGCCCACCACGCTCAGCGCGGGGTCGGCGCGCAGAATCTCCACCAGCAGCCGGCGGGCGGTGGGCGAGTCCTCGGCCACCACGATGCGCAACGGTTCAGTCCTCATAGCAGTCGTCTCAGCGTCTCCAGCAGGCTCGTCGGGTCGAACGCGCTTTTCACAAGATAGGCACTGGCCCCCGCTTGCAGCCCGCGCGCCTTGTCCTCGGGCTTGCCCCGGGCTGTGACGAGCACCACCGGCAGCCGCGAGAAGCGGGGGGAGGCGCGCACGGCCTCGGTGAGCGCGATGCCGTCCATGCGCGGCATCTCCACGTCCAGCACGAGCGCCTCGGCGCCGACGGTCTGCAGCCGCTCCCACGCCTCGGCCCCGTCCGCGCACGCCACCACGTCGTAGCCGGCGCCCTCCAGGATGCTCTGCTCGAGCGCGCGCGTGGTGGGCGAGTCGTCCGCCAGGAGGATTCGCCGCCGCGCCGCCCGGGCGGCCGGGGTGGGGAACAGCGCCGTGGAGGGACGTCCCCCCGCGGCCCGCACGAGCGAGACGGGGTTGAGCAGCAGGGACAGCCGTCCGTCCGGCAGCACCGCCGCCGCCGACACGTGACGCGCGCGGCGCACGCGAGGGCCCAGCGCGCGGACGAGGGCCTCCTGCTCGGCCAGCACCTCGTCCACCACCAGCGCGGCGCGCGCGGTGCCTGCCGCCAGCACCACCGCTCCCCGGCGCTGACGCGGAGGTCCGGGGGGCAGGCCCAGCACGTCCGACAGCGAGGCCAGGGGCACCAGCGCGTCCTCGGCCACCCAGGTGGGGTGCCCCTCCACATCGCGCACTTCCTCGGGCGCCAGCCGGACCAGTCGCGCCACGCCCTCGCTGGCCAGGGCCAGCGTCTGTCCTCCGGTGGACACCAGCAGCACGCGCAGGGTGCTCAGCGTGAGGGGCACGTCGAGCCTGAAGCACGCGCCCCTGCCGGGCTCGGTGGCCACCTCCACGGTGCCGCGCATCGCCTCCACCTGGGTGCGCACCACGTCCAGGCCCACGCCCCGGCCCGCGACCTCCGTCACCCGCGACGTGGTGGACAGGCCCGCGTGGAAGGCGAGCCGCGCCGCCTCCGCGTCGTCCTCGGGGACCTCGATGCCCCGCTCGAGGGCGCGCGCGCGCAGCGCCTGGAGGTCCAGGCCGCGCCCGTCGTCCTCCACGGTGACCTCCACGCGGCTGCCGCGCAGGCGCGCCGACAGCGTGACGAGCCCCTCCTCGGGTTTGCCCGCGCGCTCGCGCTCCTCGGGGGACTCCAGGCCGTGCGCCACGGCGTTGCGCACCAGGTGCAGCATCGGCTCGCGCAGGGACTGGAGCAGGGAGCGGTCCAGCTCCAGCGCGCCGCCCTGGATTTCCAGGCGGACCTTCTTGCCCTCGGAGCGGGCCACGTCGCGCGCGGCGCGCTCCAGTCCGCTGCAGCCCTCGACGAAGGGGAGGGTGCGCGCGCGGCGGACCTCGTCATCCATGCCGGTGGCCACGCCGCCGAGGGCCCGTTGGTCCGCGGCCAGCTCACGCGCCACCCGCGCCAGCTCCGTCTCCGCGCGGCGCAGCGCCGCCTCGCCGTCGGTGCCGCGCACGGCGTCGCGCACGCGGGAGAGCTCCTCTCGCACCGTCTCCAGCGTCTCGGCACGGCCCTCCAGTCGCAGCGCGGCGACCCGCAGCTCACCGCTGCGCGACAGCAGCGCGTCCAGCTTCTGCGCGGACACGCGCACCGGCAGCGTCGTCTCCAGGCCGGCGCCACCGGACGACGGCTCCGACGGCTCCGCGCCCGGAGCGCGAGCGAGCCCCGTGTCACGAGAGGAGTCCGTACCGCCGGCACCTGGAGCGCGTGAACCTCCTCCGTCGCGAGAGGACTCAGCACCGCCGGCACCAGGCGCGCGTGAACCTCCTCCGTCGCGAGAGACATCCGCACCGCCGGTGCCCGGAGCCCTCGTACTCCCCACGCCCCCGCTCGCCGTCGGGCGCGACGCCGGACGTGCCGGCGCCGCCGCGACCTGGGCCGCGCGCTCCAGGTCCGGCAGCAGCAGCTCCAGCGGCGAGCCCGTCAGCTCCTGCCGCGAAGCCAGCCGCCGACCCGCGTCGTCCAGCGCGTCCACGGCGGCGAAGCACAGCTCATACAGCTCCGGGGGCGCGGTGCGCCGGTCGCGCAAGGGCTCGAGCACCTCCTCCAGCCGGTGACAGGCCGTCTCCACCAGGAGGGCGCTGGCCGCGCGCGCGGCGCCCTTCACGCTGTGCAGCGTGCGCAAGAGCGCCGACACGCGCTCGGTGGCGGGCGGTGTCCCCTGCTCCCGCTCCAGCGCGAGCAGGTCGCGGTTGAGCGACGTCACATGCCCCTCGAGCTCCTCGAGGAACGTGGCGAGCAACGCCTGTGCGAGCCTGTCGCGGTCCATCAGCGGCCGTACTCTTCGAGCAGACCCTTGAGCTTCTGACCCATGCCGTTGATGTCCTGCATGGCCCGCTCCGTCTGGCGCGACGACAACAGGCCCTGCTGCGTGGCCTGGTTGACGTCATGCATGGCCTGTCGGATTTGCGCGATGCCCGTGGCCTGCTGGTTGGCGGAGGCGGCGATCTGCGCGGCGGTGAGCGACGCCTGCGCGAGCAGGTCCGACAGCGTCTGGATGGTGGAGCCCGCCTCGGACACCACGCGGGTGGCGGTGGCCACGCTCTTGGTGCCCTCCTCGGTGGTCATCACCGCGCCGTGCGTGGCCTTTTGAATCTGCCCCAGAATCTGCCGCACCTGGCTGGTGGCCTTCTTGGACTGGTCCGCCAGCGCCTTGACCTCGGCGGCGACGACGGCGAAGCCCCGGCCGTTCTCCCCCGCGCGGCTGGCCTCGATGGAGGCGTTGAGCGCGAGCATGTGCGTCTGCTCGGAGATGTCGTTGACGGTGGTGATGATGTCGCCAATGGCCTGCGCCTGCTCGGCGAGCGCCAGGATGCGCTGGGCGATGGACTCCACCTGCTCGCGCACGGTGCCCATGGAGGACACGGCCTCCTCCACCGAGCGACGGCCGGAGCGGCCCACCTCCTCCGCGTGGCGCGCGGAGTCGCTGACGTTGCGCGCGCGGCCGGCGGCCTCCTCGGACGTCTTGGTGATCTCCTCGATGGTGCTCACCGTCTCCGTCACCGCGCTGCCCTGCTCCTGCGCGCCGGCCACCTGCTCGGTGGTGCTGGCGAGAATCTGGGAGCTGGCGCCCGCGAGCTGATTGACGAACTCCGCCACGGTGCGCAGCGTGTGCTCGCGCTGCTCGGACTGCCGGGCGATCTGCGCCTCGGATTGCTGGCGGCGCTCGGCCATGTCGTTGAAGGCGCGCGCCAGCTCCGCCGTCTCGTCGCGGCCCTTGATGTCGATGCGGTTGGCCAGCTTCCCCGAGCCCAGCTGCTCCACGCCCAGCATCAGCCGGCGCAGCGGCACGGTGATGCTGCGGGTGATGACGTAGCTGCCCACGGAGACGATGAGCAGCCCCATCACGGCGCAGATGGCGAGCACCCACGTAATCTGCCGCGAGGCGTCCCGGGCGGCCTCGGAGTGCTCGGTCCAGCGCTCCTGCTCCTCGGCGAGCATCTCGTTGATGACGCCGCGGACCTGGTCCATCAGCTCCTTGCCCCGGTTGCCCCGGACGATGGGCAGCGAGCCCTCCAGGCCCTTCTCCCGGCGCTGACGGATGCCCTCCTCCAGCAGGGCCAGCCGTCCCGCCACCAGCGGCTCCAGGCGCACCATGCGGTTGCGCTGCTGGGGGTAGGGGGCCAGCGCTTCGCGCATCAGGTTGAGGTCCTGCTGGAGCGTGGCGAGCGCCGCCTGATAGGGCTCCAGGTACGGGTCCTCGCCGGTGAGCAGGAAGCCGCGCTGTCCCGTCTCCGCGTCGACCAGCAGCGCACGCACCTCGCGCAGCAGCTTGTAGTTCTCATGGACCTTGACCAGGCCCTCGGTGGTCTCGTTGAGCTGGCGGGCTCCCTGGAACGCGACGACGGCCAGGATGAGCAGCACCAGCAATGAGAGTCCGAAGCCGACCGCGATGCGGTTCCCGATGTTCATACGACTCCTTCGTCGGACAAATCGAACACGAGGCGACTGTCACTCAGCAGCGAGTCGCCCTCCAGCAAGAGAGTTCCGTCCCTGTCGGCCGCGAACACCAGACCGCCGGCGGTGTCCATGAGGCCCTCGGGGGTGGGCAGCAGGTCCAGGCTGGACACCTGGGTGACCTCCCGCACTTCCTCGGTGCGCACGCCCAGCTCGGCCCGGTGCGTGCCCACGACGAGCAGGGGGCCGGGGGCGCTCGACGGCGCGCGGCCGAAGAGCGGGGCCAGCTCGACGACGGGGAGCACCTCGCCGTGCAGCAGCGTGAGGCCGCGCAGCGCGGGCGGAGCGCCGGGCAGGGGGATGACCTCCGCGGAGCGGACGACCTCGAGCACGAACCGGGACTCCAGGGCGTACGCCTGGTCGGAGGCGCGGAAGCGCACCACCTCGCGCAGGGTGCCGGGGGCGATGTCGGGGGTGAGGGGGCGGCCGAGGGCGCGGGCGCGCTCGTCGAGCAGCGCGGCCTCTTCCTCGGGGGTGAGGTCGCCCTGGGCTTCGCGAGAGGACTCCAGCTCGGCGAGCCGGGCCCGGACGGCGGTCCAGTCGATGTTCTTGGAGTGAGGCATCAGGCGCCTTCCATGCGGACGCGCTCGTCACGGGCGGCGCGCGCCAGCTCTCGTGCGCGCTCGCCCTCCGCGAGCGGCACGGCGGTGTCGGGGGGCAGGGCCTCGCAGAGCGTCTCGGCTTCGCGCAGGGCCTTCTGGGCGCCGGGGAGGTCGCCGAGCCGGCGCAGCACGCGTCCGAGGACGAGCCAGGCGACGGCGAGGGTGGGCTCCAGGTAGAGGGCCTGACGGACGGAGCGCTCGGCGTCGGGGAGGCGGCCCTGGCCGAGGAGGAGGAGGGCCTCCAGGTAGCGCAGGCCGGGCACGAGCGGATGGCGGGTGGCGGCCTCGGCGCTGACGTAGAGGGCGGCCTGGGCATCCAGGTTGGCGATGGCGCGCACGGCGGCGGTGGCGACGTCCGGGTCGGGGTCCAGGGCGCCCAGCCGTGTCGCGGCCTCGCGCCAGTCGCCGCGCTCCAGCGCGCGACGGGCGGTGGATATCTCCGCGGGGCTCAGGGCCCGGGCGCTCGTGCCACGAGGCGCGGAGCCCTGCGTGTTCGCGCCAGCAATCGTGGCCGCGAACGAGGAGCCCGGTCCTCGGTTGGGTGCGCCGGCCTGCCCCGGAAACGCGCCCACGGAGCCAGCCTCGTGCGCGAAGCCCGGCCCGCGCTGAACCGCGCCCGCATCGCCTGGCGCGGCGCCGGCATCGCGCGGAGAGCCCGGCCCTCGCTGAACCGCGCCAGCCTCGTACGGAGAACCCAGCCCGCGCTGAAACTCACCGGCATCGTAAGGAGCGCCCGGTCCGCGCTGGAACGCGCCACCCTGTCCCGAAGCGCCAGCCTCGGGATGAGCACCCGAGCCAGGAGCCCACCCTTCCGGCTGCGACGGCCACGCCTCATACGGCGCCCGAGCCCCATGACCCTCATGCGCCGCACCCGCCGGGTGCGCACCGAACGGCGCCCCATCGGGAACGGCCACGGTGGTGCCGGGCGGCAGCCGCCGATAGAACACGCCCCACTCGGTGAGGACGGGCTCCAGCGGAGCGAGCCCTCCGAGCGGCGGGTCCGAAGGACCGGTGAAGAGACACCCTCCCTCCGCCAGCGACGCATGGAGGCGGCGGGCCACGGCCTCGATGGTGGCGTCGTTGAAGTAGATGAGGACGTTGCGACAGAACACGACATCCAGCCGCCAGATGCCGGAGTCGGGCGAGGGCCACGTGTCGAGCGCGAGGTTCAGGTAGCTGAAGCGCACGTGCTGTTTCACCTCGGGCGCCAGGATGTACTGGCGGCCCTCGGGGCGCAGGTGCGCGCGCATCCGCTCGGCCCACGGTCCCCGCAGGGACCACTCGCCATAGTGCGCGCGCCGTGCGCGAGCGAGCGCCGTGCGTGACACATCCGTGGCGAGCACCGTCATGTGCTGGCCCCAGCCCTCGTTCATCATCAGGGCGGCCAGCGAGTACGGCTCCTCGCCGGACGAGCACGCCGCGCTCCACAGCCGCGCGCTGTAGTCCTGCCCATGGCGCTCGCGCAGGCCGGGGAGCACGACGCGGCGCAGGTGCTCGAAGTGCTCGGGGGTGCGGAAGAAGTACGTCTCACCGATGGTGAGCTCGGTGAGCAGGTCATCCATCGCGGCCGCGTCATCGGCGATGCGCAGGCGATAGGTCTCGAAGTCCCTGACGCCGGCGCGAGCCATGGCGCGGCTGATGCCCTCCTCGGCGGACGCGGGGCAGGAGGGCGGAGCGAGCCCCGCGCGCTCCTCGACGAGCGCGAGCACGGCGGGAAAGCCCGGATGGCTCCACGGGCCTTGCCTCACGCACGCTCCGTCGAGGCGACGAGCGCCGCGTCCAGGGCCAGCGACTCGGCCTCGGAGAGGAACCCGCGCAGGTCATGGACCAGGACCAGGCCGTCCTCCAGCTTGGCGGCGCCGGTGACGTAGCCGACGCCGGGCAGCTCGCGGGGCGTCTCGTCCCACTCCTCGGGGGCGACCACGCGCAGGCCCTCGGCGCGGTCCACGCGCAGGGCGACCTGTCGGGGCCCGGCCTGGGCGACGATGAGGTGGTCGAAGGCGGACAGGGGCCGGGCGGGGTGACGGAAGCGCCGGCGCAGGTCGAGCACGGGGAGCAGCTGCCCGTGCAGGTTGAGCAGTCCCTCGACGACATCCGGCGCGCGAGGCAGGGGCGTCAGGCGCACGGCGCGCACCAGCTCACGCACGTCCTCGGTGGGGAGGCCGTAGCGCTGACCTGCCAGGGTGAACAGCAGCACCTCTCGCGGAGCGGACACCATGCAAGGGAGGACATAGACGCTGGTTTGCGGGCTGTCGAACCCGGCGTGGACCCCGCACGTCCTCTGTCCACCAGTGCCCAATGGCGCAAGTCCCGCGTGTCACCGGCCGTGTCTCCCTGTCTCCCGGCGGAGTGGGCCGGCGAGCCGCCCCCGGGGAAGGGGCCCCCGGAGCGCCGGACCTGTGAGAGCCTCCTGGGCGCATCCCGTGAGCGAGCCACCCCTGTCCCCGCGCTTCTTCGCTTCACCGCCCCCGCCCGGAGAGGTGCCCCCGCGTCTGCCCAGCCCCTTCGCGCCCGGGCCGCCCGGGCCGCTCGCCCGGAGGGCCGCCGAGACGCTCCGTCAGCGCCTGGAGCGCGAGGCCACTCGCTGGGAAGCCCTGTGGCGTCCGGGCGGCGGAAAGATGTTCGGCGTCCTGGTCGTCTCCACGGCGGAAGGCCGGCCAGGTTTCCTGAGCGCCTTCTCCGGGATGCTCGGGGGCAGCTGGGAGGTGGAGGGCTTCGCACCGCCGCTCTTCGACCCGAGCGCGCGAGAGACCTTCCTGCCCGAGGGCGAGGCGGAGCTGACCGAGCTGGGCCACCGCCTGCGCGAGCTCGCCAAGGACCACGAGCGCGCCGTCCTGGACTCGGGGGCCTCCAGCGCCCAGGCACGAGCGCTCGACGAACGTCGGGCCGCCCTGTCACGCGCGCGCGCCGAGCGCTCGCGGGCCCTGTGGCACCGGCTCACCTGGGACTACGACATCCCCAACGCGCGAGGAGGCCGGGTCCCCCTGGCGAGCCTGTTCGACCCCCGTCCCGTCCCAGGAGGCGCGGGGGAGTGCGCGGCGCCCAAGCTGCTGGCCCAGGCCTACCGTCAGGGCCTGAAGCCCCTCGCGCTCGCGGAGTTCTGGTGGGGCGCCCAGCCCGAGGGCGGCGGCCGGGTCTCCGGGGCGTACTACCCGGCCTGTGACAGCAAGTGCCGCGCGGTCCTCGGCTACATGCTGGAGGGGCTCGACGTGGACCCCGCTCCGCCACTTCCCACGGCAGGCGCGGCGAGGGTGGTGCACGAGGACGCGTGGGTGCTCGTGGTGGACAAGGACGCGGGGCTCGCCTCGGTGCCGGGGCGTCATGCGCCGGGCCGGGACTCCGTGCTCGTCCGCCTCCAGGCGCGCTACCCCGAGCTGACCTCCGCGCACTTCCTCCACGCGCTGGACGCGGAGGTCTCCGGCCTCCAGCTGATTGTCCGGGACACCGGGACGCGGGCCGCGCTCCAGCGCCAGCTCGCGCGAGGTGAGGCGGAGCACCGCCACGTCGCCTGGGTCGAAGGGGGGCTCTCGGGCACGGAGGGCCGCATCGACCTGCCGCTGCGAGGCACCACCTCCGGCGCGCTCGAGTCCCTGGCGAGCCGCGCCCACGGCAAGCACGCGGTGACGGACTGGCGCGTCGTGGAGTCACACGCGGGCCGCACGCGCGTGCTGCTCTGGCCGAGGACGCGCCACGAATTGCAGCTGCGCATCCACACCGCGCATCCCGAGGGGCTGGGTGCCCCCATCGTCGGAGACACCCGCTTCGGGAGCGACGCCGGGCCCTGGCGGTTGCATGCCGAGGGGCTCGTCTTCACGCATCCGCGCACGCAAGCACGCCAGGACTTCCACATCCCGGCCCCCTTCTGACGGAGGAGCACCTCACGTCGAAGCCGGGCGACGCGCCCAGACGCCAATCATCGTGAACGGGACGAAGAGCCCGTTCGCGGCACGGGCCTCGTCACGAAGCCGTTGCTCCAGCGTGTCGATGCCCACGTCCTCGGCCCGCGTGATGCCCAGTCGCTCGATGGCGGGGAGCAACGCCCGGATGCCCGCGCTGAAGACCCTCAGCGAGTCCGCGTCCTCCTCGCCGTCCACCCCCAGGACGCCCGCGCTCTGGCCCCCCTCCACCTGGAGTCCGGCCTCCCGTAGCAGCGCCGCCAGCTCCCGGCCCAGCTGCGCTCGCAGCGCCATCCCCCGAACCGCGCGCGTCAGCCAGTCCGATACCTGCTCGAGCAGGGGCATGGGCGGGTAGGCGACGGGCTGCTGGGTGAAGTCGAATTCATGGCAGACGAGGACGCCCCCTGGACGGAGGTGCTCCCCCATCTGGTGGATGAATCGAAGCGGCTCCCCCTGGTGGACGAGCACCAGTCGCTCCACCACGGCGTCGAAGGGCCGCTCTCGCGGCAGTGACGCCAGGTCGTGATGCTCGAACCGCACCTGGGACAAGCCCTGCTCCCGGGCGCGCCGCCGGGCCCACTCCAGGGGCAGCGCGGCGCCGTCGATGCCCACCACCTCACCCGAGGGACCGACGAGCTCGGCGATGAGGAAGCTCACGTCCCCCACGCCACAGCCGACGTCCAGCACCCGCATCCCCGGCCGCAGCCCCGCGGCCCGGAGCAAACGTTCCGTCAACGGACGGAAGACGCCCGCCTGATACTCCAGGCGCTTCATCTCCTCGTCCGAGTGGCCCAGCTGATACTTCGTGGGGTTCGCGCTCATGTCTCGTCTCCGGTGTCTGTCTTCAGCCGGGGACAGTGTTCACGGGCGGGCACATTCCTCACCCCAGCGGGCTCGTTTCATGAACACACCACGTGGGAGCTGTCTTTCAATGCGCGGAAGTGTTGGACGCCGGGCCAGGGCCGGTGCGGGGGACGAGGGTCCTCCGATGCGGGCCTGTCTGTCATTGCGGGCCACCCCGCGGCGCGCCTGGGCCGTCGGGGACAGTGACCTCAGGTCGCGGCGGGGCGACGTGTCCAGGCTCCGCCCATCATGAAGGGGATGAACATGCCGCCCGAGGCGCGGGCCTCGTCACGCACCCGCTGCTCCAGCGTGTCGATGTCCATCTCCGCGGCCGTGGCGAGACCCAGCCTCACCACATGCGGCATCAGGGTGCGGGTGCCCTCCGTGACGACGCGCAGCACCTCCACGTCGTCCTCGACGTGGGCGCCCACCGGACCCTCGTACCGGCACCCCTCCACCTTGAAGCCCGCCTGTCGCATCAGGCCCACCAGCTCCTGGCCCATCCGGATGCGCAGCGGCAGCAGCTTCTCCAGGCCCAGCAGCCACTCATGCATGCGGTCGAACAGCGGGATGGACGGATGGGCCATGGGACACGAGGAGAAATCCATCTCGTGGCACACGAGGACCCCGCCGGGAACCAGGTGCTCTCCCATCCGCCGGAGGAAGGCGAGCGGGTCCGGTTGATGCGCAAGCACCAGCCGCCCCACCACGGCGTCGAACGGCTGCGAGGAGGAGAACGACTCCATCGCCGCGTGGATGAACTCGACCTGGGACAGGCCCTGCTTCAGGGCGCGCTGTCGGGCCCACTCCAGGGGGCGCTCGGCGCTGTCGATGCCCACCACCTTCCCCTTGGGCCCGACGAGCTCCGCGATGAGGAAGCTCACGTCTCCCACACCACAGCCGACGTCCAGCACCCGCATCCCAGGCCGCAGCCCCGCGTCACGCAGCAGCGCCTCGGTGAGCGGACGATAGACGCGGGATTGCAGCTCCAGTCGCGCCAGCTCCTGGTCCTCGTGACCCAATTGATAATGGCTCATGTGTCGCCTCGGAAGTTGTTTCCAGCGACAGGAGTCTTCGCAGTCGGGATGTTTTCATCAACATCCGGGAGGCTTTTCAGTCGATGTCTCGAATGGACTGTCTCTCACCAGGCGGATGCCTTGGATGAGGGTGTGGAGCCGGTGCGGGAAGGGCTGCGCCGACGGTGCGGGCCTGTCTGTCATTGCGGGCCCGTGAAGCGAAGACGGGCCCGGTGGAGCGCCCCGGGCCCGTCTCATGTCTCACGACGCGGCGAAGCGGCTCAGGCGCCGAGCGCCACGTTCTCCAGCACACCCAGCGCGTCGGGGACGAGCACGGCGGCGGAGTAGTAGGTGCTCACCAGG